>CAYSHC010000016.1:0-61651 GCA_964430855.1 uncultured Vicinamibacteraceae bacterium
CTGCGCTCGCTCCGCGCGCAGATCGGCCTCGTCACGCAGGACCCGCTGCTGTTTGACGACACCATTGCGCGCAACCTCGCCTACGGGCGCCCCGACGCGCCGTTCGAGGAGCTCGAGCGCGCCGCGCGCGCGGCCCATGCGCACGAGTTCATCAGCAAGCTGCCCGAGGGCTACGAGACGCGGATCGGCGAGAAGGGCGGGCGCCTGAGCGGCGGCCAGCGCCAGCGCCTCGCGATTGCCCGTGCGCTGCTCAAGGACCCGCCGATTCTCATCCTCGACGAGGCGACCTCGTCGCTCGACGCCGAGTCGGAGCGCCTCGTCCAGGACGCGCTGCAGACGCTGATGCGCAATCGCACGTCGTTTGTGATCGCCCACCGGCTGTCCACCGTGCGCAGCGCCGACCGGATCCTCGTCGTCGAGCGGGGGACGATCGTCGAGAGCGGCCGACACGAGGAACTGCTCGCCCGGCCCGAAGGCGTCTACAGCCGGCTGTACGCGCTGCAGGTGTTCGGGAGCGGCGCACCCCCGAAGGCCGGGGCCCGCGCGTCGGCCCCGCTCCAGCTGGTGCGCGAACGATGAGATCGATGACCGGCTTTGCCGCCGTGACGCGCGACGTGGATCAGCTCACGCTCAACGTGACGCTGCGCGCGATCAACCATCGCCACCTCGACCTCCAGTGCCGGCTGCCGGCGTCGCTCCAGGCCGCCGAGACGGCCATCCGCGCGCAGGTGCAGCGGACCGTCGCGCGGGGACGGCTCGAGCTCGCGATCCAGGTGCAGGCGCGCGAAGCCGCCGTGCCGGCCGTCGAGGTCAACGAGGCGCTGCTCACGGCGCTCGACGCGGCGTTCGCGCCGGCGCGCGCGAAGGGCATCGTCCAGGGCGTGCTGACCCCCGGCGACGTGCTGCGGTTGCCGCATGTCGTGACCGTGGGCGAGGCGCGCGAGACCGTGGATCCCGACACGGTCCGTGCCGCGGCCGAGCGGGCGGTCGAGGACGCACTCGCCGCGCTCGACGCCATGCGCCGGTCCGAGGGCGACTACCTGGCGGCCGAGCTCGAGACGCGGCTGGCCGCGCTCGAGGCCCTGGTCAGCGACATCGAGGCGGCGGCCGCCGACGGCGCGGAGCAGCTCACGACGCGCCTGCTCGAGCGCGTCGGCGATCTGCGGCTCGACCCGGCGCTCGACCCGTCGGTGCTGGCCCAGGAAGTGGTGAAGTACGTGGCGCGCTCGGACGTCCGCGAGGAGCTGGTCCGTCTGCGCGCCCACATCGGGCACTGGCGGCAGCTCGTGGCCGGCACCGACCCCGTTGGCCGCACCCTGGACTTCCTGCTGCAGGAGATGAATCGCGAGGTGAATACAATAGGCGCCAAGGCCGAGGGCACCAGGGTGTCGGCGCTCGTCGTGCAGGCCAAGGCCGAGCTGGAGAAGATGCGCGAGCAGGTCCAGAATGTCGAATGACGGCCCGGTCCACGGCGGCGGCCGCCTGTACGTGGTGTCGGCCCCGTCCGGCACTGGCAAGACCACTGTCGTCGAGCGTCTCGTCCAGATCGTCCCGGACCTGGTCATGTCGCGCAGCTACACCTCGCGTCCGGCCCGGCCGGGGGAGCGCGACGGCATCGACTATAATTTCGTCTCGAGGGCCCGCTTCGAGGAGATGATCGCGGCCGGCGAGTTCATCGAGCACGCGGACGTGTTCGGGAACTACTACGGCACGCGGCGCGTCGACACGGAGGCCCTGATGAGCTCGGGGAAGGACGTCGTCCTCGTGATCGACGTCCAGGGCGCGGCGCAGGTGCGGGCCATGCACCTGCCGCTCGTGACCATCTTCGTGCTTCCGCCCTCGTTCGAGGTGCTCGTCCAGCGGCTCCGCGGTCGCGGCAAGGACCCGGAGGACGCCATCCGGCGGCGCCTCGAGACCGCGCGCGCCGAGGTTGTCGCCTACCGCGAGTACGATTACGTCGTCGTCAATGACGACCTGGATGCCTGCGTGATGGCCATGCAGTGCATCGTGCAGGCCGAGCGCGTCAAGCGGACGCGGATGGTCTCGGTCGCCGAAGCCATCATCGAGACGTTTGCCGACGTCCCGGCGTCGCGGCCCTGAGGGGCCCCAGGGCGCCGGCGCCAGCTGACGGCCGTCAGCAGAACAGAAGGGGATAGTGTCCGTGAACGCCATCGTCAACCGCAGCCAGCTCGACAACGCCTTCGAGTTCGTGGTGATTGCGTCGCTCCGGGCCAAGCAGCTGCTCCAGGGCAGCCTGCCGAAGCTCGAGCCCAGCGCGAAGCCCGCCCGGACGGCGCAGCGCGAGGTCGCCGCCGGCCTGGTCTGGCGCATCGACGACGACGCGGCCACCGACGAGCAGTAGGACGGGGACCCCGTGTCGCTCGTCGTCCTGGGGGTCACCGGCGGCATCAGCGCCTACAAGGCCGTCGAGGTCGCCCGCCGGCTGCAGAAGGCGGACCACGACGTCGCCGTCGTGATGACGAAGGCCGCCCGGCGCTTCGTCGCCCCGCTGACGTTCGAAGCGATTACCCAGCGCGCCGTCGTCACGAGCCAGTGGACGCCCGGCGCCAACGCCGACATCGAGCACATCGCCCTGGCCAGTGAGGCCGCGCTCGTCCTCGTGGCGCCCGCCACCGCCAACACCATCGCGCGTGCCGCCCACGGCCTGGCCGACGACTTCCTGACGTCGCTGCTGCTTGCCACGCGCGCGCCCGTCCTCATGGCGCCCGCGATGAACTCCAACATGTACGACCACCCGGCCACGCAGGCCAACATGGCGACCCTGCGGAGCCGCGGCGTGCAGTTTGTCGAGCCGGGCGAGGGCTACCTCGCGTGCGGCTGGGTAGGGAAGGGGCGCCTGGCCGAGCCCGACGTCATCGCCGCTGCCGCGCTGGCCGTGCTGCAGGGGCCGCAGTCGCTCGCGGGGCGCCACGTCGTCGTGACGGCCGGGCCGACCTACGAGGATCTCGACCCCGTGCGCTACATCGGCAACCGCTCGAGCGGGAAGATGGGCATCGCCATCGCCCGGCAGGCGAGGCTGGCCGGCGCGCGCGTGACGCTCGTCCTCGGACCGACGACGCTCGAGCCGCCCGCCGGCGTCGAGGTGACGCGCGTCAGGTCCGCCCGGCAGATGCGCGATGCCGTTCATGCCGCCGCCGATGACGCCGACGCCGTCGTGATGGCCGCCGCCGTCGCCGACTACACGCCCGCCGGCGGCGCCGCGGGCCGCAAGATCAAGAAGCACGACGACGAGCTGTCGATCGCGCTGGAGCGGACGCCGGACATCCTCGGCGAGCTCGGTGCCAGGCGCGCCGGGGCGGCGCGGCCCGTGCTGGTCGGCTTCGCCGCCGAGACCAACGACATGCTGGCGCACGCGGCGGCCAAGCTCACCGCCAAGCAGGTGGACCTCATCGTCGCCAACGACGTGTCGCGCGCGGATGCCGGGTTCGAGGTCGACACGAACCAGGCGACGTTTGTGAGCGCCGACGGACACCTGACCTACCCGCTCGAGTCGAAGGACGCCCTCGCGCGTCGTCTCGTGGACTGGCTGGCGGAGCGGCTCGATGGCTGAGGCCTTCGACCCGCGCCAGCAGCTGCGCCGCCACCTGGTCTTTCTCCAGGAGCTGGGCGTCGCCGGCTTCTCGCGCGACCCGGCGTGGCGGCACGACGGCGCGGCAGCGCCCGCCGTGCCGGCAGGCACGCCGCAGCAGGAAGCGCCGGCCGCCGACGAGCCGGCACTCGTCGTCCCCGCCGTCGATCCGGCCGCGGGCGCGGACGCACCGGCGGCCCTGGCGCTGCTCCGCGACGAGATCGGCCCGCTGTGCACGCGCTGCAAGCTGGCCGGCCTCGGACGCCGCCAGGTCGTGTTCGGCGTCGGGAACCCCCACGCGGAGCTGATGTTTGTCGGCGAGGCGCCGGGCGCGGACGAGGACATCCAGGGCGAGCCGTTCGTCGGCCGCGCGGGGCAGCTGCTCACGAAGATGATCGAGGCGATGGGCTACACGCGCGAGAGCGTGTACATCGCCAACGTGGTCAAGTGCCGCCCGCCGGCGAACCGGACGCCGGAGCCCGACGAGGTGGCCGCCTGCGAGCCGTTCCTGCTCCGCCAGATCGACATCATCCAGCCGAAGGTCGTCGTGGGGCTCGGCTCATCGGCCGCGCGTGCGCTGCTGCGCACCGACACGCCCATCTCCCGGCTGCGGGGCCAGGTGTTCCCGCTGCGCGCCGCGAAGTTCGTGCCCACCTTCCATCCCGCGTACCTGCTGCGGAGCCCCGACAAGAAGCGCGACGCCTGGGAAGACCTGAAGAAGGTCATGGCGCTGCTGCGCGAGGAGGCCTGATGCCTCTGGTGCGCGTGGCCGTGCCCGTCCCCGGGCTCGGTCTGCTCACCTACAGGGCGGCCGAGAGCCTGGAGCTCGAGCCAGGGATGCGCGTCGTGGTGCCCGTCGGCCGGCGGGCCGTGACGGGCATCGTCACGCACGTCGACGCGCCGGACGACGGCCTGGACCCGGGGCAGATCAAGGACGTGCAGGACACGCTCGACGCCGAGCCGTTCCTGCCTGCCGACGTGGTCCGCCTCGCGCTGTGGATTGCCGAGTACTACCTCGCCGGCCCAGGAGACGCGCTGGCGACGGCGCTGCCCCCGCAGGGCTGGCTGCGCAGCGACGTCAACCTCGAGTGGGTCGGCGCGGGGGCCGACGCTGCGCCGGCGGGGGATCGCGCCCTCGCCGAGCTGATCGCGCGGCACTCGCCGGTGCTGCGCTCGGAGATCGAGCGCCTGTGGCGGCGGCGGTCCGTCCTGGAACCACCGCCGGCGGGGACACCTGCCAGGCGGTCGACGGTCGACGTGCTGCGCGGCGTGCGGCGGCTCGAGAAGGCAGGGCTCGTCGTCGCGCATCCGGTGGTGACGGGGAAGGCCGACGCGTCGCGACGCCGGCGCCGCGTTCGCCTGACGGCCGCGGCAGGCAGCGTGGAGCTTGGGCGCCTCGGCCGGCGCCAGGCCGAGGCCTGCGCGCTGCTGCGCGAGGCGCCTGATGGCATCGACTCGGCGGAACTCCGGCAGCGCGGCATCGGCAGCGACGTGATCCGGCGGCTCGTCGCCCAGGGACTCGCGAGCGTCGAGTGGCGCGCCGTGGAGCGTGACCCGTTCACGAGCGGCGTGCTCGGCGCGGTGCAGGACGCGCCGGAGGACCCCGCGGCGCTCTTCCTCGACGTCACCGACGAACAGGCCGCGGTGCTCGACGAGCTGCTGCCGTACCTCGCGTCCGTCGCGGAGGCTGGCGCCGCGGAAGCTGGCGCCGCGGAAGCCAACGCGTCGGAACGCCCCGCAGGACCGCCGCGCGCCGGGTTCAAGGCGGCGCTGCTCCAGGGCGTGACCGGCAGCGGCAAGACGCAGGTCTACCTGCGCCTGGCGCGCGCCTGCCTCGACGCGGGGCGCACGGTGCTGCTGCTCGTGCCCGAGATCGCCCTCACGCCAGCCGTGGCGCGCCTGTTCCGCCGGGCCTTCGGCGCGCGCGTGGCCATCCAGCACAGCGGCCTGTCCGACGGCGAGCGCTACGACCAGTGGCACCGCATCCGCCGGGGCGAGGTGGACGTCGTCGTCGGCACGCGGTCGGCCGTCTTCGCGCCGCTGCCGCGCCTCGGCCTGGTGATCGTCGACGAGGAGCACGACACGGCGTACAAGCAGGAGGAGAGCCCGCGCTACAACGGCCGCGACGCGGCGATCGTGCGCGCGCGCGACGCCGGCGCGCTCGTCGTGCTCGGCTCGGCAACGCCGTCGCTCGAGTCGTTCCGGAACGCGTCAGAAGGCCGTTACCTGTCGCTGCGGATGCGGCGGCGCGTGCTCGAGCGCCCGCTCGCGGCGGTACGCATCGTGGACATGCGCGAGCAGTACGCGCTGCACGGCCCTGAGGTCGTGCTGAGCGTGCCGCTGGTCGAGGCGCTCGATCGGTGCCTCGAGCGCGGCGAGCAGGCGATCGTGCTGCTGAACCGCCGCGGATACGCGCCGTCGTTCTTCTGCCGCGCGTGCGGCGAGCCCGTCGCCTGTCCCAACTGCAGCGTGACGCTGACCGTGCACCGTGCCGCGCGCGAGATGCGCTGCCACTACTGCAACCACGCGCGGCCGCTGCCGCGGCAGTGCGATGCGTGCGGCGGGCAGTACCTCGAGTACACGGGCATCGGCACCGAGCGCGTGGAGCAGGAGGTCGCCACGCGCTTCCCGTCGGCGCGCCTGGCGAGGGTGGACCGCGACACGATGGCACGGCGCGGCTCCATCGCGCGCGTCCTCGAGCGCTTCGCGCGGCGCGAGGTCGATGTCCTCGTCGGCACGCAGATGATCGCCAAGGGCCACGACTTCCCGCAGGTCACGCTCGTCGGCGTCATCTCGGCCGACATCGGCCTGGGCGTGGCCGACTTCCGCGCGGCGGAGCGCACGTTTCAATTGCTGACGCAGGTGGCGGGCCGCGCCGGGCGCGGCGAGGCGGGCGGGGAAGCCTACGTGCAGACGCTGCATCCCGGGCACTACGCGATCACGCTGGCGGCCGCCCAGGACTACGAGGCCTTCACCGCGCACGAGCTCGAGTTCCGCAGCCGCATGCGCTATCCGCCGTACGTCTCGATGGTGAACATCGTCATCCGCCACCAGTCCCTGCCGACGGCGATGCGCGATGCCGGGGGCGTCGCGGCGGCGCTGCGCCAGACGAGCGGGTTTGCGGTGCTCGGCCCGGCGCCGGCGCCGCTCGGGCGGCTGCGCGGCGAGGTACGCGTGCAGATCCTGCTGAAGGGACGCGACAGGACGCTGATGCGCAACGCGGTGCGGGCCACGCTGCAGGCACGGCCGGACGTCGCGCGCCGCACGACGGTGGACGTCGACCCGATCTCGATGCTGTAGCGGGGGGCGCTCGCGCGCGGCGACCGGCCCCGCGGCGCGACGGCGGGCGCAGTCAGCGCTGGCCGACGAAGTCGGCGGGGCTGATCGGCACGGGCGTGAAGGCCAGCGCGAACATCGCCACGGCGCACAGCGCGATGAACACGCGCTCGCGGCCGATGGGCACGCCGGGGTCGTCCACCGGTGGATGGTCGAGCCCGAAGCCGAGCGTCATCACGGTCAGCAGCACGCTCCAGACGATCCAGCTCGCCGAGACGAACACGCCCATCCCGATGAGCAGCGCCAGCGTCGCCAGCGTGACGTAGCGCGACGCGCGCCCGACCAGCGCATGCACCATGTGGCCGCCATCGAGCTGCCCGGCGGGGAAGAGGTTGAGGGCCGTCGCCACGAGGCCGAACCAGGCCGCGAAGCCTGACGGATGCATGACGAACTCCTGCCCCGGGCCCGGGGCGCCGTGCATGACGTCACGCAACCAGGTCAGCAGGAGCGGGTCGCCGAGGTAGATGCCCTCGCCCATGCGGAAGTCGGGCGGCAGCTGCACGATGAACGACTCGCTGACGCCGTAGATCGCGACCGGCACCAGCACGACGAAGCCGGCGATCGGCCCGGCGACGCCCACGTCGAACAGCGAGCGTCGCGTGCGCGGCACGGCCATCCGGATCACCGCACCGAGCGTGCCGACGAGGCTCGGGAAGGGAATGAAGTACGGAAGCGTCGCGGGAATCCGGTAATATCGGCACGCGACGTAGTGCCCCATCTCGTGGCTGCCCAGGATGAGCAGCGCGGGCACGCTGAACCACAGGCCGCCCAGGAAGAGCGACCACTCCGTCAGCTCCGCGGGCAGCGGGCGCGACCCGATCGCCGTCACGTAGTTCACGTAGAAGCCGCTCCCGGCCAGCGTCGTCGTCAGGAACGTCAGCGCGAGCAGGAGCGCGTGCACCCACGGCCGCGACCCGATGCGGCGCGCCGCGGGACGAAAGGTGTAGGCGTGGTGGGCAGGGTCCCAGGTGGCCGGTACCACGAGGGGCGGTCTCGGCACGGGCCCCGACGACGGCTCCGAGGGATCAGCCGGCAATGTTCTGGAGGTCCTTGCCCGGCTTGAAACGGATGGTCCGGCCGGGCGGGATGCGCACCTCCTTGCCGGTGCGGGGATTGCGTCCGATGCCGCGCTTGCGGGGCTTCACCTGGAACACGCCGAAGCCGCGCAGCTCGATCCGCTCGCCGCGCGCCATGGCGTCGCGCATGGCGGCAAACACCGCCTCGACGGCCACTTCGGCCTTCACCTTGGTGATGCCCGCCACGGCGGCCACGTCGTTGATGATGTCGACCTTGATCATCCTGTATTGCTAACTAGCATAATTATAAGCATTTAGGGCTGTCAATCGCGGCCCGGTCACAGCGCCCATGAGCCCAGCCGCCAGCCGTTCCCTGCCGTCCGTCGTCCTCGTCGGGCGCCCCAACGTCGGCAAGTCGACGTTGTTCAACCGGATCACCCGTACCCGGCGGGCGATCGTGAACGCCATGCCGGGCACCACGCGTGACGTCCTGGAGCAGGACGCGGTCTGGGGCGAGTTCGCCTTCCGCCTCATCGACACCGGCGGCATCTTCGGCCACACGGAGGACCCGCTCCATGCGCTGGTGGTCGAGCACGGACGCCGCGCCATCGCCCAGGCCGATCTCGTCGTCTTCGTCGTGGACGCGCGTGAGGGGCTGCTCCCCGGCGACCAGGAGATTGCCGCCGTCGTCCGGGCTTCCGGCGCCCCGGTGTTGCTCGTCGCCAACAAGACCGACGACAAGCGCGCGCGGGAGCGCGTCTACGAGTTCAGCGCGCTCGGATTCGACGACGTCTTCGAGATCGCCGCCGAGCACGGCACGGGCACGACCGAGCTCATGGATGCCGTCACGGCGAAGCTCCGTGAGGCCGGGCTCGGCCGCGGTGAGGTGCCCGCGTCGGCCGACGAGGTGGCGGTGGCCATCGTCGGCCGTCCCAACGTCGGCAAGTCGTCGCTCGTGAACCGGCTGCTGCGCGAGGAACGCGTGATGGTGAGCGACATCCCGGGCACGACCCGCGACGCCATCGACACGCTCCTCACCTGGCACAAGCGCACCTTCCGCATCGTCGACACCGCCGGCATCAGGCGTCCGGGCCGTGTCGCGAGCTCGCACCAGGTCGAGATGGTCAGCGTGCTCACCGCGCGGCGGGCGATGGAGCGGGCCGACGTCGCCGTGCTGGTGATCGACGCGGTCGAGGGCGCCACCGACCAGGACGCGGCGATTGCCGGCGAGGCCGAACGCCTCGGCTGCAGCGTGATCATCGCCGCCAACAAGTGGGACCTGGTCAAGCAGGAAGGCCCCGACTTCTACAAGTCGTTCGATGCCGAACAGCGCTTCCGGCTGAAGTTCCTCGACTACGCGCCGCTGCTGCACCTCTCGGCGCTCACCGGCGAGCGCGCGCCGAAGCTGCTCGAGACGATCGACAGGATCGCGGCCGCCCGCCGCACGCGCGTGACCACGGGCGAGCTGAACCGGTTCGTCGAGCGGATCACGCGCGAGCACCCGCCCGCCAGTCCCGGGCACAAGCGCGTCCGGATCATGTACGCGGTGCAGACGGGCGTCGCCCCGCCGCACTTCGTGTTTTTCACCAACATCGCGTCCAGCTTCCACTTTTCCTACGAGCGCTTCCTCGTGAACAACCTGCGCGAGACGTTCGGCTTCGAGGGCACGCCGATCCGCATCACCGTGCGCCGACGCGGGGGACGCGACGATGACGCGGGGGCGACGAAGGCGCCGCGGCCGCGGGCGCGCAAGGCCGCGCGAGGCAAGCCCCGCAAGCGCGCGGGCGCCGCCACCGGGAAGCGATAGGGTTGTTATACTCACGGCCTATGGCCGATGCGCCCCGCATCGTGATTCCCGCCAAGCCGGCGTTCAAGGCTGCCGAGGTCTGCGAGCTGGTCGGGATTCAGCCGTACGTCCTGCGGTCGTGGGAGTCCGAGTTTCCCGACCTCGGCGTCTCGAAGACGCCCGGGGGCCCGCGCGTGTACCGGCCGAAGGACGTCGAGCGCGTGATCCGGATTCACGAGCTCGTCTTCAGCGAGGGACTGACGCTGTCGGGGGTGCGCCGGCGGTTCGAGGCCGAGCAGCCCGAGCCGGACGCCGCCGACCTGCTGCCCTTCGACGAGGCACCAGGGAAGGTGCCGCCGGTCGCCTTCAACGATGCCACCCGCGCCCAGATCCTGAAGCTGAAGCAGGAGCTCCGATCGCTGCTCGACCTGCTCGACGATCGCCGGAGCCAGGTGCAGCCCGTCGCGTCGGGCGGCGGCCGCCGGCGCGCGCGGCAGTCGTAAGCGGCACGCCTCGCGCGACGGTGGAGCGCCCGCCCGGAGGATCTGCGTCTCCGTCGTCCGGTGATCAGCCTGGCCCGTCAGCGCCGCCCTCGTCGTCCGCGGCGCCCTTGAGTCGGCGCCTCGGCGACCTGGCTGTCGAGCGACGGGCCGTGCACCTGGAAGTCGCGATGGATGCGCGTCACGTCGCCCGACGCGTCGGTGACCAGCGCTTCCACGCGATACCAGCCTGCCGGCAGCTTGTCCCACTTGAACGTGAACGTCCGCTGCGACGCCTCGCCCATGAGCTCGCGCTCGGTGCTGGCGTAGAACGTCGGCGCCTCGATGCGCACGGCGAGCAGGCGGTTCACCGCCCGCGGCTGCACCTTGATCGTCGCGCGCAGGTCGTGGCCCTCGAGGATGGCCGTCGGCTTGAGGTCGATGGTGATGGGCGGGGTGTCGGAGCGTTTCGCGGGCCGCCCCACGGCGGCGTCTGCAGGCGAGCGCTCCGGCGCGGCCGCGGGGCCGGGGGGCGGCTCGGCCGGACGTTCGGCGGGGGCGCGCGGCTCCGGCTCCTGGGCAGGCAGCGGGGCCGCACCGACGACGAGCGCGCCGGCCGTCAGGCAGAGCGCGCGACTACACCGCAGCAGGCGAGAGACAGCCATGACATGCCCCGTCGAGGTCGACACCTCGCGACGGTCCGGCAGGACGGCTCCGGTCAGGCAGACGGCTCGTGATGTCTGCCGCCGGTCGGCCGCGGCTGCGCCAGGGGCCGACGGACCGCGCTGATCTGGATGGCCTCATTGTGCACGTTTGCGAACCGGATGCCAGTACCAACGTGCCCTGGCAGCGTGACGAACGCACACGAGGCCACGGGGGCCTTGCACGCGGGTACCGCACGTGCGCAACGGGAATCCATGGAATGCGACCGCGCTGCCCGCGTGGCGGTCGCACGGGGCGACTGTCTGAGGGCCCCGGGCGCTGGCTCTCGGGCGCGAGGTGAGTTACAATCCGCGTTCGCGCCTTACGGCGTACGTCGGGACGTGGCGCAGCCTGGTAGCGCACCTGAATGGGGTTCAGGGGGTCGCGAGTTCGAATCTCGCCGTCCCGACCAACAGACACGACCTGCCCGCACAGCAGGTTCACGCAGCGGCCCTTGAGGACTCTCGAGGGCCGTTTCGCGTGTGCGGGGCGCGGTCGCGTCGGCCAGCCGTCGAACACTCGCAGGCCCCGGTCGGCCCGCCCACGCGGGGCGGCTGTGCAAGAATGCGCGCACGACCTTCTCCCCAAGGAGCGTGCCGTTCATGAACCGTTCGCCGTGGTCCTCCCTCCTGCTGGCCGCTGTCGCCCTCGGCGCGGCCTGCCAGCAGACCCCGAACACCGAGAGCAGCAAGGCCCAGCCGCCAGCCGGCGACGTCGGCCGTGCCGACGCTCCGGCGCCCGACATCATCGTCGAGCCCGCGCCGCCGCCCGACGTGGCCGAGGGCGAGGTGTGGGTGCCGCCGCTGCCGACGTTCGACCAGGTGCGGGCTCCCGAGGGGTGGCAGCCGCCCGGCGTGGAGCAGCCGCCGATGCCGTACACGCTCCTGCGCCTGCCGCGTACGCACATCGTCCGCGCGAAGTACCCGGCCATCGACTTCCACGTCCATGCGCGCGGCCTGACGTCGGCCGAGGCCTACGAACAGCTCATCGCCCTGATGGACGAGGTGGGCCTCGGCGTCATCGCCAACATGAACGGCGGCTCCGGCGCCGAACTGGACGCCGTGCTGAAGGCTGGCGAGCCCTACCGCGACCGCGTGGCCAACTTCATCACGTTCAGCCACGAGGGCATCAACGAGCCGGGGTGGTCCGAGCGGTTCGCCGCGGAGATGGAGCGCGCGTTCAAGGCAGGCGCGCTGGGCATGAAGGTGTTCAAGCAGCTCGGCCAGGGCGCGAAGAACCCCGACGGGTCGTTCATCCAGGCCGACGACCCGCGGCTGGATCCGATCTGGGAGATGGCGGCCAGGTACGACAGGCCCGTGATGATCCACACGAGCGACTCGATTGGCCGCTTCTACCCGATCAGCCCGAAGAACGAGCGCTACGAGGCCGGCCTCTGGCGGCAACCGGGTGACACGTCGGGCAACCTGTACGAGAGCGGGCCGAGCCACGAGGTCATCGAGAAGGCGCGGGAGGAGATGCACCGCAAGCACCCGAAGACGCGCTTCGTCAATGCGCACATGGCGATGCTCTACTACGACCCGCACAAGCTCGCCACGTTCCTCGACACCTACCCGAACGCCGACATCGAGCTCTCGGCGACGTTCCAGGATCTCGGGCGTGCGCCGCGCCTCTGGCGCGAGTTCATCCTGAAGTACCAGGACCGCATCGTCTTCGGCAGCGACGGCAGCCCGCGCCGCGATCCGGACGACTTCTGGCGTCCGCACTGGCGCTACCTCGAGACGTGGGACGAGTACTTCCCGCACCCGGCCCAGGTACGCACCGCCAGCGGCTCGCCCGGCCACGGCCGCTGGCACATCTCGGGCATCGGCCTGCCCGACGAGGTGCTGCGCAAGGTGTACTACCAGAACGCCCTGCGGCACCTGCCGTCGCTGAAGGCGTCGATCGACAGGCAGCTCGCCGCGCGGCGCGGCGCGGCTGCGGGGAACTGAGCCGATGCGCCGCCTGTTCCTCCTGCTGCCGGCGCTGGCGGCGACGTGGGCACTCGCGCACGTTGCGGCACAGCCCGCCGGCACGCACGAATGGCCGTTGTACGGGGGCGACCAGAACGGTACGCACTTCAGCCCGCTGACGCAGATCACGCCCGACAACATCGGCCGCCTCGGCCTGGCGTGGGCCACGGACCTCGAGGCCTTCGCCGGCCAGATCGAGGGCACGCCGCTGATGGTCAACGGCACCATCTACGGGACGACGCCCTGGAGTGTCGTCTACGCGGTGGACGCCAGGACGGGCCGGCTGCGGTGGCGCTGGGATCCGCGCATCCCGCACCAGACGTTCGAGACCGACGCGCAGGGCGTGCGCCACCGCCTCGGGCCGAGCCTGTGCTGCGGGCCGGTGAACCGCGGCGTCGCCTATCACGACGGCAAGGTGTTTGTCGGCACGCTCGACAGCCGCCTGGTCGCGCTCGACGCGGATACCGGCCGCCAGGTGTGGAGCACCCAGGTCGCGAGCCGCGAGGACGACTACAGCATCACGGGCGCGCCGCGTGTCATCAAGGACAAGGTCATCACGGGCACGAGCGGCTCGGAGTTCGGCGTGCGCGGCTTTGTCGCCGCCTACGACGTCGACACGGGAAGGGAAGCGTGGCGCTTCTGGACGGTGCCCGGCGATCCGAGCCTGCCGTTCGAGAACGAGGCGATGCGCATGGCGGCCGCGACGTGGACCGGCGCCTGGTGGAAGTACGGCGGCGGCGGCACGCCATGGGATGGCATGGCCTATGACCCCGAGCTCGATCTGCTCTACATCGGCACCGGCAACGGGTCGCCGTGGCCACGCCTGCTGCGCAGCCCCGCGGGCGGCGACAACCTGTTCCTGTGCTCGATCATCGCGCTCCGTCCCTCGACCGGCGAGTACGTGTGGCACTTCCAGCAGACGCCGGCCGACAACTGGGACTACGCCAGCACGCAGCCCATCGTCCTTGCCGACCTCACCATCGACGGCCGCCCGCGCAAGGTGCTGATGCAGGCGCCGAAGAACGGGTTCTTCTACGTCATCGATCGGGAGACGGGCGAGTTCATCTCGGGCAAGCCGTTTGTCAACGTCACCTGGGCGACGGGACTCGACCCGGTGACCGGCCGGCCCATCGAGACCCCCGAGGCGAGCTACGGGCCGGAGGGGCAGCGTCTCTCGCCGGGGTCCGACGGCGCGCACAGCTGGCATGCGATGGCCTACAACCCCCTCGCGCGGCTGGTCTACATCCCGGGGCAGGAGACGACCGGCACGTACGCCTGGGACCCCGACTTCCAGCACCAGATCGGGCGGATGAACACGGGCCGTCCCCGCCGGCGTCCGGCGCCGGCCGACGCTGCCACGCACGTGGCCGCGCCGCCGCCGTCGCCCGTGCGCCGCGATCCGCAGGTCGTCGGCGCCGGTGGCCAGCAGCAGGGTGCGTTCCTCGCCGCGCGGGACCCGGTGACACAGGAGGAGCGCTGGCGCATCACGTTCGACAGGCCGGGCATCACCAGCGGCACCCTGGCCACGGCGAGCAACCTGCTGTTCCACGGATCCAACGACGGGTCGTTCAAGGCGTACGCGGCCGACACCGGCAAGGAGCTCTGGTCGATCCAGCTCGCGCCGGGGTTCGCCAACCCCATCACCTACATGCTCGACGGCCGGCAGTACGTGACGGTGGCGACGGGACGCAGCGGCTTCCAGGCGCCGGGACGGCTCTACACGTTCGCGCTCGACGCCAGCGCGCCGGTTCCGTCGATGGACCCGGTGGGGCCGCCGCCCGACCCGTCCGGCATCTCGACGGCCGAACGCGTGCGGGAGGAGTTCGATCGCGTGGGCCTGCCCGACGAGCCGGGCCGCGCCCTCGTGCAGCAGCTGTGCTCGGGGTGCCACGCGCCGACGGTCGTCACCCGCTTCCGCCTGCCGGAGCAGGGCTGGCGCGAGACGGTGCAGGACATGGTGAGCCGTGGCATGGGCGGCACGCCAGAGGAGCGCGCCGAGGTGCTGCGCTACCTGACGACGTACCGCGGGACCGACGTTCCGTAAGTCTTTGCTGTCACGTGCCCGCCGCGGGCTGCCGGGCCCGGTCGGCGGCGTGCTCGAGGGCCGCCGCGGCCCGGAGCGCCACGTCCTCGCGCCACACTCGGGCGACGCACTGCACGCCGATGGGCAGCCCGTCCACGCTGCCCACCGGCACCACGACGGCGGGCTGGCCGGTGAAGTTGAACGGCACCAGGTACGAGAAGACGCCGGGCGTCCACGCGACGCTGCTGTCGGTCCAGTTCCGCACGGGAGGCGGCGCCACGTCTGCCGCGACAGGGCCGATGACGAGGTCGTAGCGCTGCATGAACGCGAGGGCGCGTGTCCGCCACGTGTCGATCGCGATCATCAGGTCGCCGAGCGCCGTGGTGGACATCCGGTACGGCCGGTTGAGGTGCAGCGCGCCGAGCAGCTGTGGCGAGTACTCGGTCGTGCCGAGCCAGCGCAGGTAGTGCTCCAGGCCTTCGGCGCCGTCCGCGCCGAACAGCTGCGGGAAGAACTCGAAGGGGCGCTCGAACTCGGGCAGCAGCGCCTCGTCGATCGCGGCGCCCTCGGCGGCGAGCCAGCCGGCCGCCCGCTCGACCGCGGCGCGCACGGCCGGCGCCGTCCGCGCCAGGGGCGTGTCGAGGAACAGCGCGGCACGCAGGCCCTCCAGCCGTACGCCCGACGACGGGGCGAGCGGCACGGGGGCGATGTGCGGATCGACGTCGTCTGGTCCCGCCATGATCGTGAACGCCAGTTCGAGGTCCTCGACGCGTCTCGCGATGGGGCCGACCGACGTCAGCCACTGCTGGAGACCCGCGGGGCCGATCACGTGTCCCGTGCGCGGCACGCGTCCCGACGTCGGCTTCAGCCCGGCCACGCCGCAGCAGTGCGCCGGGTAGCGGATGCTGCCCGCCGTGTCGGTGCCGACATCCAGCGCCGACCCCCATGCCGCGACGATGGCCGCGGCGCCGCCGCTGCTGCCGCCGGTGCCGCGCGACAGGTCGTGCGGGTTCCATGTCATCCCGTAGATCAGGTTGTTCGCTTCGTAGGCGAGCGTCAGCTCGGGAGTGTTCGTCTTGCCGAGCACGATGGCGCCGGCGGCCTTGAGGCGGCTGACGACCGTCGCGTCGGCCTCCGGAACATGGTCCTTCCGGCCCAGCGTGCCGGCCGTCGACACGAGGCCGGCCGTGTCGAACGAGTCCTTCACCGTGATTGGCACGCCGTGCAGCGGGCCGCGCCGCTCGCCCCGGGCCCGTGCGCTGTCGGCCTCACGCGCGTCGGCGAGGGCCGCGTCGCCGCGGAGGCGGACGATGGCGTTGAGGTGCGGGTTGACCTCGGCGATGCGGGCCAGGTGGGCGGTCACGAGCGCTTCGGACGAGAGCTCGCCCGCGCGGACGCGCTCTGCCATGCCGCGTGCCGACAGCGTGACGACGGCGTCTGCCGGGGGAGGGACGGCGCGAGGCCGTCGATCGGGAGTGTCGGTGGAAGCCATGCCGGCGCGATCACAGCGTAGAAGGCGATGCTGACGCAAGGCATGCGCCCCGAAGTAGGCTAGACGGGATGCTGATAGACGCCGAGGCGCGCGAGGCGCCACCGCTCGCGGCCGCGCGGCCGTTCCTGAAGTGGGCCGGCGGCAAGCGGCAACTCCTGCCGGTGCTGCGGCGGTTCGTCCCGCCGGCATATGCGACCTACCACGAGCCGTTCGTCGGGAGCGGCGCGCTGTTCTTCGACATGTGGAGCCGCGGGCGCATCGTCGCGGCACGGCTTGCCGACACCAACGACGTGCTGGTGGGGTGCTACGCGGCGCTGCGCCGCGACGCGGACGCGGTGATCGACGTGCTCGAGCGGTTGGCGGCCAGGCACCGGCGGCGCGGCAGCGCGCACTACTACGAGGCACGCGCGCGCTTCAACGGCTCGGTCGCCAGGTGGCGTGCCGGCGGCGCCGAGGCCGGGACGTTCGGCCCCGAGCGCGCGGCGCTCTTCATCTACCTCAATCGCACCGGCTACAACGGCCTGTTTCGCCTGAACTCGCGCGGCGAGATGAACGTGCCGGCGGGCCGCTACCTCAACCCCAGGATTTGCGACGCCACCGCGCTGCGCGCCGCCGCCGGCGCGCTCCGCACGCCGGGCATCACGCTCGTCCACGCCCCCTGGGAGGACGTGCTCGACGTCGCGCGGGCAGGGGACTTCGTGTACTTCGACCCGCCGTACGCGCCGCTCACGGCGACCGCGCGGTTCACCAGCTACACGGCCGCGGGCTTCGGCGACGACGACCAGCGACGCCTCGCCGACGCCGTGGTCACGCTCGCGCGGCGCGGCTGTCATGTCGTCCTCAGCAACTCGACGGCGCCGTCGGTCGTGGAGCTGTACGAGAGCTCGCGCGCTCGCGACGCCGGGCTGAGGGCGTGGCGCGTCCCCGCGCGCCGCGCCATCAACGCCGACGCACGCAAGCGAGGCGAGGTGCTCGAGCTCGTCGTCACGAACGTGGCGGAACAGGTGGGCAGGTGAGCGGAGTCGTCGAGGACCAGTCGGCGGTGGTCGCGTGGCTCGGTGACCCGTCCACGCATGGCGGCGCCGACGTCGAGCGCGTGGAGACACACGCCGCGTGCGTGTTCCTCGCCGGCGACCGTGCGTACAAGCTGAAGCGCGCGGTGCGCTACGACTATCTCGACTTCTCGACGACGGAGCTGCGGCGCCTGGCGTGCGAGGCCGAGTGCCGGCTGAACCGGCGCACGGCGCCGACGCTGTACCGGCGCGTCCGCGCGATCACGCAGCAGGCCGACGGCGGGTTCGCCTTCGACGGGAGCGGTCGTCCTGTCGACTACGTCCTCGAGATGACGCGCTTTCCGCAGGACGCGCTGCTCGACCGCCGGGCGGCGGCAGGGCAGCTCGACCTCGACCTGATGGCGGCGCTCGCGCGCGCCGTGGCCGCCTTCCACGCCGCGGCCGAGCCGCGGCGCGACCACGGCGGGTACGACGGCATGGCGTGGGTCATCGACGGCAACGCCGAGGGCCTGGCGGAGTTCGGCGGCGACGTGCTCGATGCGCGTGCGGTGACACAGCTCACCGCCAACGCGCGCGCGGCGCTCGAACGGCATCGCGCGACGCTGGAGGCCCGGCGCGAGGCCGGGCTCGTGCGCCACTGCCACGGCGACCTCCACCTGCGCAACATCGTCCTGCTGGACGGCCAGCCGACTCCCTTCGACGGCGTCGAGTTCAACGACGCCATCGCGTGCATCGACGTCCTCTACGACCTGGCGTTCCTGCTGATGGACCTCTGGCGGCGCGGCCTGCCGCGGCATGCCAACGTGGTGCTCGACACCTACCTCGACGCGTCACCCGATGGCGGGGGGCTCGAGCTGCTGCCGCTTTTCCTGTCGTGCCGGGCGGCCGTACGGGCGAAGACGAGCGCCACGGCGGCATCGCTGCAGGGCGATGCCGATCAGCGCGAGGCGATGCATGCAGCGGCGCGGGAGTATCTGGACCTCGCGGGGACGCTGCTCGCGCCGGTGCCGCCGTGTCTCGTCGGGATCGGCGGCCTCAGCGGCACGGGCAAGTCGACGATCGCGCGCGGCCTCGCGCCGGACGTCGGTCCCGTGCCCGGGGCGATCGTGCTCAGGAGCGACGCCATCCGCAAGCGGTTGCTGAACGTGCCGTGGGACCAGGCGCTCGACGCGTCCGGCTATACCCCGGAAGTCTCGCGTCGCGTCTACGACACGCTCGTGCGGCAGGCCGGCGCGCTCCTGCGCCAGGGCCACGCCGTCATCGTCGACGCCGTGCACCAGCGTGAGGCCGACCGCCAGGCGCTGGAGCGGATGGCGGCCGACGCCGGGGTGCCGTTTGTCGGCATCTGGCTGGAAGCTCCAGAGCCAGTGCTCATCGACCGCGTCCAGCACCGCACCGCCGACGTCTCCGATGCCGACGCCGCCGTCGTCCGCGCGCAGTCCGCGCGCGACATCGGCGACCTCACCTGGCACCGCGTGGACGCGGCAGGTCCCCCCGACGACGTCCTCGCGCGCGTCCGGCACGTCGCTCGCGCCGCCCTCAGGGAGTGACGGCTGAAGCCTTGCAGCTCCCTCTTCCTCTCCCTTTCTCTGCTCTCTTGCTCCGCTCCTCTTCCCGTCCGTACCCTCCTGGTCTCCACCCCTCGTGCGCGCTCTAGACACTCCCGAGGAAGTCAATCAGGAGCCGATTGAGCGCGTCCCCATGCGTCGCGGTGAGTCCGTGCGGCGCGCCCTCGATCACGGCGAGGCGGCTGCCCGACACGAGCGACGCTGTACGCCGACCTGACACCTCGAGCGGCACGATGCGGTCGGCGTCGCCGTGCACCACGAGCGTCGGGACCGTGATCGTCGCGAGGTCCTCCCGGAAGTCCGTGGTGCCGAACGCGGTGATGCACTGCTGCGTCGCCAGTGGCGAGGCCATCCACGCCAGGCTCTTCACGTATGCGAGCTCGTCGGGCGTCAGCTGGCGGCCGTCCGCGTCGAGGTTGAAGAACTGCGTCAGGAAGTCGGAGAGGAAGCGGATGCGGTTCTCGCGGACGCCGGCCAGCATCTGGTCGAAGACGGCGCCGTCCACGCCCTCCGGGTTGTCGTCCGTCTTCAGCAGGAACGGCGGCACCGCGGCGACGAAGGCGGCGCCGGCCACGCGTCCCTCATGGCCGTAGCGCGAGAGGTAGCGGGCGACCTCGCCGCCGCCCATCGAGAACCCGACGAGCACGGCGTCCTTCAGCGCCAGCGTTCGCACGAGGTCGTTCAGGTCGTCGGCCAGGGTGTCGTAGTCGTAGCCGACGGTAGGGCGGTCCGACTGGCCGAAGCCCCGCCTGTCGTACGACACGCAGCGATAGCCAGCCGCGGTGAGCGCGTTGACCTGGCCTTCCCACATGCGGTGACTCAGGGGCCAGCCGTGGATGAGGACGACCGGGCGGCCATGCCCGCCGGAGTCGTCGTAGTAGATGCGTGTGCCGGGCGTCGTCGTCGCTGTGAATCGGGGCATGCAGGCATACTGACAACTCGACGCCGGCGAGACAAGCGGTCGCCCCGCCAGGGACATCGGTAACGCGACACTTGCGGATGTGGTCAGGGTCGTGATGGCGCCCTGGGCGGAGCCGCGGTGGGGCTCGACCGCCAGTGGTCCGCTCACGCCAGGGGCAACGCGGCGCGGCTGGCGGGCATTCGCACGTTCACGGCGCTCGGGGGCCTCGCCGCGGTGGCCGGCTGGCTGCTGGCCACGTATCCCGTCGTCGGTGCGGTCCTGCTGGACGGGGCCGCGCTCGTGGTCGCGGGCTGCGTCGCGGCCAGCCGGTTCAACGTGGCGGCCAGTGTCAGGCTCTGGTCGGCCGGTACCGCCGCGGTAGGATGAGGAGGTGGCGACAGGCTGGCTTTCCGCGCGCGCGTTCTCGTTTGTCGTCGGCATCCTGGTCGCGGCCCTGACGGCCGTGACGCCTGCCGACGCGCAGGTGAGGCGGCCGCGCGCCGACGTGACGCCGACCGTGTTCACCGACGCGCCGCGCGCAGGCGAGGTCCTGGAACTCGGCGTCCGCGTGCGGCTCGACAGGACGCTGCACGTCCAGTCGAACACGCCGCGCGACCCGTCGCTCCTCCCGACCGTCCTGACGATCGACGCGCCGCCCGGCCTGACGGTGGAGGCCATCGAGTATCCCGAGGCGTTCGACCTCGAGCAGGAGGGCGCCCCCGAGCCCCTGACGGTCTACGGCCACGACTTCGAGATCCGCGTCCGCGCCACGCTCGACGCGGCGCTGCGGGCCGGCCTCCTGGTCGTGCCCGCCCGCCTGCGCTACCAGGCCTGTGACGACAAGCTCTGTTACGCGCCGGCAACTGCGGACGTGTCGTGGACGGTCAGGGTGACGGGCGCCGACGGCACGCCGCCGCCAGCCGGGGGCGAAGCGCCCGCAGCGGCCGGCCCGGGCGGGGCCGCCGCCGGGACGACATCGGCCGGCGCTGCCGATGACCCCGGTGCCGACGCGGCAGGGCTCGCCGCCCTCGACGGCTTCATCCTGCGCGCGACGACGGGCGGGTACCTCGGGCGCGACGATTTCCTGACGTTCATCGCGAACGCCGAGGCCGGGGTCGAGCAACGGGGCCTGCTCGAGGGGCGCGGACCGCTCGCGATCCTTGCCATCGTGTTCCTGGGCGGGCTGGCGCTGAACCTGACGCCCTGCGTGCTGCCGATGATCCCCATCAACCTGGCCATCATCGGTGCCGGCGCGCAGGCAGGCTCCCGTCGCCGCGGCCTGCTGCTCGGGATGTCGTACGGCGCGGCCATGGCGATCGTCTATGGCGTGCTCGGCCTGGTGGTGATCCTCACCGCCGGGACGTTCGGCACGCTGAACGCCTCGCCGTGGTTCAACCTCGCGATCGCCATCGTGTTCGTCGTGCTCGGTCTCGCGATGTTCGACGTCATCCTCATCGACTTCTCGCGCTTCGCCCCGTCGAGTGTCTCGGCAGGCGGAAAGGGAAGCGTGGCGCTCGCCTTCAGCATGGGCGCCATCGCGGCCATCCTCGCCGGCGCATGCGTGGCGCCGGTCGTCATCCAGGTCGTGGTCTTCGCGAGCAACCTGTACGCGTCGGGGACGTCCATCGCGCTGGCGCTGCCGTTTGTGCTCGGCCTCGGGATGGCGCTGCCCTGGCCGCTTGCGGGCGCCGGCATCGGCGCGTTGCCCCGGCCCGGGCGCTGGATGGTCCGCGTCAAGCAGGCCTTCGGCGTGATCATCCTCGCGACGGCCGTCTATTACGGCTACCTCGCGTACACGCTCTTCGCGAACCGATGGGTGGACCCGGCCGCCGTGCAGGCGAGCATGGAAGAGAAGCTGGCCTCGGGCTGGTATGCCTCGCTGCCCGCGGGGCTCGAGGTCGCGGCGCGCGAGGGACGCCCCGTGCTCGTCGACCTGTGGGCGACGTGGTGCAAGAACTGCCTGACGATGGACTCGACGACGCTGGCGGACCCCGAGGTGCTGGCGGCGCTCGACAGGTACGTGAAGATCAAGGTGCAGGCAGAGGACCCCGACGAGCCCGCCACACGCGCGACCATGCAGCGCTTCGGCGCCGTGGGCCTGCCGACCTACGTCATCCTCGAGCCCGCGAACGCGGTGCCCTGAGCATCCACGTGCCGGGGGGAGAGCGCGCCGCCAACCTGATGTAGCATGGCGGCGTTCAGTTCGGTGCCTGCAGGCCCATTCGCACCCTGCGCCGGTCGCCGCCGCCAGGGGGCGCCGCATTCCGGAGATTGTCATGGCACGCTCGATCGACCGTCGTCAGTTCCTCGCCACCACGGGCGCCGTCGTCGGCGCCAGTCTCGCGGCCCCCGCGCAGGCGGCCGCCGCGCCGGCCATCTGGCGCCGTCAGGGCTCGCCCGCCGACCTCGTGCGGGTGGCCGTCATGGGCGTCAACAGCCGTGGCGCCCAGCTCGCGCGCGCCTTCACCGCCGTGCCCGGCAGCGCCATCACCGTCATCTGCGACGTGGACACGCGTGCGGCCGAGAAGTGCGCCGCGCTGGTGGCCCAGGCGTCGGGCACCGCGCCGCGCCTCGAGCGCGACGTGCGCAGGGTGCTGGAGTCGCCCGACGTCGACGCCCTGGTGATCGCGGCGCCCGACCACTGGCACGCGCCTGCCGCCATCATGGCGTGCCAGGCCGGCAAGCACGTGTACGTCGAGAAGCCGTGCAGCCACAACCCGCGTGAAGGCGAGCTGCTCGTCGAGGTGGCCGCCGCCACCGGGCGCTTCGTGCAGATGGGCAACCAGCGCCGGTCGTGGCCCAACGTGAAGGAGGCCATCGCGGCGGTGCACGGCGGCGAGATCGGCAGGCCCTATCTCGCGCGCACCTGGTATGCCAACAGGCGCGGGTCGATCGGCCGGGGCAAGGAAGTGGCCGTGCCCGAGTGGCTCGACTGGGACCTCTGGCAGGGGCCGGCACCGCGCACCGTGTTCCTCGACAACATCGTGCACTACGAGTGGCACTGGCGCTGGCACTGGGGCACGGGCGAGGCGGCCAACAACGGCACCCACATGTTCGACCTGGCCAGGTGGGGCATGCAGGTGGACCACCCGACCCGCGTGATGTCGGCCGGCGGACGGTACCACTACGAGGACGACTGGGAGTTCCCCGATACCCAGACCGTGGCGCTCGAGTACGGCGACACCAGGATGATCACGTGGGAGTGCATGAGCTCGAACGGCTGGCAGCAGGAAGGCCAGGGCGTTGGCGTCACCTTCCATGGCGACAAGGGCTCGCTCTCGATCGACGGCAACGGCTACGCGGTCTATGACGGGAAGGGCCAGAAGGTGCGCGAGGTGAAGCCGCCGGAGCGGAGCGAGCTGACGACGGCGGGACCGGGCGCCTCGCTCGACACGGGGCACGTCCACAACTTCCTCGAAACCATCCGCGGCAAGGAGACGCTGGCCGCCGACATCGAGGGCGGGCACATCAGCACGCAGATGGCGCACCTTGCCAACATCGCGTGGAAGGTCGGGCGTGTCCTGACGGTGGACCCGCAGACCGGCCGCGTGCAGAACGACAGCGAGGCCGAGGCCCTGTGGTCGCGGACCTACGAACCCGGCTGGGAACCGAAGGCCACGTAGGCAGAGGACGGCCCGCCGCGCCGCCAGCGCCAGGTGGTTTGGCCTCTGGTACACTGACACGGATCGGCACAACCTTTCGAGTCAACTGCTGCGGCGGTTCCGGCTCGCCATGGAGGCTCTCGTGGGAAGCGATCACCATCCGCAACACGGCATCACCCGGCGTACGTTCACGTCGCAACTCGGCCTGGCCACCGCCGGCCTGGCCGTCGGCAGCGGTCTCATGCCCACCACGGCGCGCGGCGCCACGCGCATCCTGGGCGCCAACGACCGCCTGGTCCTGGCCAGCATCGGCATCCGCGGACAGGGGAACGCGCTCAAGCGGGGCTTCGCCCGCCTGAAGAACGTCGAGATCAAGACGCTCTGTGACATCGACGCCAACCTCGCGCCAGAGCGGATCAACGACGAGCGCCTGAAGGACGTCCCGTCGTTCCGGCCGAACTTCGTGCAGGACTTCCGGAAGGTCCTCGAGGACAAGGACATCGACGGCGTCATCATCGCCACGCCGAACCACTGGCACGCGCTGATGACCGTGGCGGCGCTCCAGGCCGGCAAGCACGTGTACGTCGAGAAGCCCTCGTCCTACACGGTGTGGGAAGGGCGGCAGGAGGTCGAGGCGGCGAAGCGCTACGGCAAGATCGTGCAGGTCGGCACGATGAACCGCAGCCGGCCGGCCGTGCGCGAGGCGATCAAGTTCCTGCACGAGGGCGGCATCGGCAAGCTGTACCTGGCGCGCGGCCTGTGCTTCAAGCCGCGTCCCGGCATCGGCAAGTATCCCGACGGCCCGATGCAGCCTGGCGAGAAGTACAAGCTGAACGAGCGCGCCACGAGCTACGAGCCGACCTACGACTCGGCCTACCTCTCGAAGGTGGACTACGACCTCTGGCTCGGGCCGGCGCCCAGCCGCCCGTTCAACAGGAACCATTTCCACTACAACTGGCACTGGCACTGGGAGTACGGCAACGGCGACACCGGCAACCAGGGACCGCACCAGTTCGACATCGCGCGCTGGGGCCTCAACAAGAACGAGCATCCCGTCCGCGTGCACTCGGTCGGCGGCTACTTCGGTCCGCCCTCGTCGCAGACGACGCCGGATACGCAGTCGGCGACGTTCGAGTACGCCGACGGCGTGATCCTCGAGTTCGCGACGCGCGGGCAGTTCACCAACCCGGAGGGCGGCGTCGAGATCGGCAACCTGTTCTACGGCACCGAGGGCTGGCTGATGCTCGACGGCAACGGCCGCACGTGGCAGTCGTACCTCGGGCCGAAGGGCGAGAAGGGCCCGGGTTCCGACGGCGCGTCGACGGAAGGGGGCAGCGACCCGCGGGTGCTGACCAGCATCGAGTCACCGCACTACCAGAACTTCGTCGACGCCATCCGCGCCGACGACGAGAAGCTGCTGACGTGTAACGCGCTCGAGGGCCACCTGTCATCGACGCTGCCGCACCTGGCCAACATCTCGTACCGCGTCGGGCGTCCACTGCAGTTCGACCCGGTGGCCGAGAAGTTCGTCAACGACCGCGAGGCCGACCAGCTCCTCACCCGGGAATACCGCAAGGGGTACGAGTTCCCGACGGTGACGGCGACGACCTCGACCGCCAGCGCGCGTTAGTTCGAGGGGGCGCGGCGGGGCCGGCGACATGCACGGCCCCGCCCATCCCGCTGCGCGTTCACGTGCATTCCACCCGCTCCGCCCCGCAGCCTCCGCCTTCGACCGACCGACGCCTGCCTGTCGTCGACGCGCTGCGCGCCCTGACCATCCTCTGGGTCACGGCCTTCCACTTCTACGCCGACAGCCGCGGCGTACCCGGCCCCGACACCGCCAGCGCGGCTGCCGCGTGGGCCGCCGTGTCGGAAGGCCATCTCGTCGAGGCAGGCGCCGTGGCGGTGCGGTCGCTCGTCGCGCTGCCGGGCTTCCGCCTCGACCTGCTCCTGTTTGTCACGGCGCTCGTCAGTATGCATGGCCGCCCGCAGCCCGTGCTGCGCTTCTACGCACGGCGGGCGCGGTCGATCCTGCCGCAGTACTGGCTCGGCTCGGTGGCCATCCTGGTCCTCTGCGTGCTCCTGGCGGGCGTGCGCGCGGCGGTGGGACCGCACCCGTTCGGCTGGGAGCTGCACGAAGGGGCGCGGCTGGCAGGCGCGCCCTACCAGTTCGCTTGGCTGGACGTCCTGCGATCGCTGTCACTGGCCGGACGCCTCGAGGACGCGCGCGCCATGCAGGTCGTCGCGCCCTCGCTCTGGTACATCGTGCTCGTGGCGCAGTTGCTCGTGGTCTTCCCGCTGCTGCGTCGCCTGCACGGCATGCTGGGCGGCCCGGCGCTCGTGGTGCTCGCGGCCGCCGTCTCATGGGCCGGCCGGGCCTGGGCGTTCGGCGTGGAAGAGCCGATTCCGGGGTTCGACGCCAACGCGACGGTCATCTGCTTCCTGCCGTTCCGGCTGATCGCGCCGGCGCTGGGCATCGTGGCGGCCGGGTGGATGGCCGGGCCTGCCGGCGCGCGTCTTGGCGGTCGAGAGCCGGTTGCCTTGCGCTGGCCCGCCGCGGCGGCAGTGACGGCCGGCGGCCTCGCCGTCCTGACGGGCGCCATGTGGCTCGGCGCGGGCGTCAACGACCCCGCGACGCTCCTCGGCGTCCTGGGACCGGCCCTGCCGCTCGTCATCGCGTTGCCGCCGCTCTGGTGGCTGGCTACCCGGGCGCTCGGTCACGCGTGGGCGGGCGGCCTCCTCCGCTGGGCCGGCGCCCGCTCGTTCTCCATTCTGGTCGTGCAGGACGCCCTGCGCTTCGTCGTCGGCACGGTCGAGGCCTGGGACGTGGACCTGGCGCCCTGGACGTTCGTCCTGCTGCCGGGGTACCTGACGGCGGCGCTCCTGCTGGCGCGGGTGTGGCATCCGTGGCCGGAAGCCGCAGCGGTGGCCGTCACCGGCTGGTGGGGCGCCTCGGTCCGTCGCAAGGCCCGTTCGTCCCTCGAGCTGGACGTCGTTACCCATGACGGCGCGGTCTGCGTGCCGGCCGGTTCAGCCATGTCCCTCCCGTCCGACGGCACTCCACAGGCGAACCAGCCCGGCCCCAAACCCGTCTGACACGGGGAGGCGAGATCGCCCCCGCAGGTTTCCCCGCCGCCCGATCCCCGCGGTTTCAGGTAGCCGAAGCGGCATGGTGCCGCGTATTGTCAAGGGAGGACATCGCCGTGCCGGACGTACGTGTGAACACTCCCGGAGAACCGCCCACGGGCCAGGCGCCAGGCTCGCCGTTCCGGCTGCCGCCGAAGCTGCTGAACCAGGCGTCCCGACGGCTGTGCTGGCTGTCGTTGCTGGTGGCGGTCACGACCGTGGTGATGTTCATGGTGCAGCGGGTCATCCAGCCCGAGTTTGCCGGGCTGCACGAGGACCCGCTCAACGGGCTGGCCGTGCTGGCCGTCGTGCTGTCGGCGGCCGGCCTGATGGCCCTCCAGCACTACCGTCTCGTGCCGCCGTCCACGCTGCTGATGTTCGGGATGGCCTTCGAGGTGATGGTGGCCTTCTGCATCGCCTTCCCGGAAACCAGCCTGCCGTTCGGCGCCGACGAGCCCGTGCGCGGCGCCTCCAAGGTCGCCCTGTGGATCCTCCTGGTCGGCATGCTGATCCCCAACCGGCCCGGGTTGACGCTGCTCACGGCACTGCTGGCCGCGTCGATGTGGCCGCTTGCGTATGCCATCAACCTCGAGCGGCTGGGCGCCGTGCCGCTGCCCTGGAACCGTCTCGCGGCCTGGAACCTGCTCAACTACCTGGCCGCCCTGCTGACGTTCTTCATCGGCAAGCGCATCCACGGGATGGAAATCGCCGCGCAGAAGGCCGTTGACCTCGGCAGCTACCAGCTCGAGGCGCTCATCGGCCGGGGCGGGATGGGCGAGGTGTGGAAGGCGCGGCACAAGATGCTCGCCCGTGACGCGGCGATCAAGATCGTGCGGCCGGAGCTGGCCTCGGGGATGTCGGCGCGGCAGTCCGACATCGCCATCCGCCGGTTCGAGCGCGAGGCGCGCGTGACGGCGAGCCTGCAGTCGCCGCACACGGTGTACCTCTACGACTTCGGGACGTCGCGCGACGGGTCGTTCTACTTCGTCATGGAGCTGCTCGACGGCATCAGCCTCCAGTCGCTGGTGCAGACGTTCGGCCCGCAGCCGCCGTCGCGCGTGATCTATCTGCTGCGCCAGGTGTGCCGCTCGCTCGCCGAGGCGCACGCACGGGGCCTCGTGCACCGCGACCTGAAGCCGTCCAACATCATGGCGTGCGAGGTGGCCCTCCAGTACGACTTCGTCAAGGTGCTCGACTTCGGCCTGGTGAAGCCGACGACGGTGGAGGAGTACACGAGCCTCACGCTCGACGGCGTCTCGGCCGGAACCCCCGGCTACATCGCGCCGGAGATCGCGATGGGCGAGCAGCGCATCGACCAGCGTGCCGACATCTACACGCTGGGATGCGTCGCCTACTACCTGCTCACCGGCTCGCTCGTGTTCAACGAGGTGAGCCCGACGGCCATGGCGGTCGCGCACGTCCAGAAGACGCCCGATCCGCCGTCGACGCGGACGGAACTGCCGGTTCCGGCCGACCTCGAGCGTGTCGTGCTCCAGTGCCTCGCCAAGCGGCCTGAAGACCGCCCGGCCAGCGCCGCGCACCTCGTGCAGCTGCTCGACGCCTGCCGCGACGCCGGCGAGTGGACCGAGACCGACGCCGAGGCCTGGTGGCAGACGCACCTGCCGCCGTCGTCCACCTTCCGGCGTGCCACCCTCGAGCCGGCGGCCGCGCCGTCGCCAGTCGAGGTACGCTGACGGCCGGAGTGTTGTCGCAAGCTGCGCTGATTCGGATCGCGATGGTGGGGGCGGGGCTCATGCTCGCCCACCAGGTGGCGGCCAAGGCCGTCCGGGACGCGATCTTTCTCAGCGCCCTTCCCGTCACCGACATCCCGAAGATGGTCATGGGAGCGGCGCTGCTGTCAGTGGCGACCGTGCCGCTCTACAGCCGCGCGCTGGCGTGGCTCGGGCCGCGCTACCTCGTGCCGTTCGGCTTCGCCCTGAGCGCCGCCGGCCACCTCGCGGAGTGGGCGCTCGGCGAGGGCGGGCCGGTGGTGGCCATCCTGGTCTACCTGCACGTCGCGGGGTTTGGCGCCCTGCTGCTCTCGGGCTTCTGGTCGCTCGCCAGCGAGCTGTTCGACGCGCACACGGCCAAGCGCCACTTCGCGAGGATTGCCGGCGCCGGCACGCTCGGGGGCATCCTCGGCGGCGTGGCGATCGAGCGCATGGGCGCGTGGACGACGACGGACGCGACGCTGCTCGCGCTGGCCCTGTTCCACGCCGGGTGCGCGCTGCTCGCGCTGGTCCTCGGCCGGGGCATCGTCGGCAGCCGGAGTCCCGTCGTCTCCGAGCCGATGCGCATCAAGCACGCGCTGAAGGCCTCGCCCTACGTCCGCGACATCGCCGTCTTCGTCGCGCTGGGCACGGCGAGCGCCGCGATCCTCGACTACCTGCTGAAGGAGCAGGCGGTGCTGCGCTTCAGCGACGACGGCGCGCTGCTGCAGTTCTTCGCGATCTTCTATACCGCCACGCAGGTCGCGGCGTTCGTGCTCCAGACGAGCGTCGTCTCGGGGCGGCAGGCGCGTGCCGGCGTCGGCCGATCGGTGACCAGCCTGCCCATCGGCGTGGGCGGCGGCAGCGTGCTCGCGCTGCTGTTCCCGACGCTTGGCGTGTTCACCCTGGCGCGCGGCGTCGAGGCGGTGCTGCGCGCCTCGGTGTTCCGGAGCGGCTACGAGCTCCTGTTCTCGCCGATGGCCCCGGGCGAGAAGCGGCGCGTCAAGGCGTTCCTCGACGTCACCTGCGACAGGGCCGGCGACGCGCTCGGCGCCGGTCTCGTGCAGTTGATCCTGCTGACCGGATCCGCCTTTGTCGTCTCGGAGCTGCTCGGCCTCGCGATCCTGATGGCCGCCGGCGGCATCTGGATCGGCGAGCGGCTCGACAGCCGCTACCTGCGGGCCGTCGAGCGCCGGCTGCTCGATCACGCCGACGAGGGCCTCGACGGCGGCTCCACGTTCGGGACGGCCACGCTGCTGACGGGCGAGCTGCCGCCGCTCGAGCTGCCGCCGCAGGAAGTGCCGCCACCCCGTGTGACGCCGAGCGGCAGCCTGATCATGCCGTCCGACCCGCTCATCGAGACGCTCCAGCACCTGCGGTCCGGCAACAAGGAGCGCGTGCTCGCCGCGCTGGCCGGCGCGGCCCGGTTCGACACCATCCACGTGGTGCAGACGATCAGGCTGCTGGCCTGGAACGACGTCACGGCGGCGGCGCGCGTCGCGCTCGAGCGCACGGCCGAGCGGCACGTGGGGCTGCTCATCGACTTCCTCCTCGACGGTGCCACCGACTTTGCGATCAGGCGGCGCATTCCCCGGCTGCTCGTCTCCGTGCCGTCGCAGCGGACGTTCGACGGCCTGATGGCCGGGCTGTCGGATCCGCGCTTCGAGGTGCGCTACCAGTGCAGCCGCGCGATGGATCGCATCCTCATCGCAGAGCCGAATCTGCGCGTCGACGCCGACCGCATCTACGCGACGGTGGAGCGCGAGCTGTCGGTGGCGCGCCCCGTCTGGAACGGGCACCGGCTGCTCGATCAGCTCGAGAGCAGCGACGCGCTGATGTTCCTCGACGAGCACCTGCGCGACCGCGCCAACCGCAGCCTGGAGCACGTGTTCTCGCTGCTGGTCACGGTGCTGCCGCGCGAGCCGATGAAGGTGGCCTTCAGGGCGATCCACACCGACGAGCCGATGCTGCGCGGACTCGCGTTCGAGTACCTGCACGCCGTGCTGCCGCCGACGGTGCGGCAGAAGCTGTGGGACCTGGTGGGGCCGAACGAGCCGGTGCTGGCGGCTGGCTCGGCGCAGGAGGCGCGTGACGCGCTCCTGCGCTCGCAGGAGACGCTGCTGCTGGAGCTGTCGCGTGCGACGGCCGCCGACGCTACACGGTCCGGCGACGATGCTCGCGGGCGATCCGACCGGCCACCCAGAGCCACAGCACCGTCAGACCGACGGTGAACCAGGCGAAGGCGCCGACACTGGCGCCGAGTGCCGTGCCCGCCCTGACGACGCCCGCCTGCGCGACGTCGCCCGCGCGCATGAAGAACGTGTCGATCGCGGCCTTGGCCTTGTACTTGGCGTCGCGCGTCGTCGGCAGGAAGAGCGCCTCGCGCACGGTGTTCTGGAGCGAGTAGTTGGTGCTGTTCTCCAGCGTCTTGAGCACCTTGACGAGGCCGAGCAGCGGCGCCACCGCCATCACCGAGTAGCTCACGAGCGCGAGCACGGGCAGCACGAACAGCGAACCCCGCACGCCCAGGTAGCGGATCAGGCGCGACGTGACGAAGAGCTGCACGAGGAAGCTCAGGAGGTTCACGTTGCCGTAGAACGAGCCGTAGAACGTGCCGACGAACCGCAGGCGCTCGTCCTGCTGCGCGGGATCGGCGAAGGCGCGCGCGGCCTCGTCCACGACGAGCGAGCCCAGGATGAACTCGCCCGCGGAGTTGACGACGTTCAGCAGGAGCACCAGCATGGCGATCCACAGCAGGTAGCGATCGCGCATCACCAGCGCGAAGCCGCCGGCGCCCGTCAATGGCTGCGCGCCCTGCGCCGCCGTCTCCGGCTGCCGCCTGGCCTCGCGCGTGTTGACCACGACCATCAGCCCGAGGCAGACGAGCAGCAGCCCCGCCGTGACCAGCAGCACGGCGTACGGGCCGCTGGCGAGACGCTGCACGAGCGGCACCGAGGCCTCGGCGCCCAGCCACGCGCCAAGCGAGCTGCCCACGCCGATCAGCGGGAACAGGCGGCGGCCCTGGCCCTCCGTGTAGATGTCGTTGGCGAAGGCCCAGAACTGCGAGATGACGAAGACGTTGAAGATGCCGAGCCAGATGTAGAAGGCGATGCCGATGCGCGCGCCCGACTGCCCGGCGAGGAAGAAGAGCACGAGATTGACAGCGAAGAACGTGCTCGTCGTCGCCATCAGCGGCAGCCGCCCGACCTTCGACGACAGCCAGCTGTAGAGCGGCACGACTCCGAGCAGCAGCAGGGCCTGCGCCGCCGACGAGTAGGCCTTCACCTCGGCGCCGCCCTCCGTCAGGATCAGCGCCTCACGCACCGTCTTGAGGAGGTAGTAGCCGCCAAGCAGGAGGAACACCGTCACCGCCATCAGCACGGCACCGACGCCCTCGCCGGCGCGCACGTCGGCAAACAGGCTCAGCGTCCGCTCGAGCAGGCTCTTCGGCCGTTCGCCCACCGTGCTGAACAGCGGGAACGAGTGGTGCGAGTGCAGCTCGGGATGCGAGACGAGCGTTCGGGGATCGTTCATTCGCGAGGGGACTCCGGCGCGTCGCGCGGCGGGACCTCGCGCACGAGGCCGACCGCCTGCCAGCTGTCGGCCGTGCGGCGGAAGTACAGCACGGCAGGCCGCTGCCATGCAGGATACCCGGGATGGTCGATCGAGACCGACGCGGCCACATAGCCGGACGCCGCCCGGATGGCCTCGGGGGCCAGCGTGCGCGGCTCGTCGATGACCACCGGATCACCGACGGGCGTGTGCGTCCCGGTGTCGTTGTCGAAGTGCTGCCACTGCACGCGGTAGCGGGCGCCGGCCGTCACGCCCGCCGCCGCGGCGGCGTCTTCGAAGGTGAGCCGGCCGTCCGCCGACAGGGCCGGGGCGGCGACGGGCGTCACGCCCGTGAGCCAGGCCCGCGCGATGGCGTCGCGCCGTGCGATGAGCGCGGCCACGATCTGGGCGTGGGCCGCAGGGTCGCGGTAGGCGCCCCGGCGGACGAGCACGTCGAGCTGCGCGTCGGTGAAGGCCGCCACGCGCCGCGCCGCCCAGAACGCGTCGTCGGCGCGCATGTTCTGGAACGCGACGTTCGGGTACTCGGCCCGCCAGGCCACCGGGTCGAAGTGGTCGTCGGCGTGGAACGGGCCCGCCGAGCGTGCGACCTCGGGCCGCGACCGCTTCGCCCACGCCGGGGCCCACAGGCCGAACGTCGCCAGCGTGCGCAGCGAGGCCGCGCGCTCGATCAGGTAGGCGTGGCCCGACCGCGCCGCGTCGTGCGCGACGGTGCCGCTGCCCATGATGGAGCCGAAGTCGAACATGTAGTGGCGCACGTACCGCCTGCCGGGCTCCCCTTCGACCATGTCGAGAGTGTTGACGGCTCTGGAGTCGTCGTGGTTCACCCACGCCGCGAAGACCCGCGCCCCGCGCAGCTCGCGGCGATGCTCGTGCGGGTAGATGTCGTTGGGATCGTCGGGGCGCGTGCCGTAGTAGCGGAAGTTGCCCGCGGGCGTGCCGGGCGCGAACCGGCTCGCCAGCGCCCTGTACGTGCCGTCGTCGTCGCGATGGGCCCTGTCGAGCACCTCGCGGAGGTGCCGCGGCGTGAAGGGCACGCGCCGGCCGGCCCTGTCGCGCGTGGTGGCTGTCGGCGCGATCTCGAGCCGATCGGTCGAGATCTGCACCAGGTAGTTCTCGACGACGTTGTACCCGAGCGCGTGGTAGATGCCGGTGCCGACCATCTCGGCGCCCGTGGCGAGGTCGGGATAGCCCGGCGGGTCGAACTCGATCTGGTAGAGCTGGCCTGACGGGTCGTCCACGGCCACCGCCCGGAACCCGGGCTGCAGCCCCGAACTCTTGCCCGCGACGATCCGCCAGCGGGTGTAGGGGAGGGCGTCGAACTCGTCCGGGCCGCGGCGCAGCTCCTCGTCGCTCAGGAGCCGATGCGCGATCCGGTTGGTGAACCACGACGAGTCGGGCACCTCGTCCAGCGTGTTGACGTTGAGCGCGCGGATGTCGCGCCGATCGCCCAGCTTCGCGAACGTGTTGGCCAGGAAGTCGAGCTGCTGGCTCAGGTCGAGCGGCTCCACCTCGCCTACGTCCACCAGCCTGTCGTCGTCGACGGCGACCGGATCGTCGAGCAGGAATCGCGGGGCCTGCGCCGTCGTCGGCGCGGACGCGAGCAGGGCCGCGGCGGCAAGGGCGAGCAGGACGTGGCGGAACGTGCGTCGGTCGGACACGTCAGAAGGCCGCAGAGAACGTGAAGATCAGCCGCGCGGCGCCGTCGCCCCCGAAGGCGACGTCGGTGCGGATGGCGACGCCTGTCGTATAGCCGAGGCGCAGGCCGATGCCGTAGTCGGTGTGCAGGTCGTGCCACCGCACGCGCGACAGCGAGGGCGCCGCCTGGCCGGCGTCGGCGAAGATGGCGCCCATGACGAATGCGTTCACCTCGTAGCGATACTCCGCCTGCATCAGCAGGACGGCGTTGTCCCGGAACCGCTGACGCTCGAAGCCGCGCAGCGTGCGGCTGCCGCCGATGGTCGGCCGCATGTAGAACGGCACCACCGCCCCCGCGTCGGCGCTGGTCTGATCGGCGACGACGCGCAGGGCGAGGACGCGGGTCCGGTTCCAGAACGGGACGTAGTGCTGTGCCTCCACCCGAGTACCCGTGAAGCTCTGCGTGCCGTCGCCGCGATCATGCAGGCGCCGGACGTCCACGGCATAGAGCGCGCCGGCGCGGGCGTTCGGCGCGTCCCGCAGGTCGAGCAGGACGCCCCCGCGCCAGACGACAAACCGGGGCTGGTGCGCCAGGCCAGGCGCCGTGACGTCGGTGAAGAGGTCGCCGAACTCCGGATCGTCGTCGATGTCGTCGGCCGTGGGCGCGTCGACCTCGGGCGCGACAAGGCCACCGCCGCCGGTGAACGACAGGCGGGGCGTCGGCCTGTAGATCAGCCCGGCGTCGAAGAATGTCGCGTCGAGCGCGAAGTCCGTGCTCTCGTCGAGCGGCGGGCGCGGCCCGAGCCCGGAGAAGAGCAGCCGCGCCTCGTGGCGCCGCCCGCCCTGCGCGACGGCCGTCAGGCGACCGTCCTCGGTCACGGGGTGGAGCCACGTGAGATCGAGCAGGTAGGACCGGCGGAACGACCCGACGGCGCGGGCGCTCAGCTGGCCGGGGCCGAGGGCGAAGCGGTAGCCGCCGCCCGCCGTCAGGCCGTTGCCCTCGGCCATGCCGCCCACGGTGGCAAACCAGCCCTCCGGCGGGTCGAAGATGCGCAGGACCAGCCGTGATTCCTCGATGGTGCTGAAGATCCTGTCGATGGTGGGGATGGGCTGTTCGACAGGAATGGCGGCCTTCGCGCGTCGCTGCGCGGCCGCCTCGGCGGCCCGGGTCTCGGCCCCTTCGCCGGGCTGGGCCCGAGCCGTGGGCGGGGCGAGGCCGTGCGCGCCGCACAGCAGCAGCACGACGAGTCCGGCGCGGATGCCTGCGCCGACGACTGCCTGGGCGGACCTGAGGGATGCGCGGAGCGGGGGCACGGTGGCTGCCGACGTTATACAACAGCCGCGCCGGGGCCGACCGAACGGCCCTCGCTCCCGGTGGTCTAGAAGCCGGTGGAGTAGCCCACCACCAGCCGGACGGGCACGTCGCCGCCGAAGGCCAGGTCGGTGCGGAGCCCGCCGCTGCCTTCCTTGCCGACGATCAGGCCGACGCCGTAGCTGGTCAGCAGCGAGCCTGCCCGCAGCGCCGACAGGCTCGGTCCCACCTGGCCGACGTCGAAGAAGGCCGCAGCCGCCGCGTACGTGTGGACGCGCTGGCGGAACTCGGACTGGAGAAAAAACGCGCTGCGATCGCGGAATCGTTGCCTGTCGTAGCCGCGGAGCGAACGGTTGCCGCCGATGGCCGGCTGGAAGTAGAAAGGCACCGCCGCCGCGCGGGCGGGCGTGGCCTGCTGGGCGATGCCGCGGAATGCGAGCACCCGTGATGAGGTGCCGAGGGCGATGTTCTGCTCGAGCTCGAGGGTGACCGTGCGGAACGCGTAGCCCGCATCGGCCCTGTCGTCGTACTGCTTCACCGAGACGGCATACCGCCCCCAGGTGGCCTGCTCGGGGCGCCGACGGGTGTCGACCTGAAGGCTGGCGTGCAGGACGCCGAAGGTCGGCTGGAGGGTCATGCCGGCGGCGTCGGCGGGGGAGTAACTGCTCTCGAGCGGGAGCACGCTCTCGTTGGTGGACCTCGAAAGCGACGGGTTGACCGCCGCGATGCCGAAGGAGGCCTTCAGCCAGGGCGCGGCCTGCCAGTGGGCCGACACGTCCGCGGTGCGGGTGGTCAGGGCGAATCCGCTCTCGACACCGGTCGTGTCCGGGCCGAGGCCCGAGAAGAGCTGCTGCGCGTCGCGCCGCTCGGACACGCCTATCGACACCGCCCAGCGTCCGTCACGATCCAGCCGGTGCCGCCAGTCGGCGCTCACGAGATAGGCCTCGCGGTGCGAGACCATCGCGCGGGTCGTCAGCATGCCCTCGCTGGTCGAGAGCCGATAGCCTCCGCCGACGGCGACGCCGTTGCCGTCGCCCAGCCCTCCGACGCGGGCGAAGAAGCCGTCGTCACGGTTCATGAACAACCCGGACACGGAGCGCACCACGGTGTGATCGCCGCCAACGACGGTTGGCAGTGCCGGCAACGGCACGGACGGGGGCGGCGCCTGCGCGGGAACCACCGCCGGCCCGGACTGGCACCAGGCGCGTCCGCCGCCCACGGCAGCGACAGCACACACCAGCACGCCACCAACGACGTGGCAGCAACGCACTCGACGAAACGGGAGACGCGAGATCAACATGCCTGCCGGATGAGATGCAAGTGTAAAGCCATCACCCAAGTGCTTGGCAAGCGGGAACTTCAGGAGGGCATACCAGGATGTCCATATCGTGATTTCGCCCCTCTTGAGACACACTCTGAGCAGCGTTAGTCTGCACTCAGACAGCGGAACCGCCGCTTCTACCCGTGACGGGAGAAAGGGGTTGGATATGGCTGAGGGGGTTCCACCGAAGAACGAAGGGGTCTGTGAGGAGCGATCCTGGTAGCGCGCCACACAGGCCCGGAACAGCGGGTCGCCGGCGTCCTCGCCACTGACTCCTGAGCCGAAACGGCTCCTGGTGGCGCGTGCCACCCGTCCCCAGGCGCGGTCGCCGACGAAACTCGTCAACCACAACAGGATTCCTTGTCACAGGCCCGGTGCCCAGGCGCCGGGCCTGTTCTCGTCCAGACGAGGCCGTCAGCGCGCCATGCCGTCGAGCAGCGCGCGGATGCCGCGGGCGAGCGCCGTCTCGGGGTCGCCTGCGTCGATCACCCAGTCGGCAGCGGCGCGCGCCTCTGGCATGGCGTGCCCGACCGCGATCCCGCAGCCCGCCCAGCGGAGCATCGCCACGTCGTTCAGCCCGTCACCGAAGGCGACGACGTCCGCCTGCGCGATGCCGTAGTGCTGCGCGACGGCCGCCACCGCTGTCGCCTTCGTGGCGTCCGGCGCGTTGAATTCCACGAGCTCAGGGGCCGTGACCACGATCTCCGCCGTGGGGCCGTAGTGCCGGGCGGCGTCCGCGGCCCAGCGGGCGACGGCCTCGGCACGCCCGTACCACAGCACCTTCAGCGGGCCGGCGGCGGCGAGGGCCTCGAGGTCGCCACCCTGAAAGCGTAAGGTCTTGTCTACCGGTTGCCGGAGGCCCGTGATCCACAGGCTGTCGGGCGCCGCGAAGATCCCGTCGCGCGTGTAGAGCAGGACGTCGGCGCCCCGCGCCCGGCCGTCGGCCACGATCCGCGACGCCAGCGAGGGCGGCACCGGCCGGTGCCACAACTCGTGGCCGGAGTGCGGATGGACGGCCAGCGCCCCCTGGCTCGAGATGACGTAGTCGTCGAGGCCAAGCTGGTCGTGGAAGGCGCACATGCTCTCGTGCTCGCGCCCGGAGGCCAGCACGACGCGGCACCCGTGCGCGCGCAGCTGCGCGATGGCCTCGGCGTTGGCCTCGCTGACGCGCTTGTCCGGGCCGACCAGCGTGTCGTCGATGTCGATGGCGGCCAGGCGGAACGGGAACGGGGCGCGGGTCATCGGGCGGGCGTGCCCGCGCCGGCCGGCGCCGAGATCACCGGGGTCAGGTCTCGCGTCGGGCAGGACGACGTCGACTCGGGGAGGGGACGGACAGGAAACATGCGCATGGTGCAGGCCGTCGCGCGAGGGCGACCCTTCGATCATACAGTTCCGCCCGGCCCAGCCGGGCGCGCCTGATACTCTGGTGCGCGATGTTCGCCCTTCCGCGTCGCACCGTCGGCAGCCTGCTGATCCTGATGTCGCTCGTCCTCCTCGCGGCGGGCTGGCAGGCAACCTCCGAGATGCGGCGCTTCCTGCGGGTGGCCGAGCGCACCACGGGCGAGGTCGTGGGGCACGAGGCGTTCGACCGGCAGGCGCGCACGCCGCGCGAGCAGTTCCGCATCGTCGTGTCGTACGAGACGGCGACGGGCACGCGCGTCCGGTTCCGCACGGTGACGGGCTTCGGCAGGCCGCCCTACGACGTCGGCGAGCGTGTCCCCGTGCTCTACAACCCCGAGGACCCGTTCGAGGCGCGCATCGACAGCAAGATGGACACCGTGGTGCCCCTCGTGATCTGGGGCGGGGCCGTCCTGCTGGTGGCGGGGCTGGGCGCGGCCGTCGCGCTGTGGGGGCCGGCCGGCAACGGCCGCCGCTGACGCTCGCGGCGGCCTGCATCGAAGGACTGCGGGCACGAGGCCATGAGACGCATCAGACGCATCGGGGTGCTGACCAGCGGCGGCGACGCATCGGGCATGAACGCCGCGATCCGGGCGGTGGTGCGGACGGCCGCCGACGAGGGGCTCGAGGTGCTGGGCGTCCGCGACGGGTACCTGGGCCTGATGGACGGCCGCTTCGATCCGCTGGACGCGCGGGACGTCGGCGGCATCATCCAGGCTGCCGGGACGTACCTCCGGACGGCCCGCGCGCCCGAGTTCGTCACCGAGGAGGGTCAGCGCCGCGCGATCGCGGCCATGGAAGCAGCGGGGCTCGACGCCCTCGTCGCGATTGGCGGCAACGGCACGCTGGCCGGGGCCGACGCCCTGTCGCGCCGCGGCATTCCCGTCGTCGGCATCGCCGGAACCATCGACAACGACGTCCATGGCGTGGACGTCGCGCTCGGCGTCGACACCGCGCTCAACGTCGCCCTCGAATCGATCGATCGGTTGCGCGCCACGGCGTCGTCGCATCGACGCGCGATGCTCGTCGAGGTGATGGGGCGCGAGTGCGGCTACCTTGCGCTGGCCGCCGGCGTCGCCGGCGGCGCCGAGGTCATCGTCATCCCCGAGGTGGAGGTCGGCCCGGAGGACGTCACGGCCGAGATCCGCCGGATGTACGACCGCGGCAAGACGCACGCGATCGTGGTCGTGTCGGAGGGCGCGGGGTGTGTGCCGCACCTGCCCGGGCACCTGGAGCGCGCCGACCTCGGCTTCGCGGTCCGGACGACGACGCTCGGGCACGTGCAGCGGGGCGGCGTGCCGACCGCGTTCGATCGGCTGCTCGGCACGCGGCTCGGGGCCGCTGCGGTGCGGGAGTGCGTCGCGGGCCGGACGGGCGTGCTCGTGGACGTGTGCCAGGGGCGGACCGTGACGACGCCGCTGTCAGAGGTGATCGCGACGACGCGGGAACTCGACAGGGCACTGCTCGAGCTCGCGCACGTGCTGGCGAAGTAGGTGGTGACGTGACGGATCCGGGGGCTGACGGGACACGCGCCCCACCACCGCCGCAGCCTGGAGCTGCAAGGGAAGGGATCTGGTGGAGCGGGCTACGGGAATCGAACCCGTCTTACTGGCTTGGGAAGCCAGGGCATTACCACTATGCTAAGCCCGCCCTCGAAGGCAGCCGACGCGAATTCTAGCACGGCCTGGCAGGGACCGCTCTCCGAGCGGTCCCTGCAGAATCAACGGAGGGCCCGGAGGGAGCGTGAGGACGGCCCGGAGGGCCGTCCCTACCGCATCAGCCGCGGATGATCGCGAGCACCTCGTCGCGCCGGCGCTCCATCACCTCTGGCGTCTCGCCCTCGAGGTTCAGGCGCAGCAGCGGCTCGGTGTTCGACTTGCGCACGTTGAAGTGCCAGTCGGGGTACTCCACCGAGACGCCGTCGAGGTGGTAGACGTGGCCGTCCTTGTACACCTCGGCAAGCTTCGCGATCTTCGCGTCGGCCTCGTCCATGCTCGCGAGCCGCGTGTTGATCTCGCCGGAGATGAAGTAGCGCTCGCGCAGCGGCTTGAGCAGCTCGGCCAGCGTCTGGCCCTTGCGCGACATGAGCTCGAGGATGAGCAGCGCCGGGATGAAGCCGTTGTCGGCGAAGAAGTTGTCGCGGAAGTAGTAGTGCCCGGTGACCTCGCCGCCGAACACGGCGTTCTCCGCGCGCATCCGCTGCTTGATGAACGAGTGGCCGACGCGGCTCATGAGGGCCTCGCCACCGTACTTGGCGACCGTGTCCTTCACCGCGTAGCTCGCCCGGACGTCGTAGATGATCTTCTGGCCGGGCTGCTTGATGAGGAACGCCTCGGCCAGCAGCGCCGTGACGAAGTCGCCGGCGACGAAGTCGCCCGTGCCGTCGATGAAGAAGCAGCGGTCGGCGTCGCCGTCCCAGGCAATGCCGATGTCGGCCTTCTCGTCGATCACCCGCTGCGTGACCGTGCGGCGGTTCTCCTCGATGAGCGGGTTGGCCTCGTGGAACGGGAACGTGCCGTCGGGCTCGAAAGCCACCGTCGAGATTCGGCACGGCAGCCGCGCGAACATCGGCGGCCCGACGACGCCCGCCATGCCGCTGCCGGCGTCAAGCACGCAGGCAAACGGCTTGATGATCGACGGGTCGATGAACGAGAAGATGTGATCGAGGTAGTCGTCGAGCACCTCGGCGCGCTCGTACCCGCCGAGCGCGGCCTTCTTCGGCGGCACGTTGCGGCCGACGACCATCTCGCGGATTTCCTTGATCCCCTCGTCGCCGCTCAGCGGCACGGCGTCCTTCCGTACAAGCTTGACGCCGTTGTACTCCTTCGGGTTGTGCGAGGCGGTGATCTGCGCGCCGCCGTCGAGGCCGTCGCGGCAGACGGCGTAGTACATGACATCGGTCGGCATCATGCCGTAGTCGACCACGTCGCAGCCCTGCTGGCGCGCGCCCTCGATGAACGCCTCGGCGAGGCCCGGCGACGATGTGCGCATGTCGCGCGTGACGCCGATGCGCTTCGCGTTCAGGTAGGTGACAAAGGCGCCGCCGATGCCGTGCAGCGCCGTCTCGTTCACCTCCGACGGGTACAGCCCGCGCACGTCGTAGGCCTTGAAGATCTGCGGTTGGACCACGTTGACGTCTGCCATGCGAACTCCACTCGGGCAGGGCGGCGGTGCCCTGCGGGATGGGCCGCCCGGCGGCCCGCAACCATGCCTTTGCGCCACGCCCGGGGCGCGGCTCACACCTGACTGAAGTCTGTCACCACGCTCCGGTCGCCGAGGATGGCCCCGTGGCCGACCCGCGTGTGGCGGCCCACCTGCGCGTTGCGGCCGAGCAGCGCGCCCTCGATGGAGGCGTGCGCCCCCACGACACTGCTCGCCCACGCGATCGTGTCACGCACCTGCGCCTGCTCGTCAATCTGGCTCTGTCGGCCGAGCACCGTGTACGGCCCGACCTGCGCGCCGGCCTTCAGCACCACGCCCTCGTCGAGGAAGCAGGGGCCCTGGATGTGCACGTCGCTGTCGATCTTCGCGCCGAGGTCCACGATGCCGCCCGGGCGCTCGAGGAAGGGCTCGGCGCGGTAGCGGCCGTCCATGATGTCGCGGTGCACCTGGCGGTACTTCTCGGGCGTGCCGATGTCGATCCAGTAGCCGTCGTTGACGTACCCGATGAACGTCTCGCCGCGCTCGATGAGCGACGGGAAGAAGCTGCGCTCGATCGAGTACGGCTCGCCCGCGGGGATGCGCTCGAGCGTGTCGGGCTCGATGATGTAGACGCCGGCGTTGATCGTGTTGCACGTGATCTCGTCCGGGCCGGGCTTCTCGAGGAACCGCACGACGTTGCCCTCGGCGTCGGTTTCGACCAGCCCGTAGGCCGACGGATTGTCGACGGGCGTGAGCACGATGGAGGCCTTCGCCTGCCGCTCGCGGTGCCTGTCGATCACGGCCCGGAGGTCGAGCTGCTGCAGCACGTCGCCGTTGAACACGATGACCGAGTCCTGCACGTGCTCGGCGGCGAACTTGATGGCCCCGCCCGTGCCGAGCGGCGTCGGCTCGACGGCGTAGCTGATCTTGATGCCCAGCGCCTCGCCGTCGCCGAACGTCTCCTCGATGCGCCTCGGCTGGTAGTTGAGGCTCAGGATGACCTCGGTGATCTCCGGGATCGCCCGCAGCTGATCGAGCTGGTACAGCAGGAACGGCCGGTTGAAGATGGGGACGATGGGCTTGGGCGTGTGCAGCGTCAGCGGACGCAGGCGGGTGCCTTTGCCACCTGCGAGGAGGATGGCTTTCATGTCAGGCCGTCATGATAGCGCAAGGGCGGACGCCGGGCGACCGGGCTACAATGACGCGCCAGCAGGCCGTGCCCGGCTGCGGCGGACGCCCGGACGGGCACATTGGTGATGCTGAACCTCCCCAACGCCCTTTCCCTCACGCGCATCGTGCTCGTCCCCCTGCTGGTGGTCGTGCTGCTCACGCCGCCGCGCAGCTGGGCGTGGACAGGCGTCGGGGAAGCGTGGCTCGGCGCGGCCATCTTCGCGGTCGCCTCGCTCACCGACCTGGCCGATGGCTGGCTCGCGCGCCGGCGCCAGCAGATCACGGTGATCGGGCAGTGGCTCGACCCGCTCGCCGACAAGCTGCTCATCATCGGCGCGCTCGTCTCGCTCGTGCAGCTCGACCGCGTCCCGGCCTGGATTGTCGCCGTCATCATCGGCCGCGAGCTGGCCATCACGGCCCTGCGCGGCGTCGCGACGAGCCGCGGCGTGGCGATGCCGGCCTCGCAGATGGGGAAGCTGAAGATGGGCATGCAGGTGACGGCGATCCTCGGGCTGATCCTGACCGAGCGTGTGCCGTTCCCGCTGAACTGGGTGGGGACGATCGCCCTCTGGGGCGTCCTCGGGCTGGCCCTGTGGTCGGCCGTGGACTACTACCGCCGGTTCAACCACGTCCTGCGCTGAGATTTTCGGAAGGACGGCTCGGAGAGGACGCGCGAGGACGGCTTCGAGTGCGGCGAGGACGGCTCGGAGAGGACGCGCGAAAACGGCTCGGAGTGCGGCGAGGACGGCTCGGAGAGCCGTCCCTACCAGGAGGATCAGGGGGTGGCCGACGAGGCGACGCGCTCGGCGAGCGTCGCCTTGATGCGCGCCGACAGCTTGCCCGCGTCATCGAGGTGCTCGCTCTCCTCGAATTCCGCCTGGAGCCGCTCGAGGTAGGGCAGGGCCTCCGCGTCGCGGCCGACGGCGACCAGCGCCTCGCCGAGGTAGTAGTACACCGCGTCGCGGTACGTGTACTGCGGATCGGTCTCGAGCACTTCCTTGAAGCGCGCGATGGCACCCGGGTACCACTTCGCCCGGTGGTAGTAGAGCCCGATCTTGTAGATGGACTCGCTCAGGCGGTCGCGGGCCTCACGCTCGCGCTCGAGCACCTCGGGCAGCAGCGGGCTGTTCGGATACCGCTCCCTGAAGATCGCGAACTGCTCGAGCGCGGCCTTGGTCGCGGTCTGGTCCCGCTCGGCCTTCGGCATCTGCTCGAAGTGCGTCATCGCGAGCTTGTACTGCGCGTAGTCGGCACGCGGGTGCGTCGGGAAGTACGCCAGGAACTCCTGGAACTCGCGTTCGGCGCGGATCTTTCCCTCGATGGTGCCGTCACCGAGGTAGGCGTCGCCCAGCCCCAGCTTGGCTTCCGCCCGATGCGGGCTCTGGGGGTAGCCGTCCACGAGCTGCTGGAAGTACTCGCGCGCCGTATACCACTTGCGATCCGCGAGGGCCTTGTTGCCCTGCTCCCACAGGTACTTGTCGGGCTCGGTGACGCCCACGGGAATCTCGCCGCGCTTGGGCGCGCAGGCCTGGACCGCGCCGAGCAGCAGCAGCACCGCGAGCGCCCGGACGAGCGGCGAGCGGCGGGACGCCGTCAGGAACGTGTGGACAATAGCCATCGATACTCTGCCTGAAGGCCGTCGGCGAGCGTCACCGACGGCTGAAACCCGAGCGCCTGCTGCGCACGCGTGGTGTCGGCGTACGTGTCGCGCATGTCGCCGGGCTGGGCCGGCAGCTGCTCGATCTCGAGCCGCCGCCCCGTCACCTGCTCGATGAGCGCGAACACTTCGTTGACCGACACCCGCGACCCTCCGCCGACGTTGTAGACCTCGCCGACGACGCCCTGCACCCCGGCGCGGTACGTGGCCTCGACGATGTCGGAGACGAACGTGAAGTCGCGCGTCTGCTCGCCGTCGCCGAACCGCGGGACCGGCCGGCCGTCCAGGGCCGCCGTGAGAAACCGGTGAAACCCCATGTCGGGCCGCTGCCGCGGCCCGTACACCGTGAAGTAGCGCATCGCGACGACCGGCACCCCGAAGCTGACCTGGTACAGGAAGCCCAGATGCTCAGCCGCCAGCTTCGTGACCCCGTACGGCGAGACCGGCTGCGGCCGTGCGTCCTCTCGCATCGGGATGGCCGCCGCGTCGCCGTACACCGACGAGGTCGAGGCGTAGACGAGGCGCTCCAGCGGCCGGCCGGTGCATTTCTCGAGCAGCCGCTGCGTCGCCGCGACGTTGTTCACCAGATAGACGTCGAAATCGCGTCCCCAGCTCTTCCGTACGCCAGGCTGTCCGGCCAGGTGGAACACGTGCGTGACGCCGTCGAGCAGCGCGTCGAGGTCGGCCTCCTGAAGCGACCCCTCGACGAAGGAGAACTTCGGGTGATGGCGGGCCGTGGCCAGGTTGGCCTCCTTGCGTGCCCGGGCGTAGTAGTCGGTGAAGCTGTCGAGCCCGACGACCTCTGCGCCCTCGGCAAGCAGTCGCTCGACGAGGGTCGACCCGATGAACCCCGCCGCTCCCGTGACCAGTGCTCTCATTGCGTCAATGCCTCTCTCAGGCCCCGTGGCAGGCGGCACGGTCGGCCGGCGCGGTTGAGGGGGACGTGCTCGGTCCTCGCCGTCGCCAACAGGTCTCCGTCAGCCAGCCGCACGAGCTCGTAGGTGAACTCCACCCGCACGGGCGACGTCAGCCTGCCCGTCGTGCGCACTTCCAACTCGTCATCGTACCGCGCGGGGCGCCGATACTGACACTCCGCCCTGATCACCGGCAGCTGCCAGCCATCATCCTCGAGGTCGCGATAGGTGTGACCGAGCTGCCGGAGCAGCTCGACGCGGCCCATCTCGAACCAGACGAAGTAGTTGGCGTGGTAGACCACGCCCATCTGGTCCGTCTCGGCATAGCGCACGCGCAGCCGCGTTGTGCCCTGGACGCCCGGCGTGCTCACGCGTGGGCCTGCTCTCGACGCGAGTAGCCGTCGGCGCCCTCGGCCAGCAGCGCGCGCACGGCGGCCGACGGGTCGGGCTCGCCGAACACCGACGACCCGGCGACGAGCACGTCCGCGCCCGCTTCGACCACGTCGGCGGCGTTGTCGAGGCCGATGCCGCCGTCCACCTCGATCAGGGCGTCGCTGCCCGTCTGGGCCAGCAGATCGCGCACGCGGCGGATCTTGGCCGTCGAGGCCGGCAGGTAGGCCTGTCCGCCGAAGCCGGGGTTGACCGACATGACGAGCACGAGGCCGACCTCGGGGGCGATGTCCTCGAGCACCGACACGGGCGTGGCGGGGTTGATGGCGACGCCGGGGCGCAGCCCCAGCTCGCGGATGCGGGCGACACATCGCTGGAGGTGCGGCGTGGCTTCGGCGTGCACCGTCAGCGTGTCGGCGCCGGCGGCGGCAAACGCCTCGAGGTAGCGTTCGGGCTCGACGATCATCAGGTGCACGTCGAGCGGCACCGTGGCGACCTTCTTCAGCGACGCGACGACGGGGACGCCTATCGAGATGTTCGGGACGAAGCGGCCGTCCATGACGTCCACGTGCACCCACGCGGCGCCGGCCTGCTCGACGCGGCGGACGGCGTCGCCGAGCGCGGCGAAGTCGGCGCTGAGGATCGACGGCGCGACGATGACGCTCATCGGCTGACCTCGAGGGAAATGGCGTCGCCGGGCGTGATCTGGAAGCCGCCGAGCGGGGCCTGCCGGAGCACGTATCCCGGGGGGACGCCGGGGTAGGGTTGTTCGGCCGTGAGGGCGACGCGGAAGCCGCGTTCGCGGAGGAGTGCCGCCGCCTGTCCGGCGTTGACGCCGATGAGGTCGGGCATGACGTACGTCCGTCCAGGTTCGCCCTGGTTCACGAGGATGGCCACGGCGTCGGCCGTCTCGCCGGGCGGCGGCGTCTGCGCGACGACGGTGCCGGCGGGGAAGCTCGACGAGCGAACCACGGCGCGTTCGGCGATGGCGATGCCGTCGGCCTGGAGGCGCAGCGTGGCCGTGCGCTCAGTGAGGCCGACGACGGCGGGCACGCGGTTGACCGTCGCGCCGCTGCTCAGCCAGACGCGGACGCTGCGCGGGCGGCGGGCCGTGCTGCCGGCGGCCGGGTCCTGCGCGAGGATCAGGCCGGCCGGCACCTCGGGGTCGGGCCGCGAGGCGTCCTCGACCTTCAGGGGCAGGCCGAGCTCGGTCAGGGCCTGGCTCGCCTGGTTCACCGAGCGTCCGCGCAGGTCGGGGACGCGGACGTCCCGCGTCCGCAGCGCGAGGCGCATCGACATGCCGAACGACACGACGAAGGTCAGGCCCAGCAGGACCAGCAGGGCCACGAACTTGCCGGCCGTCCAGACGCGACGCGTGACGGTGGGGGGAGCGCTGGGCACGGGACGATTCTACCCGTCCTCCCGGGACGGGTTCGGTGCAGGTTCTGCACGGATCGCGGGGCGAGACCTGACCCCGGAGGCGTCGAAATCGAGACCTGACCCCAGGAGGGCGACGAAGAAGGCGTCGAGCTGGTGGCGGTGGGGGAGCGTCCGGACCCAGCCTTCGGGCGCGACCAGATCCGCGACGCGTCCCGGCAGGCGCAGCGACGAGGCGGGCAGGATGCGCCACCCGGTGGTGACGGCGACCTCGGACACGAGGAACTCGTTCTCCTCCGGCTCGCTGGAGCACGTGGCGTAGGCCACGAGGCCGCCGGGGCGCACAGCGCGCAGCGCCTCGACAAGCATGGCCCGCTGGCGGGCCGCCAGCTGCTCGAGGTCCGCGGGCGTGCGGCGCCAGCGCACATCGGGATCGCGCCGCAGCGTCCCGAGCCCCGAGCACGGGGCATCGAGCAGCACCGCCCCCATCGAGCCGGCAAAGGGCAGGGCCTCGGCATCGGCGCGCAGCACCGGCACGGGGCGTCTCCCGTAGCGCCGAAGCATCTCGCGGAGCGTCGCCACGCGGCCGTCGCGGATGTCCGAGGCCAGCAGCCTGGTGGTCGCCGGCAGCGCCCCATCGAGCGCGAGGGTCTTGCCGCCCGGCGCCGCGCACGCGTCGAGCACGGGCGACGCGCCTGTCGCCGTTGCCGCGGCGGCGGCCACGGCACCCACGACGGCGGACGCCTCGTCCTGCGCGAAGGCCGTGCCGTCGCGCAACAGGGGCATGCCGTCGGCCGCCGTGTCGAGCACGCACCCGCCGGGCACCCACGTCGTGTCCCGGTGCGGAGGCCATGAGTCGCGACGCCGCCCCGGCGCGGGCCACACCGTCATTGACGGCGTGCTGTTGTTGTAGGCCACCCACGTGAGCGCGGCGTCCCACCCGTAACGATCGAGCCAGCGTTCGACGAGCCAGGCAGGGTGCGAATGCGTGACGCTGAGACAGCTGACGGCCTGTCGCCGCCACTCGGGCGTCCCGGCGGGCGCGGTGGGTGGACCGGGCAGCTCGGCAGGCGCGCTGGCGACCTTGCGGAGGACGGCGTTGACGAGCCCGGCCGCGCTCCGCTTGCGCACCGCCTTCGTGAGCGCCACCGCGTCGTTGACGACGGCCGACGCCGGCACGCGCGTGAGGTGCCGCAGCTGGTAGGCCGAGATGCGCAGGATCGCCAGCACCTCGGGGTCGAGCCGCGCCAGTGGCCGGCCGTACGCCGCGGCGAGCAGGTAGTCGATCTGGCCGCGCCAGCGCTGGGTGCCCGTGGCGATGTCGGTGGCCAGGCCGCGGTCGCGGGCACTTTCGAGCGCGTCGCGCAGGTCGGCGAGCGCGCGCGCCAGGTCGCTCCGTCCCGTGTCGACGCGCAGCGTCACCTCGTAGGCCGTGCGACGCGGAGGGCTGATCATGGCGGTCCGTCCGCAAAGACGGCGCCGGCGCCGATGTGGCGCCCCGCGAGGAACTCCCGCGCTGTCATCACGCGGCGCCCCTCCGGCTGGAGGGCGACGATGTCGAGGACGCGCCCGTCGCCGCACACGACGCCAAGCGTCTCGCGCCCTTCGACGAGCAACGTGCCCGGTGCGCCGGGCTGGCTGCTGCCGGCCGGGGTGCGGCCCGGAGCAGCCGGAGCATCCGGCCGCAGGCGTGTCTGCCGAATCACGAGGCGCTGGCCGTCGAGGAACGTCCACGCGCCGGGCCACGGCTGGAGCCCGCGCACGAGGTTGTGGATCTCGGCGGCCGGACGTGACCAGTCGACGAGGCCCATGCGCTTCTCCAGCCTCGGCGCGAAGGTGGCCGCCGAAGGATCCTGAGGCTCCTCGTGCACCGGGCCGTCCGCCAGCCGATCGACCACCGAGACGAGCAGGTCCGCGCCGAGCCGCGCGAGCCGGGCCTCCACGTCGCCTGTCGTCTCGTCGGTGCCGATGGGGGTCTCGACGCGCGCCAGCATCGGCCCCGCGTCGAGCTCCGATACCACGCGCATGATCGTCACGCCTGTCGTCGTGTCGCCGGAGATGACGGCCTGGTGGACGGGCGACGCGCCGCGATGACGCGGCAGCAGCGACGCGTGGACGTTGATCATGCCGAGCCGGGGGATGGCCAGCAACGCATCCGGCAGCAGTCGGCCGTAGGCGGCCACCACGCCGAGGTCCAGGTCGAGCGCGCGGAGCTCGTCCAGCCACTGCTCGTCCCGCAGGCGCGTCGGCTGGTGCACCGGGATGCCATGCGCCTCCGCGAGTGCCTTCACCGGCGAGGCCGTCACGCGCTGGCCGCGCCCGCGCGGGCGGTCAGGCTGGGTGACCACGAGGACGACGTCGTGACGGCTCCTGAGCAGTGCATCGAGCGACTGCGCGGCGAAGTCCGGCGTGCCGAAGAACGCGATGCGCATCACCAGCGCCCCGCCCGCCGGAGGCGCGCGATCTTCAGCGCGATGGCCTTCCGGTAGAGAGGACGGAGCCGGTCCACGAAGAGCCGGCCGTCGAGGTGATCGAGCTCGTGCTGGAGCGCGCGCGCCATCAGGCCGTCTCCCTCGATCGTGCGCACCTGCCCCTCCCTGTCCATCGCCTCGACGACGATCCGGGCGGGCCGGACGACGGAGGCCTCGATGCCGGGGACGCTCAGGCAGCCTTCCTCGTGCAGCTGCATGCCCTCGAGCTCCACCACGGCGGGGTTCACCAGTACGAGCACGTCGGACGGGCGCTTGCCGACCGAGAGGTCGATCACGCACACGCGCAGCGACTCGCCGACCTGGGGTGCCGCGAGCCCGATGCCCGGCGCCGCGTGCATCGTCTCGATCATGTCGTCGATCAGCTGCTCGACGGTGGGCGTGATCTCGGCGACCGGACGAGCCGGCGTGTGCAGCACGGGCTCGCCGTAGCGCAGGATGGGTCGACGCATGGCCCAGCCTCGCGTGGGTGTCAGGTACGCGCCGCGGCCGGCGCGAAGCGGGCGCGTACGCGGCCGCGCACGTGGTCGACGTGCGCCCTGATGTCGCTCAGGGCGTCGCCACCGAACCGCTCGAGGAACGCGTCGGCGAGCACCAGCGCGACCATCGCCTCGGCCACCACCGCGGCGGCCGGCACGGCGCAGACGTCGCTCCGCTCGATCGCTGCGGCCGATTCCTCCATCGAGGCGAGGTCCACGGAGCGCAGCGGGCGCATGAGCGTCGAGATGGGCTTCATGAAGCCGCTGATGCGGAGGTCCTCGCCGTTGGTCACTCCGCCTTCGAGCCCCCCGGCATTGTTCGTCGGACGGGCCACACCGACGTCGCGCGGTGCGGCGCCGGCCTCCGGCAGGACGATCTCGTCGTGCACCCGGGAGCCCGGCACGCCGGCGACGCCCGGCCCCTTGCCGATGCCCACCGCCTTGATCGCGGGGATCGACATCAGCGCCTGGGCGAGGCGACCGTCGAGCTTGCGGTCCCACTGGACGTAGGAACCGAGGCCGGCGGGGAGTCCGCGAACAACCACCTCGAACGCGCCGCCGAGCGTGTCGCCCGCGGTCCGCGCCTCGTCGATGGCCTTCATCATCGCCTCCTGCGCGTCCGCGTCCGCGCAGTGCAGCGGCGCGTCGTCTGGAATGGCGGCGATTCGCTCGAACGGGACGGCCAGCGGGTCGCCGATGGAGACGGGGCCCAGCGTGAAGACGTGGCTCACGATCGCGATGTCGAACTGCGCGAGGAGCTGGCGGGCAAGGTTGCCCGCGGCGACACGGGCTGCGGTCTCGCGGGCGCTCGCGCGTTCGAGCACGTCGCGGATGTCGTCGCGGTCGTACTTGACGATGCCGGCAAGGTCGGCGTGGCCGGGCCGCGGACGCGTGACCGGCGCCCGCCGCGCCCCGGTGGCGCCCTCCGGCGTGGTCGCTTCCACGTGCATCGTCTGCTGCCAGTTCTTCCAGTCGCGGTTGCGAATCAGCATCGCGACGGGGCCGCCGATCGTCTGGCCCTTTCGGACGCCGCTGAGGATCTCGGCGGTGTCCGACTCGATCGTCATGCGACGGCCGCGCCCGTAGCCAAGCTGGCGACGACGCAGGTCGCGCGCGAGCGATGCCTCGTCGATGGGCAGCCCGGCAGGGAGGCCCTCGACGAGCGAAATCAGGGCCTGCCCATGTGATTCGCCGGCGGTGAGGAATCGCAGCATAACCTTGAAATTCTACACGGCCCCGCTGCGCCGAGGCCGTCGCGCCGATCGGAGCAACTGCAGCAGGCACGCGTAGCCACCGTGCAGAATCCACCGTCCGTCACGACGCGTCGCGACACCCTCCCGCGTTTCCGGCCATCCGCCGACGGTGACGCCACGCGGGGCGCGGGCCGCCATCTTGCACGAGGCGCTGGGCGTGCGAGTGGCGCTCGACACGTCGGCGTGGAGGGACGACCTGCCCGGCGGACGCGCGCTGCACCACGACGGTCGCTGGCTGGATGCCGCCACCGGCCTGCCGGTGCAGTTGCGCGCCTGGCTCGTCGACGAGGACACGGCCGCGCGCTGGGACGACCGCCACCGCGACGCGCTCGACGCCTGGGTCGTCCGCTGCGCCGTGGGGTGGACGGCCGTCAGGATCGACCTGCCGCGCCCGAGGAGCGGCTGGCCGGCGCCGTTGCTGTTGCCCGTGCCCGTCCCCGCGGACACGTCGCCGCACGGGCGCGACATGTGGCTGCCGTGGGTCGTTGCCGCGCGCGTGCTGCGACGGGCGGGCTTCACCCCGTGTGCGCCGGCGGTGCTGAAGCTGCTGGCGCGATGGCCGCCGTCATGGTGGGGCCCCGTCGCCGTCCCCGCGCGTCGCGCGGAGCTCGGTCCGGATGCGCTGCGCGCCGTCGAGTCGTTCGAGCGGCAGGCCGGCCGTGTCGTGCTGCTGCTGGAGCAGGCGTCCGAGGGGGCGTCGCCTGCGGAGGGGAACCGACCGATGCGAGACACCGATGTCCTGGACGTGCTCGAGCGCATGGACCTGGAGGCCGATCCGGTTCGCGCGCTCCAGGTGCTCTGCGCCGAGGTCCGCCAGCGCCTGCGGGCCGCGGCAAGCGGCGCGGTCCGGCCGCAGGGCACGTCCGTCGCGTGCGTGGGCACGGCGGAGGCGCCGCCCGCGCGCTGGCTCGAGGCCGTGGCCAGCGGCGTCGGTGCACCGCGGATCGTCGCTGACGGCCGGGTGGTCGTCGCCGCGCCGGCTGCCGACATCGGCGGCACCCACGGCACGTTGTGGGCGGCGTGGCCGGACGCCGACCAGGTACCTGCGGAGGCGGAGAGTCTCCTCGCCACGTGTGGACGGCTGGCGGCTGCGCGGCTGGCGCTGTGTGCGGCGCACTCGGGGATGGGCGCGAGCACGTCGAGTTCGGCGCCGGCGATGGTGGGCGGGAGCGCGGCGATGGCAGCCGTGCGCCGGCATCTGGAGCGGGCGGCACGCACGCCGTTCCCGGTGCTGCTGCTCGGGGAGAGCGGAGTAGGCAAGGAGCTCGCGGCGCGCACGATCCACGCGGCGAGTCCGCGCCGGCATCGACGGTTCGTGGCGGTGAACGCCGCCGCGCTGCCCGACGACCTCCTCGAAGCGGAGCTGTTCGGGCACGCGCGCGGGGCCTTCACCGGGGCCGTCGGCGACCGCGCGGGCGTCTTCGAGGAAGCGGACGGCGGCACGCTCTTCCTCGACGAGGTGGGCGACCTCAGCCCTCGCGCGCAGGCGAAGCTGCTGCGCGTGCTCCAGGACGGCGAAGTCCGTCGGCTCGGCGAAGCGGGGTGCCGTCGGGTCGACGTGCGCGTCATCGCCGCCACCAACGCGGACCTCGAGGATGCCGTCGCCGCCCGGCGCTTCCGCAGCGACCTCTACTACCGCCTTGCCGTCCTGTGCGTGCGGATCCCGCCGCTGCGCGAGCGCCGCGACGACATCCCGGCGCTCGTGGCGCACCTCTGGCACGACTGCGCGAGGCGCGCCGGGTCCGAGGCGCGGCTGCACCCGGCCGTCGTCGACAGGCTGCAGGCGCATCACTGGCCCGGCAACGTGCGCGAGCTCCAGAACGTGCTGGCGGGTCTTGCCGTCGAGGCGCCCAGGCGCGGGGTCGTCACGGCGTCGGCGCTCGACGGCTGGGCGCTCGTCCTTGGCGACGCTGCCCGGTCGGAGGCGGCTCGCGGCGCCGCGGCGGCGCAGGACGGCACGGTGCCGGTCGCGGCCTCGAGCGGGTTGCTGCCGCTCGACGATGCCCGGCGGGTGTTCGAGACGGCGCTGGTGCGCGCCGCGCTCACGCGTGCCGGCGGCCGCCGGACGGTGGCGGCCCGCCAGCTCGGGGTGTCGCGGCAGGGGCTCTCGAAGCTGGTCCGCCGGCTCGGGCTCGAGGGCGGCGACGCGCGGCTCTCCTGAGCCCCGGAAGGGCCGCAGGGAACAACTCGGCGCTTGTGGTGTCCAAAGAGGTATCGGTACTCTACGAGGGTGATTGCCTGGTGGCCGAGGATCTCGTCATGAAGCCCGTCACGCTCGACTGGGCGAGCGCGTCAGACCATGAGGCGGCGCTCGTGGCCCGGTGTCTCGAGGGCGACGAAGACGCGTGTACGGCGCTCGTCGAGGAGCACCAGCGCATGGTCGTCCAGCTGGCCTGGAACCTGCTGGGCGATCGCGACGAGGCCCTCGACCTGTCCCAGGAAGTGTTCCTGAACGTCTTCAGGACCCTGGATCGCTTCCGGGGGCAATCGACGCTCCGCACCTGGATCTACAGGATCGTCTGCAATCAGGCGTCGAATCGCCAGCGCTGGTGGCGACGGCGTCATCGCGAATCGCAGGTCTCGCTCGAAGCGCACGTCAGCACGCACGGTGACCTGGCCTCGCCGCTCGACGCGTACGCGCCCGAGCGGCTGCTGCGCCAGAAGGAACAGGCCGACCGCGTCTGGGAGGCGCTGCGGCGGCTCCCGTTCGACCAGCGCACCGCCCTCATCCTGCGCGAGATCGAGGGCCTCAGTTACGAGGAGATCGGGTACTCCCTGGGAGTGGCCGTGGGCACCGTCAAATCGCGGCTCGCCCGGGCGCGCCAATTGCTGCGTCAGGAGCTTCTCGCGTCATGAACCCGCACTGCGCGACGGTCCGGGATCAGTTGTCGGCCTACCTGGACGGCGAACTCGATGCACAGGCCGACGTGGCAGTGCGCCAGCACGTAACCGAGTGCAGCGCCTGCGCCGAAGAGCTCGCGGCGCTCGAGCAGATCGGCGCGCTGCTGCGTGAGCGCGTGCCCGCCCGCGCCGTGGAGGTGGCAGGCCTGGCCGACGCGGTCGTCAGTCGCATCACCGCGGAAGAGCGCGAGTCGCTGCCGGCGCGCCTGAGCCGGGCCTTTGACGACATGCACCTGGTCTACGCGGGCCTGTGCGCGACGGCCGCCGTCATCGTGTGCGCGTCGCTCGCGGCGGCCCTCGTGCTGCTCGCGCCGCGGGCCGAGCGCGCCGACTCGCTGCGCGGCATCGTCTCGGCGATGGCCGTCTCGGGCACGGAGCTCGACCCGATGGTGCTGCGGCCCGGCCTCGAGATCCCGCGCGTCAGCCCCGAGGGCATCACCTCCGTGATGCTCGCCTCGTCGCTGCCGAGCGGTCCCGACGACGACTCTGACGTTGCCGTTGCCGCCGTCGTCACGCGCGACGGGCGCATCGCCGAGGCGCGCGTGCTTGGGGACGAGACCTATGCCGGGTTCGTGCAGAGCCTCGAGGAGTCGGCGCGGTTCTGGCCCGCCAGCCGCCGGGGGGTTCCTGTCGCCGTCAGCCTCGTCTGGGTGGTGAGCCACACGACAGTCCGGCCGCTGACGCCCGTCGACGCGATGAAGCCGCAGTCGCAGCGGCAGCTGCCCGCGGCTGACGTGCACAGCGCGGCCGACCTTCACAGCTAGGCGCGTCCGCGCACCGCATCGCCGCGCGGCCGGCCACGGCGCACGCCGGGCCGGCATCTCCTCCACGCGGGTCGTGCGGCCCCGCGTGGGCGCGCCCGCCCGTTCCGCGGACCGTGGTCCGCTTACCGCTCACGGCTTACCGTTCACGGCGTATCGCGGGCCGATTGCCCGCGGACCGCGCGGACCGCCCACCGCTGTGCCGCGTGCAGTCTGCCGCATTCCGCCCACCACGAGCCGCGGCGAGTACCCGTAGCGCTGACGACCAAGCGCCTCGTCCCACCACGACACGTCCACAGGACTCACAGCCGAATACGCGCGTCGCGTTGCCGTCACCGGCCGCGTTCGCGCGGCAGCGGCCAGGCGGTGCGCCGTCAGCGGTCCGCGGCCCGCGGCTCGCAGTGCGTGGTGAGCGGTTGTGCGGTCACCGGTGAGCGGTGAGCGCGGTTCACCGGGCCACGGCGATCGTCGCGATGTTGGCCAGCGCATCGGCAGCACGGACGACGACCGTGTCGCCCTTGAGGCTGTCCCTGACGATCGCGAACTCCTCGACGTGGCCGTCGAGCAGTCCGTCGACGGGGAAGAGCGGCATCCAGCTGCCGTCCGGCTGCAGGACGTCCACGCGTGACAGCGGCGAGTGCGCGTCGCGCACGATCAGCCGGATCGGCGAGGACGCCGTCGCCGACCTGTCGGTCACCCGCTCGATCGTGGGCGGCGTGTTGTCGATGGTGAACGGCCCCTGCTGCCGCTCGCCCTCGAGCGCCTGCGCGGCCGGATTGGCGCGGCCGTCCGTCGCGATGACGCGCACGAAGTACCGGCCGTCGGCCTGCCGGGTGGTGTCCCAGGTGTAGACGGTCTCCACCAGGTCGCGCGCGAGCTCCTGCCACTCGTCGCCGCCGACGGGACGGAGGAGCACCCTGTAGCGCAGGTCGTCATCATCCGGATCCAGCGCGTCCCACTGGAGCGTCTGGAAGCCCTTCTGGTACAGCCGGCGTCCCACCGACGCGCTGTTCGACCCGCTGGACGCCGTGGCCAGCGCGCGATCGCGTGCCGGCGCCGGCGTCGTCGAGCGATAGCCGGCCAGCTCGGGAGGCTCCTGCGTGCCGAACGGCTGCTGGAAGACGAGCCCTGGCGGATGCACCGTGATGCTCGACACACGTGGCCGCCGGTTGACCCCGAGGTACGTCACGGTGACGGCGTCGACGACGGGCGCGGCGGCGCGCGCGCCGGCGGTGAGCGTCGCGCGCCACTGGAGGTAGCGGGCCGCGGGGCTCGCTACCCTGTAGACGCCACCTTCCTCGCGCACCGGCGCCCACTCCGCCCAGGTGTCGTCGGGCGTGCCGGTGTTGCCGCTCCGCGTCTCGAACGTGATGCGCGACGGCGCGTTGACAGAGCCTTCCCACTGGAGCAGGCCCCACGTGGCGCCCGTCGTCGCGTCGCGCACGCTGGAGGTGTAGGTGCCCGTGCGCGCCGGCTCGGCACTGAGGGTGTAGAGCTTCGCGGGGTTGGCCCCGGCGAGCACGTACCCCTCGCCACGCGGCACGAGGCTCGTCACCTGCTGCGACGCCGTCTGGCCGAGACGGCTCGCACGCACCGGGTCGCCATCGAGCCGATAGATCGCGCCCTCCTCGCCGGCAAGCATGAGCCCGCCACCAGACGCGAGCGCGATGTCGAACGGCAGCTCGTTCGGGACGTCCCAGTACGTCTCGAGCAGGCCGTCGGTGCCCAGCCTGTACACCGTCCCCCTGCCACGCGCGCCGCGCGACGGTCCCGACGAACCGCTCGACGACGACGCGGACCCGCCGCCACTCGCTGTCGCCGAGTCGCCCACCGCGACGATCGACACGTCCGTCGTGACGACGGGCGTGGGGGGCGCCCCCGAGGACGATGGAGGAGGGGATGGCGGCGTGGAGGAGGCCGACGGGCTGACGGCGAGGACGAAGGCGCTGCCGTCGGGCAGCGGCCGGATCGCCTGCACCTGCGTGTGCGGACCGTCCATGAGCGCGAACGCGCGGCCGCCCTGGAGCGGGACGCGATAGAGGCGTCCGGGGTTGTCGGTGCCGACGAGCAGGTGGCCGCCGACGATCGCGAGCGCGGTGACGTTGGCGGCGGACGACTCGAAGACGACGCGCGGGTTGCTGCCGTCGCGTTCCACCCTGTAGACGCGCGCCTTGTTCCCCGTTGCCACGTACACGTCGCCGTCCTGGCCCGTGGCCAGCGCCCAGATGTAGGTGTCGTCAGGGTCGAAGAACGTCGTGGCGCTGCCGTCCGCGGCGACGCGGTAGACACGCCCGTCCGGCGAGGAACCCGCGAGCAGCGCCCCGTCGTGCCACGCCAGCGCGTGCACCTGGAGCTCGTCGCTGTCGAAGAGCGTGCGGCTCGTGCGGCCGTCGAGGACGACGACGCGGCCGTCGTTGCCCGTGCCGGCGTACGCGCGGCCCTGCGGGTCGACGACCACCTCCCACAGCGACGGCGCCTCGTCCTCGTGGACGACGGTCAGGGTGGGACCGAGCGTGATGCGTCCCTCGCGGTCGACGGCCACCTGCTCGCCGCGTCCCGCTAGCCAGTCGGACGAGGACGACACCTCCCAGCGCGTGGGCGACGCCGCGGTGAGGGGAAGGACGAAGGCGAGGGCGGCGGCCGCCCCGACGCACAGCCGGGCAGAACGTGTCATGGGTCGGTTACGGAACGGGAGGCGTAAAGGTCAGCGTCCGCTGACCGATCGCGACGGCCTCCGCGGGCAGCTCCCATTCGCCGAGGACGTCGATATCGAGCGAGCCGGCCGACGGCACGCCGTCGAGCACTGTCAGCACCGTGCCGGGCAGCGCCGGCATGTCGCGGCCCCCGACGACCGTGCCGCGGGCCTGGCGGACGAGGCGGACGTACCAGCGGTCGCCGCGTCGTGATCCGTTCAGCAGGGCGACGAGCTCCTCGATCGTGTGCGCCTGCTCGATGGTGCGGCGCCGGCCTTCCTGCTGCGCGAGCGTGCTGCCGTCGACGACCTGGAGCTGCAGCGGCGTCCCGGCGGCGTGTGACGGTACCGGCACCGTCAGCGTGCGCGTGACGGGCCCGCCACCGTACGTGCGTGACTCGACGTGCAGCGTCACGTCCGATCCCGCCCGCGGCCTGGGGTCGCTCAGCCAGACGTGGCCCAGCCGGCTGGTCCGCGGCTGCTCCTCCGTGGTGAACGTCACGTCGATGCTGTCGATCGTGGCCGGGCCGAGGTCGCTCCGCAACACCGCGCTGAGGGGCGCGGCGAGCGCCGCCGCGGCGTTCATCAGCGCGTTGTCGCCGGTGTACACGTTGTCGAACCCGAGCGTCGCGGCGTTGATGCGGGCCGAGCCGTCCACCCGGATGGTGGCGGCGCCCAGGCCGCGCTGGTACGACTGGAGGACGTTGGCGGCCGAGACGTAGACGAGCAGCGGCGTGAAGAGCTGGTCCTCGGCCACCGACAGCGAGAACGTCCGCGGCGGCTGCCCGGCGGCGGCGAGCGTGATCCGGAACGGCACCGTGCGCGGCGCCGGGCCGAGCGTGCCGCCGATGGCCGTCGCGCGGTCGTGCTCTACCGTCCCGATGACCGGGCCCATGGAGGCGAGCTTGATCGAGTTGAGCAGGCTGGGGACGACGGTCACGACGTCGGCGCGCGTCATCGGCAGGCGCGTGGGGCCGAGGCCGAAGAACGGGTGGCCGAAGGCAACGACACGCGCACCGTCGACGTAGGTGACCGTCCCGGTGGCGCCGAGCGACAGGTCGCCGCCCACGAGGCTCACGCCGACGGCGTCCCCGGGCGCCAGCGGCCCGGGCTCGTCGGCGGCCGCGGCGGCCTCCGCGTCCGCCATGCGTCGCGCCTCGCCGGTCACCGGGACGAAGCCCGCGGGCCCCAGCAGGTCACCGATGAGCGCCGTCGCGTCGCTGGTGAACCCGCCCAGCGTCAGCGGCGTGGTGATCGGCACGAGCGAGAGCCCGCGGCCCGCAGCGGCCTCGAGGCCGTCGAGGGCGGTGCGCGGGTGTACCTGGAGCACCTGGGGGGATGCGAGCGTCCGCCGCCAGTCGGCCAGCAGCGACTCGGCGTCGAGCGCCAGGTCGTATGGCGGGGCCGCCACCGCGCGTCCCCGCGCCGTCGCGGCCGGCGCCGTGGCGTCGAGCATCTCGCCGATGGGCGTGATGCCCGCAATCGGCTCCTTCGAGAACTGCCCGAGGCTGTAGGCGACGGCGCCGAGGAGGCGCCCGTCCACGTACACGGGGCTGCCGCTCATGCCGGCGATGACGCCGGTGTACTCGAGATTGGCGCCTTCGAGGCGCGCCAGCACGATCTGCCGGCGCGGGCCGATGACGTTGTCGAGGACGCCGAGCAGGTGCGCCTTGAAGGCGACGCGCGCCCCGCCCTCGAGCCGCGTGACGCCCTCGCCGACCATGCCGGGCCGCACGTCCGAGACCGGCATGTGCGCGGTGCGCCCGGCGATGGGGAGCGTGAGGGCCCCGCCCAGCAGCACGGCGAGACTCAGGCGGGCGAGCAGGGGCAGTGAGCGGGCATCGGGCACGGCGTGTATCCCAGCGTTATGGCAGCATTCGCGGCCGACCGCAAGCCACCGCGTGATTCCGGGCCATTATTGGTCAACACCGAAGACGCTCTCGGCCGACGCGCCGACGCCCGTGCCCGATTGACGGTCCCTGGCGACTCTGGTAGCCTTCACGGGTCATGCGCTCGAGCGCTGTCGTTCCTGCCGGTGCTGCCGTCCTCGCCAACCGCCCCGTCGTCGCGGGTGCGTACTGGTGGTGGTTTGCCCGCATCGCAGGGGCTGACGCGCCGCGTTGAGCGGACCGCCGCGCAGACGGATCGCACGAGTTGCCGATGCCCCTTCGACCTCCGGTCGCAGGGGCTTTTGTTTTGTCCGGGTGTTGTCTCCGGGAGCATCGATGTCCTCGCCTTCACCACAGCCGCCCCGGCTCGTCGAGAGCCTGGCCGACCTGGACGCCGCCGACGTGGGACGTGCGCTCGCCACCGCCCTCGCGCGCGCCGACCTGGTCGAGTTGCGCCTTGACCGCCTGCCGGCGGGCGTGCTGCGCGAGGTGCCGCCGGCGGCGCGCCCACGCGTGCTCGTCACATGCCGTGCGGCGTGGGAGGGCGGGGCGTGGACCGGCACGGAGGACGCACGGCGACGGGTGCTGCTCGACGCGCTCGAGATCGGTGTCGGCTACGTGGACGTCGAATACCGGGCCGCCTTTCACGAGGACGTGCTGCAGCACGACCCCGGGCGGACGGTGCTGTCGCTGCACGACTTCCTCACGACGCCCCCGGGTCTGGCGTCGACGCTGAAGGCGATGGCGCAGGCGGGTCCCGCGGTCGTCAAGGTCGCCGTGACGGCATCGCGCCTCGCGGACGTGCTCGCGCTGCGTGACGCGGCCCGCTGCATCGAACGGCAGCCGCACGTGCTCATCGCGATGGGCGCGCCGGGCGTCGCCACGCGCGTGATGCCTGGCCACTTCGGATCGTGCTGGACGTACGCGGGACAGGGCGTGGCGCCGGGGCAGGTGCCCGCCGATCGCCTCCGCGACGTCTACCGGCTCGGCACGGTGTCGTCGCAGGCGCGCGTGTACGGCGTCGCGGGCCGGCCCATCGGCCACTCGCTGTCGCCGGTGCTGCACAACGCGGCCCTCGCGGCCCGCGCGATTGACGCCGTCTACGTGCCGTTCGAGGCGGCCGACATCGACGACCTGCTCGAGGCCGCCGAGGCGCTCGGCGTCCAGGGGCTGAGCGTGACGGCGCCGTTCAAGCACGACGCGCTGGCGCGGGCGATCGAGGCCGACGAGGCCACGGTGCGGATCGGCGCGGCCAACACGCTCACGCGCGGGCCGGGCGGCTGGCTCGCCACCAACACCGACGTCGAGGGATTCCTCGCGCCGCTGCGCGCCCGTCGTGACGTGCGCGGCGCCCGCGTCGCGGTGCTGGGCGCCGGCGGCGCGGCGCGCGCGGTCGTCAGCGGGCTGGCGGCAAGCGGGGCCGACGTGACGGTGCACGCGCGGCGGCCCGAACAGGCGGCCGGCGTGGCGGCGCTCGGTGCGCGTGTCGGCACGTGGCCGCCGACGCCGGGCAGCTGGGACATCCTCGTCAACACGACGCCCGTCGGCACGGCGCCGGACGCGGGCCGCTCGCCCCTGGCAGCGTCGGAACTTGGCGAGGCCCTCGACGGGAGGCTCGTCTACGACCTCGTGTACAACCCCGCGCGCACGCGGCTGCTTGCCGACGCCGCCGCGCGCGGCGCCGAGACGCTCGGCGGGCTGGAGATGCTCCTCGCGCAGGCGGCCAGGCAGTTCGAGATCTGGCACGGCGGCCCGCCGCCCATCGACGTCATGCGTGCCGCCGTCGCGCGGCACGCGGCCCATCTCGTGCCCCATCCGGAGGCGGCATGCCAGGATTGACCCAGACCACCTACGACGAATTCACCGAGCTGGCGCGACGCGGCACGTTCGTGCCCGTGTGCCGCGAACTGCTGGCCGACCTGCTGACGCCGGTCTCGGCGTTCCTGCGCGTCGCCGAGCACTCCGACTACGCGTTCCTCTTCGAAAGCGTGGAGGGCGGCGAGCGTGTCGCGCGCTACTCGTTCCTCGGCAAGGACCCCTTCCTCGTGCTGCGCGCGCGGGGCACCCGCTCGCTGCTCGAGCGCGCGGGCCGCGTCGAGGAGCTCGACGAACCCTTCGTGCCCGTCCTGCGGCGCCTGATGGCCGAGTACCGCTCGCCCTTCGTCCCCGGCCTGCCGCGCTTCACGGGCGGCGCCGTGGGGTTTGTCGGCTACGACGCCGCGCCCATCTTCGAGCCGAAGCTCGAGGAGGTGTGGCAGCGCTACCCGGACGCGGCCGCCGACAGCGACGACGCGGCGTTCATGCTGTTTGACACGATCCTGGCGTTCGACCACGTCAAGCACCGCATCCTGCTGATCGCGAACGCCCGGATCACGCCGGACGAGGACCTCGAGACGCTGTACCAGTTCGCGGTCAACCGGCTCGACTTCCTCCAGCGCGAGCTGGAGCGGCCCGTGGCTCCCGCCGTGGCCACGCCCTCGGCCACCGGCGAGGCGCTCGACGTCCGCCCGCAGACGAGCCGGGACGACTTCGAGGGGGCGGTGCGCACGGCGCAGGAGTACATCGCGCGCGGCGACATCTACCAGGTCGTCCTGTCGCAGCGGTTCGACGTCAGCATCTCCGCCGACCCGTTCACCGTGTACCGCGCGCTGCGGCACGTGAACCCGTCGCCCTACATGTACTTCACCCGCGTCGGCCGGCTCGCCATCGTCGGGTCGTCGCCCGAGATGCTGGTGCGCGTCGAGGGCAGGCACGCCGAGACGCATCCCATCGCCGGGACGCGCGGGCGCGGGAGGACGCACGACGAGGACCTCCGGCTCGGCGAGGAGCTCAAGCGCGACGAGAAGGAGCGCGCCGAGCACGTGATGCTCGTGGACCTCGGCCGCAACGACCTCGGCCGCGTCTGCGCATACGGGCCGGTGAAGGTGCCGCAGTTCATGACGCTCGAGCGCTACTCGCACGTCAAGCACCTCGTCTCGCGCGTGGTT
>CAYSHC010000017.1:0-61253 GCA_964430855.1 uncultured Vicinamibacteraceae bacterium
GTTGGCCCCCACGCTCGGGTTCCACATCAACTCCGCCCGCTCCACAAGCTCTCCGGCGATCGTCGTCGGCGGCTGCCCCTCGTAGCCCGCGCTCGCGGCCAGCACCGCCGCGGCGGCGTTGACGGCACCCGCGCCCACTTCCGCGAGGCCCGCGTCCTCGACCCGCTGCGCCGTGAGCTGCAGCAGCGCCTTCACCTCGTGGGGGGCCAGCGTCGGCCGCGCCTCGAGCACCAGCGCCGCCACGCCGGCCACCATCGCCGCCGCCTGGCTCGTGCCCGACAGCGTCTGGTAGAACCGCGGGCCGGCGCCCGTGACGATCGCGTCCTCGCGGCTGCCGAGCGTGCTCTTCGCCACGCCGGCCGACAGCACTCGACGCCCGGGCGCGGCGACGTCCGGCTTGAGGAACTGGTCAATCGCCGTCATCCCCCGGCTGCTCCAGTCCGTCGGCCTGTCGTCGCTGCGCTCGGGTGTGCCCATCGTGTCGAGTGCCCCCACCGTGATCGCCGACGGCGCGTTGCCCGGCGACGTGATGCCTTCGCGCACGCGCGTGCCGTCGGGCAGGGTCCCCCAGTTGCCCGCCGAGGTCACCACGACCAGGCCGGCCGCCACCGCGCGCTCCACCGCCTGGACGAGCGGGTCGTCCTGCCAGCTCTCGAGCACCGCCTTCCCCAGCGAGAGGTTGATGACCCGCAGCTGGTACAGCTCGCGGTTGGCGATGACCCAGTCGATGGCCTCGATGACCGTGCTCGTCTCGCCGCTGCCGTTCTCGTCGAGCACCTTGAGGCTGACGAGGTGCGCGCCGGGCGCCACGCCGCTGAACCGGCCCGCCCCGCGCACGACCGAGCCCGCGATGATGCCCGCCACGTGCGTCCCGTGCCCGTAGTCGTCCTCGCCCCGGCCCCGGATGCCCACAAAGTCGACCTGCGCCACGACGCGCCCGGCCAGCGCCTCGTGCCGCGCCAGCACGCCCGAGTCGATCACCGCCACGCCGACGCCACGGCCCGTCACCCCGGCCACGCCGAGCAGCCCCGCCCACGCCTGATCGGCGCCGAGCGACACGACCTCGTTGGCCATGTTCGCGAAAACGCGCGCATCTTCTGCCACGACCGGCACCGCCGGGTCGGTGCTGAGCGCCTCGAGGGCGGCAGGATCTGCCACCTCCACGACGACGCCCGAGGGCAGCACCTTGCGGACCGCGAGGCCGTGCCGCGCCGCCGCCGCCCGCATCTCGCGCGGCGAGCCCGGGAGGATCACGCTCTTGGCCTGGCCCTTCGCGACGGCCTGCGACAGCCCGCGCGACAGCCGCGCCCGGTGCCCGGGCTGGCCCTCGGCCATGACCGGCAGCGAGAGGAGCACGAAGGCCACGGAGACCCAGACCACCGTGCGCCGGATCGACCAGACGACGGTGGGGAGGACGGACGACCGCGCGCGCGCGCGGAGGACGGATGCAGTGGTGGTGCGCATAGTGGCTTCTGGGAGATGACCGGGTGTTTCCGAAGGCGGGCGCCCATGCGGGTGAGGAAATTCTCGTCCCGGAAGGTGAAGAGTCGCCCAGCTGGCAGACTCGCAATACACGGCCCGTGCCATGCTGCAGAAATTGCCACCTTCGGCCGATAGGTTCAAAGATGCTCTCAGGGATGAGCTGCAGAAATTGCAAGCTCGGTCGCTCGCGGTACGGTTTGAGTAGCTGAGCTGGACGGCGCCAGGCCCCCTTGCGCCAAGCTCGGCAATGGAAGATGCTGGGGCGCGGAATCGGCTAAGAACTTGGCCGGTCCGGCCAAGTTCTTGACCGATCAGACATCCGTGAGCCGCACCGCGACCCGCCTGCTCCTGCTGGCCGTGGCGTGTGCCGTCGGCGTCACCCTCGTCCTCTGGGTGCAGCGCCTTCGCACGCCAGAGGGCCCCGCCGAGGCCACCATCCGGGCGGCAACGCGGGCAGAGCCCGTCACCCTCAACCCGCTCGTCGCCGCCGACCTCGCCTCGCTGATGGTCACGCGGCTGCTCCACACGACCCTCGTCCGCATCGACCATGCGACCCAGGAGGTCGTGCCGGCGCTGGCGACCTCCTGGACGCCGTACCCGGACGGTCGGCGCTACCGGCTGGCGCTCGACCCGGCCGCCCGCTTCTCGGACGGTGCGCCCGTGACCGCCGACGATGTCGTCTTCTCGTTCGAGGCGGCGTACCACCCGAGCGTGAAGAGCACGCTCGCGAGCGGCCTGCTCGTGGGCGGCGAGCCGATCGCCGTGACCGCTGTCGAGCCGCACACCGTGGAGCTGACCTATCCCGCGCCGTACGGCCCGGGCCTGCGGCCGCTCCACGCGCTGCCAATCCTGCCGTCGCACCGGCTGCGCGACGCGCTCGACGCCGGCACGCTCCGCGACGCCTGGTCGCTGACGACCCCACCGGACGAGATCGTGGGAGCCGGCCCGTTCGCGCTGGAGGGCATCACGCCGGGCATCGGCGTCACCGTCGTGCGCCAGCCGCACGCCTGGCAGCGCGACGCCGACGGGCGCACGCTCCCGCGCGTCACCCGCCTCGAGCTGCGGCTGATGGCCTCGCAGGACGCCGAGATGCTGGCCCTGGCCTCGGGCGAGCTCGACATCCCCACCGGCGACCTGCGGCCCGAGGACGTCCCCGAGGCGCGGCGCCTCGCCGACGAGGGCGTCCTCCAGGTGACGGAGCTCGGCGTGTCGCTCGCGCCCGATCTCCTCTGGTTCAACCTGAATCCCGACGCGCGGGCGACCCGCGACAAGCCCTGGCTGCGCGAGCGCGCGCTGCGCGAGGCGATCAGCCATGCCGTGGATCGCCAGGCTTTCATCGACGCGGTGTTCCACGGCGAGGCCGAGGCGGTCACCGGCCCGGTGACGCCGGGCAACCGCCAGTGGCACGTCGAGGACATCGAGCCGCGCGAGTTCTCGCGCGAGCGCGCCGCGGCGCTGCTCGACGGGCTGGGCCTTGTCGATCGCGACGGCGACGGCCTGCGCGACGACCCGTCGGGCCGGCGGGCGAGCTTCGCGGTGCTCGTTCAGCAGGGCCACTCGTCGCGCCAGCGCGCGATGACGGTCGTGCAGGAGGCGCTGCGGCAGGTGGGCCTCCACATGGACATCGTGGCGCTCGACGCGCGCAGCCTCTTCGGCCGCCTCGGCGAGGGCACCTACGAGGCCATGTATCACGCCCTCCCCGCCACCGACACCGACCCGGCCGGCTACGGCGAGTTCTGGCTGTCGTCCGGCCAGCTGCACCTGTGGCATCCGGCCCAGACGTCCCCGGCGACGGCATGGGAGGCCGAGATGGACCGTCTCTTCCTCGCCCACGTCGCGACGACGGACATCGACGACCGCACGCGCCTCTTCGGAGACGTCCTGCGCCTGCACCATCGCGAGCTGCCGACCATCGCGTTCGCGGCGCCGCGCGTGCACGTCGCCGTGAGCGGGCGGCTGACGGGGGTCCGCCCCGGCCTGCTCGCGCCGCCGGTCCTGTGGCAGGCCGCCGAGATCGGAGTACGGTAGGTGGCATGCTGCGAGCGGCGGTGCTCCGCCTTCCGTTCTTCGCCGCGCTGGTAGCGAGCGCCTTTCTCGGCGCGTTCCTGCTGACGGCGCTCGCGCCGGGCGACGCGGCATACCAGGCACGCGGCCTCGGCGCCGACGCCTACGACGCCGAGCGCGCCCGGCTTGGGGTCGATCGTCCTGTCGCCGAACGCTTACGCGTCCGCCTTGCCCGCGCGCTGGTGCTCGACCTCGGCACGTCCACCCGCTTCGGTGTCCCCGTGCTGCCGCTGGTCGCCGAGCGCGCCGGGCGCACCCTGCTGGCCGGTGCGCTTGCGCTGGCCGCGGCGATGGCGATCGGGATGCCCGCGGGCCTGGCCACCGCCCGCCTCCATCATCCGCTCGCCCGCCGCCTTGCCGGCGCCGTGGCGCTCGTGATCGTGTCGGTGCCGTCGCTGGTGCTCGCGATGGTGCTGGCCGTGCTCTTCGCACGCCTGCAGGTGCCCACCCTGCTGGTCGTGGTGCTGGCCCTGGCGCTGCCGGCCGCGGCGCTCGTCGAGCGGCTGCAGGCCAGCGCGTTCCGCGACGTGATGGCAGGTCCTTGCGTACGGGCGGCGCGTGCGCGGGGCCTGTCGGAGCGGCAGGCGGCGTGGCGGCACGCATGGCCGCTGTCGCTGCCGGCGGTCCTCGGAGTCCTGTCGCTCGTGGGCAGCCAGCTGGTGAGCGGATCGCTCGCCGTGGAGCTGGTGACGGACTGGCCCGGGCTCGGACGCCTCACCTACGACGCGCTGCTGGCGCGTGACGCCGACCTCGCGGCCGCCTGCGCCGCGGCCGCCGCGATGCTCGTCGGCCTGGTCGTGCTCGTCGCCGACGTGGTGCTGGCGGCCGTCGACCCGCGTGCGGCGGCGTCATGAGGATGGGCGGCGCACGGGGCGCGGGTCTCGTCCTGCTCGGGCTGACGGCGCTCGGCGCGCTCGGCGCGCCCGTGCTGTCGCCGCAGGCGACGTCGGCGCAGTATCCGAGCCATCCGTTCGCACCGCCGATGATGCCGCGCATGCGCGACGCCGGGGGCGGCTGGCGGCTGCCACACGTGCCGCGGCTGATCCTGACCGACAGGCTCGCGCGCACTTACGTGACGGGCGACCCGCTGCCCCTGCGGTGGTTCGACGAAGGCCGGATCGTCACGAGCGCCGATACCGCGCATCCGCTGCTGCTGCTCGGCGCCGACGGGCTCGGGCGCGACGTGTGGTCGCGGCTGCTGCACGGGGGCCGCTACTCGCTCGGGCTCGCCGCTGCGGCCGTGGGCGGCGCCACGGCGCTCGGCCTCATCGTCGGCCTCGTCGCGGGGTGGCGTGGCGGCTGGGTGGATGCCCTCCTGATGGGGGTGAGCGACCTGCTCGTCGTGCTGCCTGCGCTGTACGTGATCCTGCTGTTCCGGGCGGCGCTGCCGCTCGTCCTGTCGCCGGCTGCGCTCTTTGCGCTGATGGCAGGCGTGCTGGCCCTCGCGGGATGGCCGTCGGTGGCACGCGGCGTCCGCGCGATCGTCGTCAGCGAGCGCGGGCAGGCGTACGTCGAGGCGGCGCGCGGGTTCGGCGCGTCGGATCTCCACGTGCTGCGCCGGCACCTCGTGCCTGCCGTCCTGCCCTTCCTCGCGACGCAGGCCATCCTGCTGCTGCCGGCCTTCGTGGTCGCCGAGGCCACGCTCTCGTTCATCGGTCTCGGGTTTGCCGAACCGACGCCGTCGTGGGGGACGCTGCTGCGCGAGTCGTTCAACCTGCGCGTGCTGCGCGAGGCGCCCTGGCTGCTGTCGCCGGCCGCCGCCATCGCGCTTGTGACCATCGCCGCGAACCTGGTGCGCGAGGGCGGCGTCGACAGCTGAACAGCGCCGGCGTGTCATGTGCCGAGGTGCCGCGGTGTCGTGGCTCGCGCCCGGGGCGATATGATCGCGGGCGCACCGGACGGCCAGTCGAGGCGCTGAGGCACGGAGGCCCGGGTCCTGCCGCGCGGATGGCGGCCGGGCTCGTGACACCATGGCAGGAATTGCCACGTCCGCGAAGCGAGACCTGACCCCAGGGAGCGCCGGTGCGAGACCTGACCCCGACGAGAGCCATCGAGAGACCTGACCCCATGATGCTGCCTGCTACGGAACGTCTGCTGCTGGGCCCCGGCCCGAGTCCGGTACTGCCGCGCGTCGCCCGCGCCATGGCGGCGCCGTCGCTCAGCCACCTCGACCCCGACATGATGGCGCTGCTCGACGACATCCGCGAGCGGCTGGGCCGCCTGTTCGGCGTGGGCGAGGGCGGCATCGCGTTTGCCGTCTCGGGCACGGGCTCGTCGGGCATGGAGACGACGCTCGCCAACCTGGTCAGGCCCGCACAGCAGGTGCTGTCGGTCGTCAACGGGTACTTTGGCGAACGCCTCGCGTCCACGTGCGAGCGGATGGGCGCCAGCGTGACCCGCGTCGAGGCCCCGTGGGGCCGCGCCGTCGACCCGGCCGCGGTCGAGGCGGCGCTCGGCCAGAAGAAGGCGGACGTGCTGACGATCGTCCACGCCGAGACCTCGACGGGCGTGCTCAACCCGGTCGAGGCGGTCGCGGCGCTGGCGAACGCACACGGGGCACTCACGATCGTCGATGCCGTCACCTCCCTCGGCGCGCACCCCGTCGAGATGGCCCGCTGGGGCGTGGACGCCATCTACAGCTGCAGCCAGAAGGGCATCGGCGCGCCGTCGGGCATGGCGCCTGTCGCCTTCAGCGCGAGGGCCCGCGAGCAGGCACGCAGCCAGAGCTTCTACTTCGACCTGCGGCTGCTCGAGGACTACTGGGTGAGCCGCAAGTATCACCACACGATCTCGGCGCCGCTCGTCTACGCGCTGCACGAGGCGCTGCGGGTCATCGACGACGAGGGCATGGAGGCGCGCAGCGCCCGGCACCGGACGGTGCACGGCCTGATGCACGAGGCCGTCACCGACCTCGGCCTGTCGCTGCTGCCGCCCGAAGGCGAACGGCTCTGGACGCTCAACGCCGTGCAGCTCACCGACGGCATCGACGATGCGAAGGTGCGGACCGCGCTGCGGGATCGCTTCAACATCGAGATCGGCGCCGGCCTGGGGCCGCTCGCCGGGAAGATCTGGCGCGTCGGGCTGATGGGCGCGGGCGCGACGGAGACGAACGTGCGGACGCTGCACGCGGCACTCGCCGTGCTGCTCGGGAGGTCCTGACCCATGCACCGCCGCGCACTGCTCGCTGCCCTCGGCCGGACCGGCGTCGCCATGGCGGCAGCCGTCGGCCTGGCCGCCGCCGGCGGGACGGCCAGCGAAACCGCCGCGCAGTCGCCGGGGATGTCCGGGCGGCTGGCCACCAGGCAGGACGCCGCGCCGCTGCGCCTCATGACGTTCAACATCCACCACGGCGAGGGGCTCGACGGCCGGCTCGACCTCGAGCGTGTCGCCCGCGTCATCCGGGACGCCGACGCCGACATCGTCGGGCTGCAGGAGGTGGATCGCGGCGTGGAGCGCACGGGCCGCCGCGACATCGTGAAGGAGCTTGCCGACCTCACCGGCCTCCGCCATGCGTTCGGCAAGAACATCGACCTGCAGGGCGGCGACTACGGCAACGCGCTGCTCTCGCGCTTCCCCATCGTGTCGGAAGGCAACCGTCCGCTCGACCCTGTCGGGGGCGGCGAGCAGCGCGGCGTGCTCCAGACGGTGCTCGACGTCGGCGGCCGTCGGGTGCTGGTGCTGACCACGCATTTCGACCACAGGCGCGACAGCGCACAGCGGCCGCGCAGCGCCGCCCAGATGGTGGACATGGTCGGCCAGTGGGGCGACGGCCCGGTGATCATGATGGGCGACTTCAACGACGTCCCCGGCAGCGAGGCACACAGGACGCTGACCGCCATCGCCACCGACGCCTGGGCGGCGGTCGGCAAGGGCGACGGCTTCACGATTCCCGTGGCGTCGCCCACGCGCCGCATCGACTGGATACTGCTGCGCGGCCTCACGCCGGTCGAGGCCCGCGTGATCCAGACCGACGCGTCGGACCACCTGCCGGTGCTGGTCACCGCGACACTCGACCCTCAGCCGTAGCTGCGGCCGCTGCCGCTCGCGGTTTGACACCGCCGCTGTCGCTGCGCTAGCCTTCTAGGGCCATGCGGCGCGCGCGTTTCACGCATCATCACCATCACCACCACGCCCCCACGACTCGTGGGACCGGTGATGGTCTGTGCGCCCGCTGACACGCTCAGCAATTCAAGGGTTCTCGACGCGGCCTCGCTGGTTCTCTCCGGCGGGGCTTTCGTGTGTTTGGGGTGTCCGGACGGACACCGGGGACGGTCATGGACTTCGACAAGTTTCACGGGCTCGTGCCTGCGGTCGTGCAGGACGACACGACCAATGAAGTGCTGATGGTGGGCTTCATGAACCAGGAGGCCCTCGACAGGACGCGCGCCACCGGGTACGTGACCTTCTTCAGCCGGACGCGCAACGCGCTGTGGACGAAGGGCGAGACGTCGGGCAACCGGCTGCAGGTGGTGTCGCTCTACACCGACTGCGACAACGACACGCTCCTCGCGCGGGTGCGGCGCCTCGGCGACGGCAACGTGTGCCACACGGGCGCCCGCTCGTGTTTCTTCACGCCACTGGAGAACGGACAGTGAAGCTGCGGCTGGGTATCCCCAAGGGGTCGCTGCAGGACGCCACCGTGCAGCTTTTCGCGCGGGCCGGCTTCAACATCTACGTGAGCTCGCGCTCCTACTTCCCCGGCACCGACGACCCCGAGCTCGAGTGCATGCTGATCCGCGCGCAGGAGATGGCGCGCTACGTGGCCGACGGCGTGCTCGACGCAGGTCTCACCGGCCAGGACTGGATCGCCGAACAGCTCATCACGACCCGGACCGACGTCGTCCGGGTGCAGGACCTCGTGTACTCGAAGCAGAGCTTCGGCCGGGTGAAGTGGGTGCTGGCCGCGCCCGAGGGGTCGCGCTTCGAGAAGGCCGAGGACTTCGAGGGGTGCACCATCGCCACCGAGCTGGTGAAGGTGACGCAGGACTACTTCGCGCGCAAGAACGTCAACGTGACCGTGGAGTTCTCCTGGGGCGCCACCGAGGTGAAGCCGCCCGTCCTCGCCGACGGCATCGTCGAGGCCACCGAGACGGGGTCGACGCTGCGCGCCAACAGGCTGCGCATCCTCGACACCGTGATGGAGTCGAACACGCAGCTCATCGCGAACCCCGCGGCGTGGGACGACGAGTGGAAGCGCACGAAGATCGAGAACATCGCGCTGCTGCTGAGCGCCGCGATCGAGGCGCAGGGCCGCGTCGGCATCATGCTGAACGTGCGGCGCGACGCACTCGACAGCATCCTCGCCCAGCTGCCGGCGCTGCGCCGCCCGACGGTATCGCCGCTGACCGATGACGGCTGGGTGGCGCTCAACACCATCATCGAGGAGCGGACGGTCCGCGACCTCATCCCGCGGTTGAAGGCGCTCGGCGCGGAAGGCATCGTCGAGTACCCGCTCAACAAGATCGTGATGTAGCGCATGGACGACCTGATTCGCATCGTCCCGTCGGCCGACACCGCCGCCGTCGACGCGCTGGTGACGCAGCAGCCGGCGGATCTCTCGAGCGTCGAGAAGCGCGTGCGGCGCGTGATCGCCGACGTGCGCGAGGATGGCGACCGCGCGCTCCGCGCGTGGGCGTCGCGCCTCGACGGGCTGACAGGCCACGTCGAGGTGACGCGGCCCGAGATGGAGCGCCTGGCGGCCGAGGCGCCGCGCGACGTCCGCGCCGCCATCCGCGCCGCGGCCCGTCACATCCGCACCGTGGCGCGCGCGCAGGTGCCGCGCGGCCAGCGGACGACGGTCGCGCCGGGCGTGACCGTCGAGCAGCGCGTGACGCCGCTGGCACGCGTGGGCTGCTACGTGCCCGGCGGACGGTATCCGTTGCCGTCGTCGCTGCTGATGACGGCCGTCCCGGCGCGCGCGGCAGGCGTGCCGGAGGTGATCGCCTGCTGCCCCACCCCTGCGCCGGCCGTCATGGCCGCCGCGATCGAGGCCGGCGTCGACAGGTTCTTCCAGGTGGGCGGGGCGCAGGCCGTCGCCGCGATGGCGTACGGCACCGCGACCGTGCCGCGCGTGGACAAGATCGTCGGCCCGGGCAGCGCATACGTCGCGGTCGCGAAGGCGCAGGTCGCGCGCGACTGCGCCATCGACTTCTTCGCGGGTCCCAGCGAGATCGTGATCGGGGCCGTCGAGGGCGCCCCCGACTGGATCGCGGCCGACCTCATCGCGCAGGCCGAGCACGACACCGACGCGCGGGCGCTGCTGCTGACGCCACGCGCGAGGCTCGCGCGCGCCGTGGCGAAAGCCGTGACGCGCCAGATGCCCGCCGACGGGCCCGCCGCCGAGGCCCTGCGCCGCAACGGCGGCATCATCCTCACGCGTACCCTGGCCGAGGCCGCGGCGCTCGCGAACCGCATCGCCCCGGAGCACCTCGTCGTCGACTCCGAGGCCACGGCGCGGCTGATCACCGTCGCGGGCGCGGTCTTCATCGGGCCGTTCACCGCGCAGGCGGCCGGCGACTACGCCATCGGGTCGAACCACGTGCTGCCGACGAGCGGCGCCGCCCGCTTCCGCGGCGGGCTGCACGCCTCCGACTTCGTGCGGATCACCAGCGTCCAGCGGCTCACGGCCCAGGGCCTGGCGCGCGTGGGGCCGACGGCCGTGACGCTCGCCCACGCCGAGGGCCTGACGGCCCACGCGGCCTCGGTGCAGATGCGGCTCGACGCCCTCGGCGTGCCCGGGCGACGTGCGGCCGCCGCTGCGGCGGCCGCCACCCGCCGGCGGGGACGGACGTGAGCACGAGCCACGAGTACGACAGGGCGGACGCGCCGGCCGACGCGCTGCGGCTGCACCTGAACGAGCACACGGGCGGCTGTTCGCCACGCGTGCTCGAGGCCATCCGCCGCGTGAGCGCCGCCGACGTGGCGAGGTATCAGGACTACGGCCCGCTTCACGCCGACGTCGCGGCGCGGTTCGGCATCGCGGCCGATCAGCTGCTGCTTACCAATGGCCTCGACGAGGGGCTGCTCGCCGCGGCCATCGCCTGGCTCCGCGACGATCACCGCGAGGCCATCGTCCTCGAGCCGGCGTTCGGCATGTACGCGGACGTGGTCGAGGCGGTCGGCGGCACGCTCGTGCGCGTCGCGCCGCGCCCGGACTTCGCCCTCGACGTCGAGGCCGTGCGCGCGGCCGTGACGCCGCGCACGGGCCTGCTGTTTGCGACAAGCCCGGGCAACCCCACGGGCCTGTCGCTGTCGGCCGACGAGATCCGCGCGCTCGCAGGCCTGCTGCCGCCGCACGCGCTGCTGCTGCTCGACGAGGCGTACGCGGAGTTTGCCGAGACGTCGTGGCTCGATGACGTCCGCGCGCGGGCCGGCGCTTCCGGCGTCGTGTTTCCGCCGTCGATCGTCGTCGGCCGGACGTTCGCGAAGGCCTACGGGCTGGCCGGCCTCCGCGCCGGGGCCCTGATGGGCGACGCGGCCACCATCAGGCGGCTGCGCCGCGTGGTGCCGCCGTACAGCCTGAACGTGTTCGTGGTAGCCGCGCTGACGGCCGCCATGGACGACACGGCGTACACGGCCGACTACATCCGGCAGACGCGCGAGTCGAAGGCGCTGCTCTACGCCGCGTGCGATCGGCTGGGCCTCGGCTACGTCCCGAGCGACGCCAACTTCGTCCTCGTCCGGGCCGGCGACCGGCGGCAGGCCCTGCTCGACGGACTCGAGGCGCGGGGTATCTACGTCCGCGACAGGCACGGCCAGCCGGGGTGCGAGGGCTGCATCCGCATCACGACGGGACTCGTCGAGCACACGGCGCAGTGCATTGCCGCCATGGAGGAGATTCTGTGCGCAGGGGCGTAGTGGTCCGCGAGACCCGCGAGACGCAGATCCGGATCACCCTCGGCATCGAGGGCAAGGGACGGTACGAGGTCAGCACCGGCATCAGGTTCCTCGACCACATGCTCGAGCTGTTTGCCAAGCACGGCGGCTTCGACCTGAAGCTGAAGGCGACAGGCGATCTCGACGTGGACCAGCACCACACGGTGGAGGACGTCGGCATCGCCCTCGGCGAGGCGTTCGCGAAGGCGCTCGGCTCGAAGGTCGGCATCAACCGCGCCGGGTACTTCCTGATGCCGATGGACGAGACGCTCGGCATCGCCGCCGTCGACCTGAGCGGCAGGCCCCACGCCGTCGTCGACCTCGGCCTGCGCGTGCGGGTGGTCGGCGACCTCCAGACGGAGCTGCTGCACGACTTCTTCGAGGGGTTCGCGCAGGGAGCGCGCGCCAACGTGCACGTCAAGGTGATGTACGGGCGTTCGAGCCACCACCGCATCGAGGCGGTGTTCAAGGCCTTCGCCAGGGCCATGCGTGTGGCGTGCGCGAAGGACCGGCAGATGCTGCGGGCGCTGCCGAGCACCAAGGGGCTGCTCTGACGTGATCGCGCTCATCGACTACAAGGCGGGCAACCTGACGTCCGTGCGGAAGGCGCTGGCGGCCGTCGGCGCCGGGATCTTCACGCCGGAGTCGCCGGCGGACCTCGAGCGGGCCACGGCGACGATCGTGCCGGGCGTCGGGCACTTCAACGCCACGGCCGCCCTGGACGAAGCCTGGCACCGCGTGCTGCGGGCCCGCGTCGAGGCGGGCATGCCCCTGCTCGGCATCTGCCTCGGCCTCCAGTTCCTGTTCGAGGGCAGCACGGAAGCGCCCGAGGTGCCGGGCCTCGGACTGCTGCCCGGGCGTTGCGTGCTGCTGGAACCCGGCGCCGATGACGCGTCGGCCTTTCCGTGCAAGGTGCCGCACGTGGGCTGGAACGCGCTCGAGCGCAACGAGAGGCCGTCCGCGCTCCTCGACGGCGTGCCCTCCGGCGCACAGGCGTACTTCACCCACTCCTACGTCGCGCCGGACAGCGAGGCGACGGTCGCCTGGACGACGCACGGCGTGCGCTTCCCGAGCGTCGTCGAGCGCGGACGCGTGTTCGGCGCGCAGTTCCACCCGGAGAAGTCCGGCGAGGTCGGCCTCCGCATGCTGCGGAACTTCGTCGCCATCGCGGGGTAGCCATGCTGTCGAAGCGAATCATCGCGTGCCTCGACGTCAGGGACGGCCAGGTCGTCAAGGGCGTCAACTTCGAGGGCCTGCGCGCGGCGGGCGATCCCGCCGAACTCGCCCGCCGGTACAACACCGAGGGCATCGACGAGCTGGTCATCCTCGACGTGACCGCCACGCTCGAGAAGCGCCGCACGATGGCGCGCACGGTGTCGGCCGTCGCGCGCGAGCTGTTCATCCCGCTGGCCGTGGGCGGCGGCATCGCGTCCGAAGCCGACGCCGACGCCGCCGTCGAGGCCGGCGCCGACAAGGTCAGCATCAACAGCGCCGCCGTCGCCAACCCGTCGCTCATCACGTCGCTTGCGAACCGCTATGGCAGCCAGGCGGTGGTCGTCGCCATCGACGCGTCGTGGCGGGACGATCACTTCGAGGTCTACGTGAAGAGCGGCTCGACGCCGACAGGCCACGACGCGGTGGAATGGGCCCGCGAGGCGGCGGACCGCGGCGCCGGCGAGATCCTGCTGACGTCGATCGACAAGGACGGCACGCGCAGCGGCTTCGATTTGCCCATGACAGCAGCCGTCTCGAAAGCCGTGCCCATCCCGGTCATCGCGTCCGGCGGGGCCGGTTCGTTTGCCCACTTCGTCGACGTGTTCACCGAGGGGCGGGCGGATGCCGCGCTGGCCGCGTCGATCTTCCATTTCAGCGAGCACGCGGTCGCCGACCTCAAGGCCCACCTCGCGGCTGCCGGGATTCCGGTGAGGCGCTGACGCCTCCGCGCTGCGTTTCAGACGACATGCTGATTCCCGCAATCGACCTGAAGGGCGGCCAGGTCGTCCAGCTGGTGCAGGGCAAGCGCCTTGCCCTGGCCACCGACGACTGGGAAGGCTGGCTCGCGCGCTTTGCCGCGTTCCCCAAGCTCCAGCTCATCGATCTCGACGCCGCCATGGAGACCGGCGCGAACGAAGCGCTGATACGCGCGATCTGTAGCCGCCGGCCGTGTCGTGTCGGCGGCGGCATCCGCACGATCGAGCGGGCGCGGCAGGTGCTCGACCTCGGCGCGACGCACGTGATCGTGTCGTCGGCGCTGTTCCGCGACGGCGACATCGACTTCGACTTCGCGCGCCGGCTCGCCGAGGCAGTGGGGCGCGAACACGTCATCGCCGCCGTCGACAGCTCCCAGGGGCGCGTGACGATCCGCGGGTGGCAGGAAGCCACCAACGTCACGGCCGTGGAGGCCGCCCGGGCGCTCGAGCCGTACTGCGACGAGTTCCTCTACACGCACGTCGACACGGAGGGCCTCATGCAGGGCATCCCGCTCGACGCGGTCGAGGCCGTCCGCCGGGCGACCGCCCGCCGCGTCGTGGCCGCCGGGGGCATCACGACGCAGGACGAGATCGACACGCTCGACAGGATGGGCGTCGATGCCGTGGTCGGCATGGCGATCTATACGGGCCGCCTGAAGATCGACCCGCCCGCCTGACGCGCCCTCGCAGCAGGCGAGGTCCTGACGCGCGCGCCATGCCCTCTGCTACAGTCTGCCGCATGGTCTGGCTTCGGCACCGGCGGCAGCCGCGCCGCGCGAGTGGGCGCCTCGCGGCACTCCTCGGGCTCGCCGTCCTCGCTGCGGCATGCGGCAGCCCCGAGGCGCGCTTCGACGCCCAGCACGCCAGGGCCCACGTCGAGCGGCTCGCCGGCGCCATCGGCAGCCGTCCCGCCGGCAGCCGCGCCAACGAGCAGGCACGCGCCTACCTGATCGAGACACTGCAGCTCTACGGGTTCGACGTCCGCGTGCAGGAGGCCGACGCGCAGTGGCCGGAGGCCGGCGTCACGGCGCGCGTCGCCAACATCATCGCCATCAAACAGGGACAGCTTCCCGACGCGATAGGCCTCGTCGCGCACTACGACAGCGTGCCCATGGGACCGGGCGCCGGCGACGACGCGTTTGGCGTCGCCACGGTGCTGGAGGCTGGCCGCGTGCTCGCCGGCAGGCCGACCCCCCGCTACAGCCTGATGGTGCTGCTCACCGATGGCGAGGAGGACGGCCTGATGGGCGCGCGCGCGCTCGTCCGCGACGCGGAGGTGCGCGCGCGGCTGCGTACCTACCTCAACGTCGAGGCCATCGGCACGCGGGGGCCCGTGCCGCTGTTCGAAACCGGCGCCGGGACCGGACCCGCGCTGCACGCCTGGGCCGAGGCGCCCCGCCCGCGCGGCGGCTCGTACATGCTGCCGGTGTACAAGGCCCTGCCCAACGACACCGACGCGACGGTACTGGGCATGCTCGGCATCCACGGCCTGAACTTCGCCGCCGTTGGTGACAGCCACGCCTACCACACCGACCGCGATCGCCCGGACCGCATCGTCTTGCGCGCCCTGACCGCGATCGGCGACAACGTGGTGTCGATCGTCGAGCGGCTCGACGAAGGCCCGCTCGAGGCACACGAGACGCCGTCGGTCTACTTCTCGGTCCTGGAGCGCCGCGGGTTCGTGCTCGGCCAGACGGCTGCGCGCGTCCTGACCATCCTCGCCGTCGTGCTCGGCCTCGTCGCGCTGGTGGTGATCGCGCGGCACCTGGTGCGCACGGCCGGCGTGGTACCGCTGGTCGTGACCCTCGCATGGGCGACTGCCGCGACGGGCGCGGTGGCACTGACGCTGTGCGGCTCGGTCTGGCTGCTGCGCGTTGCCCGCGCGCAGCTGCACCCGTGGCACGCGTCGCCGTGGCGGCTGTTCCTTTTCATGACCGTGACGGTCGTCGCCCTGACGTGGGCGCTCCGGCGGGTGGCCGTGCTGCTCCCGGAGCGCCTCCGGCCCGTGGGCACGCCGGCCGCCGTCTGGCTCGCCGCGTTCCCCGTGTGGATCGGGCTCGCGGTGCTGCTGGGCGTCTTCGCCGAGGGCGCCGCGTACCTCGTCACCGTTCCGCTGACCGTCGCGGGCCTCCTGGTGCCGCTCGGCGCCGGCAAACCTGGCGTCGGCCGCGCGGCCTCGGCCGTCGTGGCCGCCGTCGTCTGGACCCTGCTGGCGCCTGACGCCTGGGCCTTGCTGACGTTCTCGGTCGCGGCGCTCGCACGCCTGTCGCTCGTGACGCCGGCATGGCTGTTCCCGGCGCTGTTCATGGCCTTCGGGACGCTGCTGTGGCCGCCGGTGCTGGCCGTACTCGTCAATCGCCTGACGCTGCGGCTGCGCCATGGCCTCGCCGGCAGCATCCTCGCCGTCGGTGTCGTGGTCTCTGCCGTGCTCGTGCTGGTGGCGCCGGCTTACACCGCCGAGCAGCCGCAGCGGCGGACGGCGATCCACGTGGACGATCGCGTGCGCGGCCGCACGTTCTGGCGCCTCGGCAGCAACGAGCCGGGCGTTGACGTGCGCGAGGGCCTGGGCAACGTCGAGTGGCGCCCGATCGCTGCCGCCGAAAGCGACCCGTGGCGGCCCGCGGGCGCGTTCGCGTTCGAGGCCGAGGTGCCGCCCGCCGAAACGCCGCCGCCGGCCCGTGTCACCGCGCAGGTCACGCGGCGCAGCGACGCCGCCGACATCGAGGTCACCATCGGCGCGCACGACCTCGACCGCCTGACGGTCCGGTTCGTGACGCCAGAGGCCGTGGTGCCGACGTACACCTCGCTCCCGGGACGGACGCGCGAAGGCCGGTGGCAGGCGCGGCACGTCAACGTCCCGCGTGAGGGCCTCACCTGGCGTGCGACAGTGCCGCCGAGCCAGGGGGACGACCTCGCGAACGTCGAGGTCTGGCTCTCGAGGCCCGACCTGCCCGGCGCGGAGCCACCGGCCAACGTGCCCGCCTGGCTGTCGCGCGAGCGGACGGCATGGGCGACGACGTCGGTCACCGTGCTGGGCGTCACGCCCGACGAGCGCGAGGTGGCCGAGGACGCGTCGCCGGGTGCCTCACGCTTTGCGCCGACGCCGCTCGGGCGCGTTCACTACCTCGACGTGGGCGCCGGGGGCGACGCGCTGGTCTTCCTGCACGGGCTTGGGGGCAACGCGAGGCAATGGCGCGACCAGGCGCCGCTGGCGACAGGCCGGCGCGCGCTGTTTGTCGACCTGCCCGGCCACGGCCTCAGCGATGTCTCGCCGGGCGCGCACACGATCGCCGGACTTGCCGACGCCGTCCACCTGACGCTGCAGTCGGCCGGCGTGACGCGCGCCGTGGTCGTCGGCCACAGCCTCGGCGCGCTGGTCGGGTGGCACGTCGCGCTGCGGGCGCCCGATCGCGTCGTCGCCCTGGTGTCGGTGGACGGCGTGCTGCTGCCGTTTGTGAGCTCCGCGGACGAGGCGCGCAGTCTCGGCGCACACGTGGACCCGGCAGACTCGAGCCGTCTGCGCGAGGCGCTGCTCCCGCACCTGTTCACGCCGCTGTCGCCGCCGGCCGTCAGGGACGAGGCCTCCGCATCGATGGCGGCGACGGCGCCGCGCGTGATGGCGGAGCTGATGGCCGACGTGCTCGTGCCGGACGGCCCGGTCATCATGCCCGGGACGCTGCCTGTCCCCGTCCTCGCGCTCGAGGCGACCGGCGATGGTAACCCGCCCGACACCGAGGCGCGGCTGCGGGCGCTCTTCCCCGCGCTCGACTACCGTGGCTTCGACGGCGCGGGGCACTACCTGATGCTGGAGCGTCCGCGCGAGGTGAACGACGCCATTGCCGGGTTCCTCCTGGGCCGGGGCCTGCTGCGGTGACGGCGGGGCGACGCTGGGCCGAGCGGCTCGGGCTCGGCACGCGGGAGATTCGGGCGTGGGCGCTCTACGACTGGGCCAACTCCGCCTTCATCACGACGATCGTGGCGGCGGTCTTTCCCATCTACTACAACAGCGTCGCGGCGGACGGCCTGCCGCCCGACGTCTCGGCGTTCCGGTTCAGCGTGGCCACGACGGTCGCGCTCGCCATCAGCGCGGCCATCGCCCCGGTGCTCGGCGCCGTCGCCGACGTGCGCGCGATGAAGAAGACCCTGCTCGCGGCGTTCATGCTGCTGGGCGTCGCCGCGACCGCCGCGATGGCGGCCATCGGCACGGGAGACTGGGCGCTGGCTCTGGCGCTGTTCATGATCGGCAACGTGGCCGTCAGCGCGTCGATCGCCTTCTACGACTCGCTGCTCCCGCACGTCGCGGCGCCCGAGGACCTCGACCGTGTGTCGTCGGCAGGCTTTGCGCTCGGGTATCTCGGAGGCGGGCTGCTGCTGCTCGTCAACCTTGCGTGGATCCTGCAGCCGGCCCTGTTCGGGCTGCCGGACGCCGGCACGGCCACGCGCGTGGCCTTCGTGAGCGTGGCCGTGTGGTGGCTTGCCTTCTCGGTGCCGCTGCTCCGCCGCGTGCCGGAGCCGCCGGTGCCGCCGCGCGCCAGGGCCGCCATCGGCGACGCCGTGCGCGAGGCCTTCGCCGACCTGGCCTCGACGTTCAGGCACCTGCGGCGCTATCGCCAGGCGTTCCTCATGCTGGTGGCGTTCCTCGTCTACAACGACGGCATCGGCACCATCATCCGGATGGCCTCGCTCTACGGGGCGCAGATCGGCATCGCCCAGGAGCACCTCATCGCGGCGCTGCTGCTGGTGCAGTTTGTCGGCGTCCCGTGCTCGTTTCTCTTCGGGCGCCTCGCGACGGCCATCGGGGCCAAGCCGGCCATCTTCGTGGCGCTCGCCGTCTACGCGGGCATCAGCGTGCTGGGCTACTTCATGAGCACGGCCCTGCACTTCTACATGCTGGCGGTGCTCGTCGGCACCGTGCAGGGCGGCAGCCAGGCGCTGTCGCGATCGCTCTTTGCGAGCATGATCCCGCGCGACCGGACGTCGCAGTTCTTCGGCTTCTTCGCCGTGAGCGAGCGGACGGCCGGCATCCTCGGGCCGCTGACGTTCGCGGTGGCCGTCGCGGTGACCGGGTCGAGCCGTTCAGCCATCCTCTCGGTCATCGCCTTCTTCGTCCTCGGAGGCCTGCTGCTGACGCTCGTGGACGTCGAGGAAGGCCGCCGGCAGTCGGCCGCGGCTGCCGTGTGATGCCCAGGTGGAGGTCGGGATGCGTGTTGTGATTGCGGGTGGATCCGGGTTCCTCGGCCGCGCGCTGGCCGACGCATGCGTGAGCGCCGGCGACGCGGTCGTCGTGCTGACGCGGCATCCCCGCGGGGACAGCGACGGGGTGACGTTCGCGGCATGGGACCCCGCGGGCGACCCGTCGGCGTGGGCGCACGTCCTCGAGGGGGCCGACGCGCTGGTGAACCTCGCCGGCGAGTCGATTGCCGGCGGGCGCTGGAGCGGGGCGCGCAAGGTGCGCATCTGGGACAGCCGCCTGGCGTCCACGCGTGCGCTCGCGAAAGCCGTGGCGCTCGTCGACGTGCCTCCCCGGCGGGTGATCAACGCCTCGGCGGTGGGCTACTACGGCTCGCGAGGCGACGAGGTGCTGACCGAGGAGTCGGCACCCGGCAGCGATTTCCTCGCACGCCTCTGTGTGGCGTGGGAGCAGGCGGCGGCAGCGATGTCCTCGGAGCGGACCACCGTGGCGTGCATCAGGAGCGCGATGGTGCTCGACGCGAAGGCCGGCCCGCTGCCACGCATGGCGCTACCGTTCAGGCTGGGCGCGGGTGGGCGGCTCGGGGACGGCACGCAGTACACGTCGTGGATCCACAGAGACGACTGGGTGCGGCTGGTCCGCCACCTGCTCCAGCGCCAAGAGCTGACGGGCGCGTTCAACGCTGCGGCGCCGGAGCCGGTGCGCAATGCCGACTTCGCGAAGACGCTCGCGCAGGTGCTGGCACGACCGGCGGTGGTGCCGACGCCTGCGGCGGCGCTGCGCCTTGCGCTCGGCGAGATGGCCGACGCGCTGCTGCTGTCGAGCCAGCGCGTCATCCCGGCGCGGGCGACGTCAGAAGGGTTTGCGTTCACTTACCCGACGCTGCACGCCGCCCTGCGGCAGATCTACGGCCGCGCCTGAGCGGCGGGCCGAAGGGTGCCCTCGAGGACGACGTCGCCTGACGGGGCACCCGCGCCGCCCTGCGGCTCGACGGAGACGGAGAGGCCGGTTGGCTGCGGCAGCGAGACGGGCGTGTCGAACACCGCCATGGCGCGCCCTTCCCCGTCCGGGCTGAATGTCCCGGCGCTGACAGGCGGGCCGTCATTCAGCACCCACATCTGGTAGGCCTGCCCGCGCGGCAGGTCCGGCAGCCGCGTGGCCGCGAGCACCAGCCCGTGCGCGCGGCTCCAGTACGCGCGCGCCACGGCGCCGGACGCCGGGCCCCGCCCGGTCAGCGGAATCTCGACGGTGTCTGCCGCCGCGAGCACCGACGTGCCGGTCTGGTCGCGCACGAGCCGCGCGCGGGCGTCGCGCACGTCCGCCTGCACGCCGGCAAGACGGGTCGTGACCTCGGCGAGCTGGCCCTCGAGCGCCGCGACCCTGGCGCGCTGCTGCACCGCGTATACGAGCAGGGCGAGCGCCGCAGCGATGGCGGCATAGGGCAGCCACCACGGAACGCGCGTCCGCACGGGCGCGGTCGAGCCGGGCCGCCGCGGTCCGGCGGAAGCATCCCGGCGTGCGGCGTCGGCCCCCGTTGTGGACACACCGGCGACGGCCAGCACACGCGCCTTCAATCCGGCGGGCAGTTCCGCTGGCACCAGCGCATGCCACAGACCTGCGGCGACGCCGCCCGCGGCCTCGGGTCGCAGCTCGTCGGCCTGGCCCGTCATCGCGGTGGACGCCGACGCGGGCACGGCGCCTGCGCGCATGGCGGCATGGAGCGAGGCGATGGTTTCCTGGAGCCAGGCTCGAATGGTCGAGGACGGCTCGTTCAACGCTGCGGCAATCGCGTCCGGCGTGAGGCCTTCGAAGACCGCGAGCTCGAGCGCCGTCCGCTGCGGGCGGTGCACAAGCCCCAGGGCCGCGTCGAGGCGACGTACCTCGTCGGGAGTGGCGTGCAGCGCCACGTCGGGAACACCGCCGCGGACGACGTTCCCGAGCAGCGCCTGGTCGTCGTGGAACGGACGGCCCTGCCGCGCGCGAAGCCTGCCGATGGCACGGCTGCGGGCCAGCGCCAGCAGCCACGTGCCCACGGGGATGGGCGGGCGATCGCCCCGCGCGGCAAGGCGCCACGCCTGGGCGAAGACGTCCTGCACCGTGTCTTCCGCGTCGCCCTCCTGCCGGAGGATGCGCAAGGCAAGCGCAAGGACCCGCCCGGCGTGCAGATCGTAGAGCGCCTCGAGCCCTGCGGGGTCGCCGGCGCTCATGCGCTCGAGCGCGGAGAGCTCCCCTGCCTGTCCGAGGCCGGCGTCGTCGCGTTCCGCCTCATGCATGTCAGGACAGGAGCATACACGCTCGCGACGTCACGATTTGCCGAGTGACAGCAGGTTCGCCATGAGCGTGTACGCCCCCGGCGTGCCCGCCGGCAGCTGCCGCCACAGGTTGAGGCCGACGTACAGCCATCGACCCTTCCCGACCCGGGCCTCGACGAGCGCGCCCCGCTGGACTCCCGGGTTGTTCGGAAACGGGTCGCTCATCTCGATCAGGTCCACGTATCGCTCGTCTGCGCTGGCCGTGTCGAAGAAATACAGACCCCGCTCCTGCACCCAGCCGGCCCACGTCTCGTCGGTCACGCGGTTCGGCGTCGTGAAGACCGGATGGTCAGGCACGAGCACCGTCACCGGCGCCGTCTCGTCGGTCACGCGATTGCTGCTCACCTTGCCGGGGTACGGCCCGTGCTGCGCCTGGTTGAACTCGAACTTGTTGTACTGGACGATGACCGTGCCGCCGGCCTCCGCGTAGTCGAGCAGCCGCTGGTTGTATGCGCGAAGGTCGGTGCGGCGTTCGTATGCCCGCACGCCCGTCATCACGACGTCATACCTGCCGAGGTCGCCGTAGGCCACCTGCTCGGGCGTGAGCAGCTCCACGCGGGCGCCGAGCTGCTCGAGCGCGGGCGGCACGAGGTCGCCAACGCCCATGATGTAGCCGACGGTCACGTCCACCGGCTGGAGGTCGAGCACCTGGAGGCTGCCGCGGGCCTCGGCCGCGAGATGCCGACGCGAGATGTGCGGGTACTCGATCGTCTCGTACCCGACGGTGTAGCGCTCGCCGTCGAGCGTCGCCACCGCGGCGACGTCGTACCTGCCGGGCCGCGCCGCCGCGTCCGGTGTCACCTGGAACCGCACGGTGAGCTGTTCGTCCTCGCGGGCGAAGCTGACGGGCGCCGAGGCGGGCTCGCTCCGCCAGCCGTCGGGGAGCGCCAGCTCGACGGACGCGTCCGCAGGGCCTTTCCCGTGATTCGTCACGGTGACGCGCAGCTCGCGTGACTGTGCGACGCCGGGGAACGCCAGGACGTCGCTCCCGAGCTTGACGGCCAGCCGCGGGACGACCAGGAGCTCGTGGCGCTTCTCGCCGCTGAAGACGTTGCCGCCGTGGCGGTACTGCACCGGCACGGCAACCGTCTGGTCGTGTCCGCCGAGCGACAGCACGATCTTCGCGACGAAGGGCGATGGCGCGAACGGCACGCCGAAGGGCACGTCGGGGTCGAAGTCGTAGTACTCGCGCCCGGGCACCTTCGTCCAGTAGGCCGTGGTCACTCTGGCCGACGCCGGCACCCTCAGCGTCGCCTCGCAGACGAACGGCCGCGGCGACGCCACCGTGGCCGCCGCGCAGTCGGCGTTCCCGTCGAATCCCTCGAAGGTCACGCTCCTGACGCTGACGTCCTCCGCAGCTCCGGCAAACACCCGGGCCGAGACGCCGACCGGCTGTCCCGCGACGATGAGCCCATCGTCGGCGAGCACGTCGATGCGCAGGCCAGCCGCGATGCGCAGGGCCTCTTCGGCCTCGCGCTCTTTCCGCTCGAGGCGCATGTCGATTTCCTCGCGCAGGGCCGCGTCGGGCTGCATGCCCGGCAGCTGCCGGCGCAGCGCGCGGACGGTACCGAGCACCTGGGCGAGAATGGGCCTCGCCGCGTTGACCCCCTTGGTCTCGTAGGTGAACTGCGCGTTGCGCACCTGGCCTTCGAGCGCCTCGAGGGCGAGCGGCAGCGCCGGCGAGCCGCCGAGGCCGAACCGGCCGAGCGAGCGGATCCGCGTGTCGATGCCCGCCATGATGTCCTTGGTCTGCTCGGCCCGCGGCGTCTCGAGCACGGTGTCGCGCAGCACGTACTGCCTTGGCAGCGGCCCGGGCAGCAGGTACAGCTGCGGCATGCCCTGGCACATGTGCAGGCTGCGGGCCTCCGATCCGAGCTCGTTGTACGTCCTGCCGATGAGCGGGTCGAAGACATTGGCGTCGACGACGCAGATGTCGTCTGCCGGGACTTCCACCGCCTGGCCGCCGAAGAATGGCGCGGTGTAGAAGAACTTCGACGCCTGCCACGGACGCAGGCCCGCCGCGATCTGCTCCGGGAACCTGTCCGGGTCGGCCGCCGCCCTGAAGGCCTCGGCCGTGATGGCCGTCGAGGCCTGGTGATGCTGGCCGCTGCCCTGCGTGTGATCCCACAGGAACCCGACGATCACGTCCGGGCGGATCGTGCGGATGTGGCGGACGTAGTCGGCCAGGATTTCCTCGCGGTTCCAGCGCTCGAACGTCTCGTCGCGGCTGAACGAGTTGCCGAAGTCCACGGCGCGCGTGAAGTACTGCTCGGTGCCCGTGAGGCGATGCGCCGCCAGCAGCTCCTCGGTCCGGAGCACGGCGAGGGCCTCGAACAGCTCGGGGCCGATCTCGTTCTGGCCGCCGTTGCCGCGCGTCGCGGTGACGAGCACCGTCCGCAGGCCGTCGCGATGGCGGTACATCGCGAGCAGCGCGTTGTTCTCGTCGTCGGGATGCGCCGTGGTCATCATCAGCGTGCCGACGCTGGCCAGGCGGCGCAGCGCAAGACCCAGCGCGTCGTCGCTCGGGTGCTCGGCAACCGGCTGCAGCCGGTACTGCGCCTCCACGGCATGGATGGCAGCGAGGAGCAGGACGGCGATCGCGGCGGGCCACAGGGGCCGCCGCCGCAGGCGGGAGGCGAAGCTCGTGATCATGAGGCGTAGCGAGGGACGTGCAGACGTAGGGACCAGCGGCTGACTTCGCAGTATACGAAGCACCACGTACGGATCAGAACGACCGACCACGGCTGCCGGTTTCAGCGCCGGCCTGCGATATGCTCGCCCCTGCGTGCATGCTTCACTTGCGTGGCCACGATGAGCGAACACGACCTCGACCAGCTGACTCGCGAGCTGGACGCCCTCGGGGCGGCCCGAGCCGACCCGACGCCGGAGACGGCGGCCGACGCCGAGCCCGACCCTGTCGTCAGCTTCGCTGACGACCTCGACGCCGGCGCACCCGCTCCCGTCGGAACGTGGGCCGACCTGCACGCGTGGTGTCGTGACGTCGTCGCCCGCGGCGGCAGCGACCTGCTCCTTGTCGCCGACGCGCCGCCCGCTGCGCGTGTCCACAAGCACGTCGTCAGGCTCGACGGTCCCGTGCTCGACGGCCCGGCCATCGAGGCACGGGTGCTGGCGGTGCTGCCGCCGCACGCCCGCCGACAGTACGCGGAGGGCGGCATCGCCGACGGCTCCTTCGCCATCGACGGCGTCGGGCGCTTCCGTGTCAACCTGCATCACGAGCGGGGCCGCGCGGCCGCGACGGTGCGGGTGCTGCCCCGCCAGATACCCGCGTTTGCCACGCTCGGGTTGCCCGCGCAGGTCCAGGGTCTGGCGGAGCTGTCACACGGGCTGGTCCTCGTCGGCGGCGCCACCGGCTCCGGCAAGACGACGACGCTCGCGGCGCTCGTTGACACGATCAACAGGCAGCACGCGCGCCACGTCATCACGCTCGAGGACCCCATCGAGTACGTGCATCGGCACAAACGGTCGATCGTCGAACAGGTCGAGATCGGCTCGGACGCCCCCGACTATCCGACGGCCCTGCGCGCGGCGCTTCGCCAGATGCCGGACGTGATCGTCGTGGGCGAGATGCGCGACCCGGAGTCGATGCAGCTGGCGGTGACAGCCGCCGAGACAGGGCATCTCGTCATCGCGACGCTGCACACGACCGACGTCACCTCCACGGTGGCCCGCATCGCCGACGCGTTTCCGCCGGAGCGGCAGCCGACGATCCGGCAGGAGATCGCGATGGCGCTGAGCGCGGTGCTGGTGCAGGCCCTGCTGCCCCGCGAAGGCGGCGGCCTCGTGCCTGCCGTCGAACTCCTGATGGTGCAGTACGGCGCACGGCAGCACATCCGCAAGAACCAGCTCCAGCACCTGCACCAGGAGATCACCGTGACGCGCCGCCACGGCTCGATGACCTTCGAGGAGTCGCTCGCGGCGCTCGTCCGCAGCGGCATGGTGCACGCCGATGCCGCGATGCAGCGGGCGCACCATCCCGAGGATCTCCAGCGCCTGCTGGCGCCCGCCTGACGTGCCGCACGCTCGCGCGCTGACCGGAAGCCTGCCGCAGGGCTCTGCGGCGAAGCAGTCAGCCCAGCTGACGCGTAAGCATGCGCAGGGCGGCCGCCAGCGGCCCCTGGTGGCTGTCGCTCCGCAGCAGGTCCTGGAGCCAGGTCGACGCGCCACCCTCCGCCGCCCACGCGCGCTCCGCCCGCGCACGCTCGTGCGCCAGGCGGATGGGCAGCGTCGGGTCCACGACGCCTGCCCTGGCATCGCGTTCGCGCAGCGCCTCCAGCTCGCGCCGCAGCTGCCGCGGATCGACGGTGGACACTGGCGTCCCGCAATGCGCGCAGGCAGGTGCGCCGGCGAGCGCCACGGGGCCGCCGCAGTTCACGCAGTTGATCTGCCGGAGGCTGGCCCGCAGCTCGAGCCGCTCCTGCGGCGACAGCTCGCGGACGAGGTGCTTCTCGCGCAGGAACTGGTAGGACGTGATGAAGCGCCCGTGGCGGCCGGGGCATGCGTGGTAGGTGAAGCGGGTGCCGCGCTGCACGTCCGTCGTCTCGCGCAGCCGCTCGCCGCACCGCGCGCAGCGGGGGGCCTCACGCACGGTACCGTGCGCGTCCGCCGTCGCCATGCGATCGAGAAGCTCGAGCGTGGCTCCGGCCGTCAGCTGCTGGCTCTCGAGCGAGTCGAACCACAGCCCCCCGCAGGTGCCGCAGTGGTCCACCACCACCGTCCGGCCGTAGTGAGCCGGCAGCGACAGCTCGGCCATCGGCGCGTCGCATCCTGGACAGTTCACACAGTGGTCATCGGCAGGATCGCGGCGCCCCACCAGTTGCACGTCTTCGGGCCGCGGCGCGCCGCCGGCGCGCAATCCCGAGGCGGGTGCGCTCGGCTTGCGTCACTTCGCGTGCCGCTGCGGAGGCACGAGGACATTGGCCATGAGCAGGCCCGCCGCAAGCGCCATCGCCGTGAAGATCATCGAGAACCCGGTGGACACGCCGTCGACGACGTTCTCGTCCAGCAGGCTGGCGACGGATCGGTAGCCGATGCTGCCGGGCACCAGGAGCAGCACACCGGGCACCAGGGCGACGGCCGCCGGCCCGTGGCGCCGGCGCTCGAACAGGTTCGCGAGGATGCCGACGGTAAGGGAGCCGATTGAGGCGCCGAGCGCGGGGCCGAGCCCGTCGGCTCCGAGACGGACGGCCACATAGCCCACGATGCCCGCCGTCCAGATCCACCCGAGGTCGCGAGGCCTCGCACGCAGGTAGATGCCGAAGGCCAGGGGGGCCACCGCGACGCCCGCCCACCGCGTCCATTCGAGGAGGGGCTCCGGCGCCACTGCAGGGGCGACCCCGGCGAGCGCGGCCGCGACCCTGTTGCCCACGGCCACGCCGAACGCCATCGCGATGAAGGTGATGAACGCGCCGCTCAGCCTGGCGGTGCCCGCCGCGAGATGCCGGCTGGCAAGCTCCGTCATCGCGACCGTGAGCGTGAGACCCGGCAGCAGGATGATCACGCCGGCGAGCGTGGCCGTCGACACCGACACGGACAGGCCGAAGGCGGCGAGCAGCGAGACGAACACGGCCACGGTCATGGACCCGAAAAGCTCGTACACGTAGGAGGAGTGCGGCAGCCTGCGCGTCGCGCGCTCGACCATCCCGACCAGCAGCCCGGCCAGGCCGGCGACAGCGACCTCGGCCATCCCGCCGGAGAGCACGCGGCAAACGGCGGCCGACGCGATGCCGCAGCTGAGGATGGCAATCGCGCCGTCATACGGATCCCGCGCCGCGATGATCGCGTCCACCCGTTCGATGCCTTCGCGCGGCGTGATCGTGCCTGCGTGGATCGCGCGCGTCACGGCGTCCAGCGCCGCGAGCTTCCCCAGGTTCGGCTCGCTGGGAACGACGCGGATGAGATGCGTGGACTGCTCCTCCGGCGCGCCGAACGCCGCGAATATCGCCGTCGGCGTAGTGAAGAACTGGGCATCGAGGCCGAGCCGGCGCGTGACGCCGCTCAGGGCCTCCTCGAGCGCGTCGGCCGCGAGGCCGTAGGTGTGCAGGGCCTTCCCCAGCCTGAGGATGAAGCTCACCGCTTCATCGGGAAGACGACCGGGTGCACGCACGTCCGTCACGTCAACGCCTCGTCAGCCGCGCGCGCTCGATGACGGCGCCCTCGTGAATCCCGTCGATCAGCGACAGGCCCTCCACGATGGTGCCGATGATCGTGTACGCGTTGTCGAGGCGCGGGTTGTCCACCAGGTTGACGAAGATCTGGCCGTCGCCCGTGTCGCGGCCCCGCGTCGAAATGCCGACGGTGCCGCGCACGTGCGAGAGCGGACCGCGTTCGTCACGCGTGTACCTGTCGGCGCCGGCGTACTCGTTGGCGCCCACGCTGCCGCCCTGCACCACGAATCCCGGCTCGACACGATGAAACGTCAGGCCGTCCCATGCGCCGCGCTCGACCTGCTGGATGAACCGCAGGGCGTTCATCGGCGCCTCGGCAAGCCAAGGGCTGATGACCACGTCGCCGAGCCCGGCAAGCGACAGCACGACGAGCGTGCCCTCGTCGGCGGCGATCTCCTCGGGTGACGGCACGGGCAGGGTCATCGGGGCCGGCGCGGTCGCGCTGACCGCCGGCACGTCGCGCCCACCCAGGACCGCGGTGGCCGCAGCCGCGACGACCGGATCGTCATCGTCACGCCACGGCGCGAGCGCGGCGCGCGTGGCCTCGTCGCCGACCTCGTGCAGGCGCTCGAGGATGGCCAGCCGGGGATCGCGGGACGTGTCACGGCGCTCGTCGGTGATCCGGCGCAGCGCGCCGAGCAGCGCCGGGCGCGCGGCGGCATGATCTTCAGTGCCTTCGAGCCCCCGAGCGGCCGTGAGCACGAGCTGGTAGTCGCCGCTGTCGAGGGCCTCCCGGCGCAGGTCGTCGCTCTGCCGATGGCCGAGCGCGTCGAGGCCGGTCAGCGCGGCTGCGCGTACGTTCGGATGCGGGTCGCGCGCCAGCGCGCGAAGACGCGGCACATCGCCGAGCGCCTCTGCCGCACGCGCGGCGTACATCCGCACCTGCCAGGTCGGGCTCGCCTGCGCGCGCTCGAGGGGACGCGCGGCAGCAGCAGGGTTCGAACGCGCCGTCGCCACGAGCGCGTGGGCGTACTCGTGCCAGCGCGCGGACGCTTCCGCCTCGCCGCCGAGCCACGCGTCACAGCCGCAGGCACCGGCGGCGCCGAGGGCATCGATGGCGGCCAGACGCACGTGCCCGTTGGCGTCGTGCAGGGCCGCGCGTGCCAGCTCGGGCCATCGCTGGCCGCCGTGCGCGAGGAACGCCTGCCTGACCAGCGGCGCAGGGTCGCGCGCGAGCGACGCGGCGCGCGAGTCGGACGTCGACGGATCGGCCGCGGCCGCCAGCGCGCCAAGGCGTCGCACCTGGTCGTCTTCGTCGTCGAGCAACAGGTCGATCGCCGCGTCGTCGATCGCGCCGAGCGCGTGCAGGCCGAGCGCCGCGACGCGTCGCACGCGAACGGCGACGGCGGGCGCCGTCGAGCGGTCGGGCTGGAAGTCGCGCACCAGCCGGTCGAGCAGCGAGGCCACTGGCGCGCACGGCCAGCGCTGCCGTGCGCATGTGCGCGCGAGCGCGTGCGCGCCACGCACCACGCCGAGGCTGCGCATCGACGAGGCGCCCCCGGCATCGATCTGGGCGTCGAGCGTCGCGGCCGCGGCCTCGGCAGCCCGTGCCGACGCGTACGGCAGCCGGCCCAGGGCGGTCACGAGGGCGGCGCGGACCATGTTGTCCGGCTCGGCGGCGAGGCGCGTCCGGAGACGGGAGGCCGCGGCTTCCGCGGCGTCGCTCGTGGACGCGGCCTGCGCGATGGCCCAGGCGGCTTCCGCCCGCGCCTCGATCGACGGGTCGTCGAGCAGCGACGCGAGGGCGTCGAGCCACGCGGGATCCTCGAGCCGCCCGACGGCGCGGAGCGCCTGCATGCGCAGCGCCACGTTCGTGGCCGACAGCCCGGCCTTCAGAACGGCCCGCTGCGCTTCCGTGCCGGCCCGGGCGGCCTCGGCCTGCCGGAGGAGCAGGCTGGCGCGTGCGCTGTCGTCGGGGAGGCCGGGCGGTTGGGCCGCCGCGCCCGACCAGGCCGCAAGCACCAGCGTGACGGCCAGCAACGGGCGCTGGCCCCGTCGGCAGCCACCGCCAGCCATCAGCTCACCGGCGTGGAGCCCGCGAGCGGGCGCCGGTCCTCCTCCGCCAGCGCATAGCGCGACGAGTACTCGAGCATCTGCGTCGCGAGGTCCTGCGGGTATGACACCCGGACGTCGACGATGCTGCCTTCAGCGTCGTGCACGGGCTCGAGCCGCGGCATCACGAAGCCGGTGTAGGCGGGCAGGTCGAGCGCCTCGACGCGAGCCACGACCTCGTCGCGGAGCGTCGGATCGAAGTGCACGCCGTAGGTCTCGAACAGCGTGCGGGCCTCCTCGTAGAGGCCCTCCGACTTGATGCGCTGCACGAGAGCGAGCATCCGGCCGACGCCGTCGCGAAACGCCTCGGCGTCCACCATCACGTAGTAGGTCCGGCCGTCTCGCGTCCGGCGCTCGATGGCCTCGGTGTTGTCCATCAGCCAGTGCACGATGGCCTGGCGGTTGCGCATGTGGTCTTCCTCGAGGTGCGTGCCGTGCCGCACGCGCCGGAGCTGGGCGAGGGCGTTGCGCGTATAGCCCTCGTACTCGGCGAGGACGAGGTCCCGGTGATCCGCGGCGTCGACGAGGCCCAGCTCCACCATCACCGGATCGGCGATGAAGTACAGCGCGACGAGGTCGGACCGCGTCTCCTCGAGCGTCGAGTACTGTTCGCGCAGCGCCGCCTGCGGGCTGGCGACGTGGGGCGCCACGCGGCCGGAGCCATGGCCGATGACCTCGTGCAGGTTCGTGGCAAGCTCGCTGGCGGCGGCCTGCCAGCGCTCGGCGCGCGCCAGCTCGTCCGGCGACCAGCAGAACTCGGCCTTCAGCGACGGCGGCTGCGACTTCTCGTAGGCCTCGATCACGTTGGACAGCGACACGGACTTGCTGCCGTACGTCTCGCGGATGGCCTCGTCGTTCGGCAGGTTGATGCCGATGGCCGTCATCGGCCCGGCATCGCCCGTCTCCACCACGACGTCGATGGCGCGGGCCGAAACGCCGACGACGTCGGTGCGGCGGTAGGCGGGATCGAACGGCATCCGCTCCTCGAACCACGCCGCGTGGCGCGCGATGCGGCGGATGGCTTCGGTCCGTTCGGCGTTCTCGTAGAAGACGAGCGCTTCCCAGGCCCCCTTGTGGCCGCGGGCGTCGAGGTAGACCTCGATGAAGCCGTTGATGGTGTCGACGCGTGACGCTGCGTCCTCGACCCACGCGACGTCGTAGGCCTGCCTGTCGGCGTCACTCCCCGACTCGTACCACGCGATGAGGGCCTCCAGGGCACGGCGCGTGGGCGGCGGCGCCACGCGCAGCGCGAGCGTCAGGTGCGCGACGATGCGCCGGATGGTCTCGCCGTAGCGCCCGCCGATCCGGTAGACCTCCTCGACGAGCGATCCATCGGGGCCGCGCACCAGTCGGCTGTTCAACGGGTAGCGCTCGACGAAGCCTTCGAGGTCGGCGAGCCGCACGCCCTCGTAAAGGTTGTTGGCGCTGGCCGTCAGGATGTCCTCTCCCGGTGGCGGGTTCTTGCAGGTGACCATGGGCCGCCAGTCGGGATCGAAGAGCAGCGGCGCGTGGGTCGCGACCCACCCCGCCGCGTCGGGCGCATCGTCGAGCGGCAGCCGCACGCCGGCGGCCTCCAGCGTCTCCAGCGCCGAGGTCAGCGTGTCCTGGTCGAGCGCCAGCACGAACTTGCGCGACGTCAGATGCTCGTAGGGGCCGGAGTTGATCCAGAACAGCTTCAGGTACGTCGTCACCGCCCCGGCGACAGCGGGCGCCAGCAGGTGACGGTGCACGAAGACCGTCTCGAGCAGGTCGCGCACTGCCAGCGACGAGGCGCAGCGCTGGTCGTAGTAGATGTCGCGCCCGGCGAGCGCCGCTTCGTACAGATGCCACGCCAGCCGCTTCTCGTCCAGCGTGAGCGCGTCGAAGCCGTCGGCATACAGCTGGACGACGGCAGCCGGGCCGACACGTTCGAGGAGCACGGGCCGGCCGGTCATTGCGCGCCTCCTGACGGCAGGGTCACGCGCTCGCCGTGCGCGGGCGTCGCGACGGTCCAGCCGAGCGTCGATTCGATGCTGGTTCTGAGTACGGTCATCGGTTCAGGTTCGCCGTGCACCAGGTACGTGCACGCGGGCGGCCGGGTGAAGCCACCGAGCCAGCGCAGGATCTCGTCGTGGTCCGCGTGCGCGGACATCTGGTCGTTGCGGAGGATGCGCGCGGAGACGTTGATGATCTCGCCGTGAATCTTCACGAAGTTCGCGCCGTCGCACAGCTGCCTGCCGCGCGTGCCCGCGGCCTGGAAGCCGACAAACAGCACGGTGGAACGCGGATCGGGCAGGTATCGCTTGAGGTGGTGCAGCACGCGGCCGCCCGTCGCCATGCCGCTGGCCGAGATGATGATCGCCGGCTCGCCGACGTCGGCAATGGCCTTCGAGCCTTCGACGGTGTCGACGATGGTCAGGCGCCTGGTCGAGAACATCGCCTCGCCGCGCGCCGTCGGGCGCACCTCTTCGTCGAGTTCCGATGGATGCCGCTCGTAGAAGTTGAGGGCGGCGCCCGCCATCGGGCTGTCGACGAACACGGGCATCGTCGGGATGCGCTTCTCGCGCTCGAGTCGTTCGATCCAGTAGAGCAGTTCGCCTGCCCGGCCGATGGCAAACGACGGGATGACGAGCTTGCCGCCGCGCCGCCACGTCTCGCCGATTACCTCCGCCAGCCCGGCGCCCTCGTCGTCGGGCGGGTGGCGCCTGTCGCCGTACGTGGACTCGAGCAGCAGCACGTCGGCCTCTTGGACCGTCGTCGGGTCGGGGAGGATGGGCCTGTCGTAGCGGCCGAGGTCGCCGCCGAACAGGATCGTGCGCGGCTGCTCGTCGTGCAGCGTCATGCGGACGAAGGCCGAACCCAGCAGGTGGCCGGCAGGGATGAACTCGACTTCGACGCCGTCGGCGACGGGCACGGGCACGCGATAGCCGACGGGCTGGAGGTGGGTGAGCGCGCGCAGCGCGTCGTTCTCGGTGAAGAGCGGCAGGGCGGGGTGATGGCGCGTGTAGCCGTGCTTGTTTGCCTGCCGCGCGTCCTCTTCCTGGATCCGCCCGGCGTCAGGCAGGACCAGCGAGCACAGGTCGCGTGTGCCGGGCGTGCAGAAGATGCGCCCGCTGAACCCGGCGGCCACGAGGCGCGGAAGCATGCCGCAGTGGTCGAGATGCGCGTGCGTCAGCACCACGGCGTCGAGCGCGGACGGCCGGAAGGGCAACGCCTGCCAGTTGCGCTCGCGCAGGGGCTTGCTGCCCTGGAACATGCCGCAGTCGACCAGCACCTGGCGACCGGATGCCGTCCTGAGCAGATGCTTGGAACCGGTCACCGTCTGTGCGGCGCCGAGGAAGGTGAGGTCGGCCAAACTCGGGCTCCGGGTGGGTATCGCGCCGACCGGCGCGGAGAGGTCGAGGTCGTATTCTATACTGCTGGCTTCATGCCGGTGCCAGCCGCACGCACCTGCAGTGTGCGCCGCGACGACTTGTGGCGTTGACCCCACTGGAGGCTTCGAGACACATGCACGTACGACACATCGCCATCGCCCTGGGCGTGCTCGCCTGCGCCTGGACCGCCCAGGCGGACGTCACGATCGTGGCGCAGATGAAGGGCAAGATGATGGGCATGAACCCGTCCGGCGAGACGGTGACCTACATCAAGGGCCTGAAGATGCGCACCGACCAGACGATGGGGCGCGACCAGACGTCCACGATCATGGACGTCGAGAGCGGCCGCATGATCGCCATCAACCACCGCAAGAAGGAGGCGGAGGTGTGGAACATGGCGGAGCTGACGGCGAGCCTCCAGCAGGCCGGCGTCACCGCGACGCCGAACGTGCAGATGAAGTCCACGGGCGAGACGAAGGAGATTGCCGGCTACACGGCGACGAGGCACGACGTCTCGGTGACGGTGGACGCGGGCATGCCCGATGCCCCCATCAAGATGAGCGTGAACATCTCCGGGCCCGCGTGGCTGTCGAAGGAAGCGCCCGGGGTGGCCGACTACACCGCGTTCTACGTGGCGGCCGCCGAGAAGGGGTTCTTCTTCGGCGACCCGCGTGCGGCCCGCGCGAACCCCGGCAATGCCCGGGGCATGATGCAGATGTACCGCGAGATGTCGCAGGCGGGCATCCCGCTCGAGTCCACGCAGACCATGAAGATGTCGGGCGACGGACCGATGGCCGGCATGTTCGCGAGGCTCGGCGGCGGCGAGATGTCGTCGACGGTGACGCGCATCTCGGACGAGACGCTCGACGCGTCGCTCTTCGAGATCCCGGCCGGCTACAAGGTGAAGGAGCAGAAGGTCAAGTAGCTTGGCCACCTTTGCCGACGCACTCCAGCAGTCGTCCACCGGTGTGCTGGCCGTCGAGCTCCGCCCGCCACGGGCCGAGCTCGGCGCCGCCGCCGGCATGGACGCGTGGATCGACACCTATCACGCCATCCGCCGGCTCGTCCGTCACGGACACTACGTCTGCCTCACCGACAGCGCCGTCGGGGCGGCCGAAGAGGACAACCTGCGGCACCTCGTGCTGAACCTTGGCGAAGAGGTCGACCGCAGCCGCATCGTCCCGTTCCTGACGTCGAAGCACACGCTCGACTACTGCCTCACCTACGCCGACAGGGCCCAGCTGCACGGGTTCCCGTCGCTCGTCGTGCTCGGCGGTGATCAGGCCGTCGGGACGCCGCGATGCGTCGCGCACGCGTGGGAGCTGCGCGCGGCCATCCGGGCGCGGCAGCCCGCGCTGCGCCTGGGGGGCTGGGCCAATCCGCACCGCGACCCGGCACGCCAGGTCGACTTCCTGCTCGACGCGAATTTCACCGGCGAGTATTTCCTGACGCAGGTCGTCTCGCACCACGACGTGGACAAGGTCGAGCGCTTCCTCGACGAAGGCGAGCGGCGCGGCCTGGCAATGCCCGGCGTGTTCGGCGTGTTCTACTATCGCAGCGCCCGGCCGAAGACGCTCCAGATGCTGTCGGCGTTCATGCCGGTGCCGGTGGAGGCGCTGCAGGAGGAGTTCGCCTCCGGGGCGACGGCCGAGGAGATCTGCGCCCGCAGCCTGCGGACGCTGCGCGCCGCCGGCGTGCGCCACTTCTACCTGAGCAACCTTCCGCTTACCGGTACGGAGCGGACGCTCCACCGGATCCTCGAGCTCGCGGGCTTCGAGTGAGCAGCAGCGTCAGGCGAGGTGCCTGCCGCCGTCCACGCGCAGCGCCTCGCCCGTGACAAACGACGCGTCGAGCAGCGCACCGACGGCGTCGGCCAGCGCGCCGGGCGTCCCCCATCGCCCGAGCGGCGTCGCCGCGAGGACCGCCTCGTGATCGGCGGCCGACGTGCCCGCCGCCGGCAGGATGGGCCCCGGGGCGATGGCGTTCACCCTGACACCCGAGGCCGCCAGTTCGAGGGCAAGGCCCTCGGCCAGTGCCACGACACCGGCCTTGGCCACGTAGTAGGGCACGTAGCCCGTGTACCGCGGCCGGCCGCTTGCCGCGACCCAGTCAGCTGACAGGATGATGTGGCCGCTGCCGGCCCCGGCCATCAGGGCCGCGGCCGCATGGGCGCAGTGAAATGAGGCGTCGAGGTCGACGGCCAGGTGGTCGCGCCACACCTCGGGCGTGATTTCGTCGAAGGGGACACGCTGGTACACGGACGCCAGGCAGACCAGCAGGTCGAGGCGGCCGCGCCAGGCGTGCGCCTCGGCCACGAGCGCGCGGCAGCGTGACGGGTCGCGCAGGTCGGCGTCGATGACGCGCGCCCCGTGCCCGTCCGCGGCGAGACGGCGCGCCACGTCCTCGAGCCGTGCACGGGACGCACGCGCGGAGAACACGACGTCGTGCCCGCGGGCGGTCAGCAGCCGCCCCAGGGCCTCGCCCATGCGCGCGCCCCCCGTCACGAGGGCCACGGGTCGGCTGGCAGTCCTGTCGCTCACCGGCCGCGTGCGTCCGTCAGGTCGCGCCCGCTTACGAGTCGCCGGGAACGCCGAACGCGAACGTGCCGACGAAGGCGGACTTGCGGTCGGCCTGACGCCAGCGCGTGCCCAGCGCGTCTCCCGAGAACACCTGGGTGCGGGTGAGGCCGACCTCGGCCTGCGCGCCCTTCGAGAGCGGATGGAACCACTTCATGGCGCCGCAGCTGGGGTCGTGGTGCACGTGCGGATCGATGCGCAGCGTGGCGTCCCCTGCCGACACAGCGGCCGCGTGCGCGGTCCGCTCGAAGGTGATGGGCACCGCCCTGACGTCGAGGACGCGCACGGGCAGGTCGTCGATGGCCACGCGCGTCAGCGACACGAGCGCCCGGCGCTGCGCGGCCGTGGCCCGCTCGTCCACGTAGATGAGCGCGCGGACGTCCGAGGGCGCGGCGCCGCCCATCTCGCGGATGCCGAGGTTGTGGTCCCCGGCAATGGCGGCAACGACCGACAGGCCCGAGACGTCCACCCCGTTCACGGCGCCGTCGGTGACGCGCCAGGCCAGCACGGCCTGCTTGCCCATGGTCTCCGCCTGGCTGTTCATGACGCAGCCGCCCGCGAAGATCTCGGCCGTACGCGCCTCGATGTACTCGCCCCGCACCTCCGACGGTCCGGCGGCAGCCGCCGCGCCGGCGCCGAATGCCAGCAGGCCCAGGGCGATGGACAGCGATGTCAACGGACGTGACATGTCGATACCTCTCTCGTGGGAGAAAGGTCCAGTGTACGACAGACCGGCGTCAGTCCTCAGCCATCGCCGAGGCCCGGGGTCCCGCGGGCACGACGGCAGGCTCGCGGGCCTCGCCTGCCGGCTTCTGCCTGCCACGGCCCGACGTGACGATGGCCGAGCCGGCGAGGATGACCGCGATGGCCACGCCGCTGCGCAGCGTGAGCGGCTCGCTGAGCAGCCATGTCCCGAGCACGACGGCGACGACGACGTTGATGTAGGGGTAGAGCGACACCGTCGACGTCGGCAGGTGCCCGAGCGCGTAGATGTAGGCGACGTACCCGAGCAGGCTGCCCGCCACGAGCAGGTAGACCATGGCCAGCAAGGCGCGCGGCGTGAAGTGCAGTGCCGTCCACTCGCCGGCCACCGTGGCTGCCGCGAGCAGCACGAGCCCCCCGAAGAGCATCTGCCAGGCCGCAGCCGTGAGCGGCTCGACGGCAGTCCCCCGGCGCTTCGAGAAGGCGGACCCGATGGCCCATCCCACACAGGCCAGCTGCGTCGCGAGGACGCCGTAGCCCCAGTCTGCCGGGTGGGGGGCCGCGCCTTCGGCAGGGCTGACAAGGTCGGGCCACACGAGCAGCACGATGCCGCCGAAGCCCATCGCGAGGCCGAAGCAGGTCCGGGCCGTCAGGCGCTCGCCGTGCGGCAGCAGCGCCTCGATCGTGACCATCCAGAATGGCGTCGCGGACACGAGCACGGCGGTCAGGCCGGTGGCCAGCCACTGCTCCGCCACCGTGACGCCGCCGTTGCCGAAGCCGAGCAGCAGCGCCCCGACGAGCAGCAGGCCCGGCAGGCTGCGCGCCGGCGGCAGCGGCCGGCCCGTGGCCCGGAGCGCGGTGCCGAGCAGCACTCCGGCGGTCACGAACCGCAGCCCGCCGACGAGCAGCGGCGGCACGCTCTCGAGGGCAATCTTGATCGCGAAGTAGGTCGTGCCCCAGACGAGACACAGCAGACCGAACGCGAGCCACGCACGAAATGGTGGGGCAGGCGTACTCACGACGGGAGCGCTCCTGACGACACGTCCGTAGGACCTTCGTGTGCTGCCGTCGCCGGCAGCCGTTCAGGCGGTGGCAGCGCCCGCGTCGTGCATCAGAGCCTGCCGAGGTGGGTGTCCCTGAAGGCCGACGGGTACTTGAGGCCGTACCCGAGCATGCGGTCGAACCCGATGTGGGCGAGCCACACGAGAGAGACGCCGCAGGCGAGACGCAGGTTCCCTCCCGACGCGCCCGCGTGCTGCTCGTCCGGCCAGGCCAGCGAGGCACACGCGATCAACGCGAGCGGGATGGCGTAGCTGTGCAGCAGGTTGTAGCCCAGCGCGCCGGCGGCCGGGCCGAGCAGGTACGCGGCAAACGACAGGTCGGGGACGAAGAACAGCGCCAGGAACAGCCACCAGCTCTGCCCCGTGGCGCCGTAGGCGATGGTCGCCGCCGCCAGCATGGCGGCGCCCTCCGCGCGCAGCCAGCGGCGGGGCGCGCCCGTGGCGGCGTTCAGTTGCAGCACGTGCGGCCGCCGCCCATCGCGCAGCGGGTCGGGCTCGCCGGATTGCCGTCGGGACCCACGGCCTTCTGCGTGCAGGTACACCAGTAGGCCGTGGCCTCGTACGACCCGCCGGTAAACCGGTGCCCGTCGGGGTCGGGCGTGGTCAGCACGTACATGCCCTTGTGCCGGAGATGCTGGCAGTGCAGCTCGGGCGACACGAGGCGGGAAGACGGGGCAGGATGCGCCATGGCGACCTCTATGCGTGTGCGGCAGCCAGGATCGCGCGCTTGACCGCGGTGCGCGCGACCTGGACCTTGTAGGCGTTCTGCGTCATCGGCTGGGCGCGCTCGAGCGCGGCCTCGGCCGCCCTTGTGGCGACGAGCTCGTCGATGGCCTGCCCGCGCAGCACGTCCTCGGCGGCCGTCGAGCGCCACGGGATCGGCGCGACGGCGCCCATCACCACCCGCGCGTCGGCCACCGTCGTGTCCTGCATCCGCAGGGTGACCGTCGCGAAGGCGATGGGCCAGTCGTGCGACTGCTTGAACCGCACCTCGTAGGTGGCGCTCCGCCTGTCGGCCGCGCGCGGCAGGCTGACGGCCGTCACGAGCTCGTCCGGGCGCAGCACCGACTCGGCGTACAGGTTCGTCGCGGGAAGCTCGAAGAACTCGTCGGCCGGCACGGCGCGCTCGCCTTTCGGGCCCAGGACATGGACCGTCGCGCCGAAGGCGACGAGCGGCACGGCCAGGCTCGAGGGGTGCACGATGAAGCACGGCCCGCCGCCGAGGATGGCGTGGAACTGGTTCTCGCCGTCAACGGAGTAGCAGCGCGCGCCGCCCTTCTTCAGGCAGGGGAACTCCTCGTTGCGGAAGTACCAGCAGCGCGGCCGCTGGAGCAGGTTGCCGCCGACCGTGCCGAGGTTGCGGATCTGCGGCGTCCCGACCTCTCCGGCCGCCTGCGCCAGCGCCCGGTACTCGCGGCGCACGCGAGGATGTGCCTCGAGCTCGACGAGCTTCGTGGCGGCCCCGATGCGCAGACCGCCCTCGGGGAGGTCGGCGATCGAGGAATCGAGCCGTTTCACGTTGACGACGCGCTCGGGCGTGACGATGAAGTCCTTCATCAGGCCGACGAGGTCCATCCCGCCGGCCAGCGGCACCGCACGCCCGCGCTCCGCGTCGAGCGCCGCGACCGCCTCCTGCGCCGTCGCGGGATTCACGTAAGCGAACGGCTTCACAACGTCCCTCCCGTCCGTGCGGCCTCGAGTGCGTCGAGGACCTTCTGCGGCGTGATCGGCAGGCTGCGCACGCGCACGCCCGTCGCGTTGGCCACCGCGTTGGCGATTGCCGCGGCGGTGGAGATCGTCGGTGGCTCGCCGATGCCGATGACGCCGCGTTCCGGCTGGTTGAGCAGCACGATGTCGATCTGCGGGATGTCGCTCGGGCCCGGCAGCAGATACCACTCCATGTTCGGGTTCACCATGGTGGCGGTATTGCGGTCGAGGATCCGGTCCTCGAAAAGCGCGTAGCCGACGCCCATCACCATCCCGCCTATGCACTGGCTCTCGGCCGCCAGCTGGTTGACGACGAGGCCGCAGTCCTGGACGCAGGTGATGCGGGTGACGCGCGTCACGCCGGTCTCGATATCCACTTCGACCTCGGCAAACTGCACGCCGCTCGTGCCGCTCGCCGAGAGGCCCGGCTCCCATTCTCCGTTGACCGACACGGGCGTCGTCCCGAGACGGCGGCAGGCGTCGGCCCATGACATGCCGCGCGACGGGTCGCCCTTCACGTGGACACGGCCGTTGCTGGCCGTGACGTCGGCGGCGTCGACGCCCAGGGCGGGGGCCACCCTCGTGGCGAGCTCCTGGAGCGCCTTGCTGGCGGTGACGCGGATTGCAGGCGAGACGGCCGGCGCCGTCGTGCTGCCGCCGCTGCCGCCGCTGAACGGGTACGTGCTGTCGCCGAGCTGCACGGTGATGGCCTCGAGCGGCAGCCCCAGTGTCTCCGCCGTGATGATCCCGATGAGCGTGCGGGTGCCGACGCCGAGGTCCTGCGTGCCGCATCGCATCACGACGCCGCCGTCCGGCAGGATGTCGCACTGGGCGCGCGTGCCGCGGCCGCCGCCGCCCCAGCGGTTGGCCGCGCAGCCCATGCCGCGCTTGATCGGGCCCTCGGACGGGTCACCCGTCGGGTGGCGGCGATCCCAGCCGAACCGCTGGGCGCCGATCCGGAAGTACTCGCGCCACATCGCGTTGGGCGCCTGGGGCGGCAGGTTGCGGAGCCGGAACTCGACCGGGTCCATGCGGACGCGATCGGCGAGCTCGTCCATCAGCATCTCGGTGACGAAGCACCCCTGCGGATGGCCCGGCGCGCGCATCGCCCGCTGCTGGCCGGCGTTGATGTACACGTCGCGGTGCACGCGCCGCCGGTTCGGGAACGTGTAGATGTACGGCAGCGGGAAGCCCGAGGCGCCGCCGGCCCCGCCGGTGCCCCAGGTCTCGGCGTCGAACGCCGTCAGCAGTCCGTCGGCCGAGACGCCGGCCCGCACCCTGGCGTAGGCCGAGGGCCGGTTGCCCGTCGCCAGGTGCTCCTCGCGGCGGTCGAGCATCAGGTGCACGGGCGCACCGGCCTCGCGGGCCAGCTTCGCGCAGGTGATGCCCTGCACGTCGGGCCCGAACTTGCTGCCGAAGCCGCCGCCCATGTGCTCGGTGATGACGCGGACGTTCGCCTGCGGGATACCCAGGCTGGAGGCGAACCCTTCAGCCGTGCCATGCACGGCCTGCGTGCTCACCCAGGCCGTCAGGCGGTCGCCGTCCCACTCGCACACGCAGCCGTGCGTCTCGAGCGACACGTGGGTCTGCACCTGCGTGCTGTAGGTCTGCTCGACGATGTGGGCGGCCTGCCTGAAACCGGCCTCGATGCTGCCCTCTTCCTCGGCCTCGGTTTCCCTGACGTTGCCACCCTCGAAGACGACGGGCGCCTCGGGCCGCATCGCCTGCTCGACGGTGGCCAGGAACGGGAGCGTCTCGTACTTCACGACGATGGCGCGGGCCGCGTCGCGGGCGATCTCCTCGGTCGTCGCGGCGACGGCAGCCACCTCGTCGCCCACGTAGAGCACCTTGCTGCCGGGCTCGGCGATCGCCAGGACGGCCTTCACGCCGGGCATCCGCCGGGCCGGCTCGAGGTCGATCGAGACGACGCGCGCGTGCGGATGGGGCGACCGGAGGATGCGGCCCCAAAGCATGCCTGGGCGCTTGATGTCGTACGAGTACCTGGCGCGGCCGCTGGCCTTGAGCGGGCCGTCGACGCGGCGCACGCGCGTGCTCAGGAGTCGACGCTCCTGGGGCCACGCGTACGGCGAGTCGGGATTGGCAGTGGCCGGCGCGGCCACCTCGGGCACCTGGCCGGCCGCGCCGATGAGCAACGCGTCGGGCGCGCCCTCTCCGGGGGCGCCTGCTGGTCGAGCATCTTCAGCCACGGGAGCCTCCGTTGACGCTGAGCGCGGCCTCGAGCACGCGCACGTACGTGCCGCAGCGACAGATGTTGCCGTCAAGCGCCTTGCGCGCCTGCTCGGGCGTGGGGTTCGGCACGCGCTCGAGCAGCGCGACCGTCGCCATCACGAAGCCCGGCGTACAGAAGCCGCACATGAGCCCGTCCTTCTCGCAGAACGCCTGCTGCACCGGATGGAGCACCGTCCCCTCCGTCAGCCCCTCGATGGTGCGGATGTTCGCGCCGGCCGCGTCGACCGCGAGCACCGAGCACGCATACACCGGACGGCCGTCGAGGTGCACGGTGCAGGCCCCGCAGGATCCGCGGTCGCAGACGCGTTTGGCGCCTGTCAGGTCCAGCTGGTTGCGCAGGGCGTCGAGCAGCGTGACGCGCGGCTCCACCGTGACCGAGCGCGTCGTGCCGTTGACGACAAACGACACGGGCACCGGTCCGGGGCCGAGGGTCTCGGCGGCCTGTGCTGCCGCCTCGCCTGGCGCGAGAGCCGCCGCCGCGATGGGGGCCGCACTCACGGACTTCAGGAAGATGCGGCGCGAGACGCTCAGCGTCGGCTCGGCGGCTGGCTCGTGCGGTGTCCCGCCCTCGGCGGCGGGTGCAGGATGTCGGCGTGGGTCTTCAGACACGACTGCCTCGTCGGGTAGGGATCGTTCAGCGTGGCGAATGCGCACAGCCTACCAGAACGGCGCGGGATCGTGTATCCGGAACGGGGCGGCAGGGCGTCACGCGGCACGGCGTGAGGGGAAACAGCAAGGGCCCGACCGGACGAACCGGCCGGGCCCTCGAAACACGGCAACTGGGCGGGCTACCTGCGAGCGCGGCGACGCGCGACGCCAGCACCGAAGAGGCCGACGCCGAGCAGCGCCAGCGAGACCGGCTCGGGAACCGGGTCCGGCTGCGTGTCGGGATCGGGAACCGGAACGACTGAACCCGTGGTCTTCCCGAAGAACGCGACGTGAGAGATCGAGCCCTTGCCGAGCCAGAAGTTGGCCAGCTCCAGCTGCTCCTGCCCGTCCCAGCCCAGCGCGTTGAGGTCGAACCCGTAGAAGTTGGGGTCGATGTTGCCGGCCTTCACGAGCAGCCAGCAGCTCGGGCACTCGATGAACGTCGTCCCGACGAAGCTGATGGTGACACCGGAATAGTCGCCGGCCTTGCCCGAGTCCGGGTCGAGGACGAAGGCGCCGTCATACTCGTCGGCCAACGGCCCTTCTTCGGCGCCCTCGAACTTGTACAGCAGGTCGAGGTCGGCATTGGCACACAGCGGCCCTTCGATGAAGGGCTCATCGTTCGTGGCTGCGGGGGGGAAGATGTACTGGCTGCACGTCGCATCCGCAGGCGTGATGGACAGAGCCTCGCTGCTGGTCGGGGCGGCGACCACGACGCACAACGACAACCCGGCGAGCCCGACAATCCGATTGAATCGCATAAGACACTCCATGAGGACATGCGCGCTGACCGCGCTGTTGTACGGCAGAGGTGCAAGTCCGGTGCCTACGGTCGAGATTCGGTGGAACTCAGGCAATATCGGAGATTGCGGTCCCGATGGGACACTTCTTACGTGCGAGGACGCTGCCTGTAGGGCAACAATAGTCGTCTGGCGATAGGACTTTCTGCGCCGCCAGCGACCGCAAGTCACCCGATATGGCGCCAGCCGGTGGCTCCCCCGCAGGAGCGCAGCGCTCCCCGCGAACCAGGGCGCCGCCCGGTTCGCGCCTGCGGCGCTCTTGCCGAGACGGCCGCCGGAGGGCGAAAAAAAGAGGCCCGACCTCACGGTCGGGCCTCGTCGAATGCGGAGCGGGGTGCGAGTCAGGCGCGCCGGCGCATGGACCGGGTCGCGACGCCGAGCAGGCCGGCCCCGAGCAGCACGACGGTGACGGGCTCAGGGACAGGGTCCGGGTCGGGATTCGGGTCGGGGTCGGGCTCCGGATCCGGGGCCTTGCTGAACTTCAGGTCGAACGACCCCAGGTCGCCCACCTTCTTGCCGGTCAGGTCCTCGTAAAGGAACTTCAGGTGGAGCGAGCTCCCGACGTTGCCGCTCGTGCTGAAGAAGAAGCTGAACGTCGCCTGGAGGTAGCTCCCGCTGTCGTACACCAGCGCGCCGGCGCCAGCGGCGTCGTTGGCTTCGGCGCACAGCCGCCCCTCGCCGCCGCTGCCGCCATCGCAGCCTTTGGCGTTCAGCTCATTGCCATAGAGCGCCCACGACGTCCCGGGTGACGCCGTGCCGGAGAAGGCGACCGAGGTGCCGCTCATCACGCCCGTCGAGAAGGACTTGATCTGGACGGCGTGGAGGACGTCCGTCGTGTTCCCGGTGTAGCCGGTGAAGTCGAAGACGACGTCAATCCTGTAGTTGGTGCCACCGAGGTCGAACAGCTCCGCGCCGACCGTCGCGCCGTTGCAGTCCTCTCCTGCCGGGCACGCGAGAATCGGCGCCGCTCCGGCCTGGCCGGCCGACAGCACGACCACCCCAAGGGCCCCGAGCAGGCCGACAATGAACTTGCGCATGATCTCGATCTCCTTCAGGGCAGCTCGCTCCTGAGGCAGGGACGACACCCGCAATCCTGCACGAGCTTGCTGGCACTCGGACCTGAGCAATGGGCATGCCATGGAGCCAGCCCTGCCGATACCGTCGAACTCGGCCGATCTTTGCGAAATCCTGGTCTGCCTGCATGATTGCTGCGCTCGCTCGTCTCCCATCCGGATGACAGAAGGCATTGTCCCGGCAGACATCGTGGCGAGGTTGCCCCAGGCAGCGGCCCCTCCGTGGGGTGGCCAGGTCGGGTCGGTCGTCTGCGAGAGGCGCGGCCGGGCTGTATACTCGGCCCGTTCCCGATGTCTACCAGACGCGCCTTTCTCGGTCGTGCCGCCGCGCTCGGCACGGCGGCCACGTCCTTCCTGACGTTCGAAGGTTCGGCACGCATCGCGCGCGCCGCTTCGCTCGTGTCCCATGCCTCGGACGACCAGGCCGCCAGCGACGAGGACTTCTGGCGCGAGGTGCAGCTCGGGTTCACCCTCGACCGCTCGATCATCAACCTCAACAACGGCGGCGTCAGCCCCAGCCCCCGCGTCGTCCACGAGGCCTTCAAGCGCTACCTCGACGTCTCGAACCAGGCGCCGGCCTACCACATGTGGCAGGTGCTCGAGCCGAACCTCGAGGCGGTGCGCTCGCGCCTGGCGGCCGACGCCGGCTGCGACCCCGAGTGCCTCGCGATCACCCGCAACGCGAGCGAGGCGTTGCAGATCGCCCAGCTCGGGCTCGACCTGGCGCCCGGCGACGAGGTCGTCACCACCAATCAGGACTACGGGCGCATGCTCGATACGTGGGAGCAGCGCGTCCGCCGCGACGGCATCAGGCTGGTGAAGGTGTCGTTCCCCGTGCCGCCGCCCTCGATGGACGATCTGCGCGCGCGCCTCGAAGCGGCGGTTACGCCGCGCACGAAGGTGCTGCACTTCTGCCACATCACCAACCTGACGGGACAGATCTTCCCGGTGCGCGACATCTGCCGCATGGCCCGCGCCCGCGGCATCCTGACGATCGTCGACGGCGCGCACGCGTACGGGCACTTTCCGTTCAGGCTCGACGAGCTCGAGTGCGACTTCTACGGGACGAGCCTGCACAAGTGGCTGCTCGCGCCGATCGGCACCGGGTTCCTGTACGTCCGCCGCGAGCGGATTCGCGACCTCTGGCCCCTGACCCCCGCGCCCGCGAGCAAAGACGACGACATCCGAAAGTTCGAGGAGGTGGGGACGCACCCGGCGGCCAACCACAACGCGATCGCCGAGGCGCTGACCTTCCACCACACGATCGGCGCGTCGCGAAAGGCCGCGCGGCTGCGCTACCTGCGCGACCGCTGGATGCGCCGCCTCGCTGCCCACCCGAAGGCGCGCATCCACACCAGCTTCGACCCGGCGCAGTCGGGCGCGATCGGCAACGTCGGGATCGAGGGCCTCGACCCGGCCGAGATCGTCACGCACCTCTGGGACCGTCACCGCATTTTGGTCACGCCCATCAGGCACGCCGAGTACCAGGGCATCCGCGTGACCCCGAACGTCTACACGACGCTCGAGGAGGTCGACCTCTTCGCGGACGCGCTCGAGGCGCTGGTTCGGCAGCGGGTCGGGTAACCGGTATCGTTCAGCCGACGAACTTGTAGCCGAGCCCGTGCACCGTGAGCAGGTGACGGGGGTGGCGCGGGTTGGGCTCGATCTTCTGCCGCAGCCAGGCGACGTGCACGTCCACCGTCCGCGTGGACGGCATCGCGTTGTACCCCCACACATCGGTGAGCAGCTGGTCGCGCGAGAGCGTGGCGCCGCGGTGCTCGATGAAGTACTTGAGCAGCTGGTACTCGCGCGCCGAGAGCTCCACGCGCGCGCCATCCCTGTAGACCTCCGCGCTGCGGTAGTCCACGCGGACGTCGCCGAACTGGTAGGTCGCCGGCCCTTCGGCGGGCGGCGGAGCCGCCGCCGCAGCGACGTGGCGGCGCAGGCGCGCCTCGATGCGCGCGAGCAGCTCCATCATCTCGAAGGGCTTGGGCACGTAGTCGTCGGCGCCGAGCTTCAGCCCGACGACCTTGTCGACGACCTGCCCCCGCGCGGTGAGCATGATCACCGGGGTGTCGATGCCCCGCTGGCGCAGGTCGCGCACCACATCCAGGCCGTTGCGGCGCGGCAGCATCACGTCGAGCAGGATGAGGTCGAAGCCGCCCGTGGTGGCCTTGTCGAGCCCCGCATCGCCGTCGGCGGCCGTGTCGACGACGTAGCCCTCGCGCCGCAGCCTGTCGGAGAGCGTCAGGACGAGGCCCGGCTCGTCCTCCACGAGGAGGATGCGCGGGCCGGTGGCGGCGTCGGCCATCTAGCTCGTCGCCCCGCGCTTCCAGGCGGGGGCCTCGAGCGACGGCAGGACAGGCGCCGGTTCGGTGGCCGTGGCCGGCACGTCACGCGCGACGGGCACGGTGACCGAGAAGGTGGTGCCGCGGTCCGGTTGCGTGTCGACGTGCACCTTCCCGCGGTGCTGCGCCACGATCCGCGACACCAGGCTGAGGCCCAGGCCGCTGCCGTGGACGTGCCCGTCGGTCCACGGCCGTCCGCGGAAGAACGGCTCGAAGATGTGCGGCAGGTCCTGATCCGCGATCCCCGCGCCGTGGTCGCTGACACGGAACACGACGTGGTCGCGTCCCGACAGCCCGACGCTGACGCCGACCCAGCGGTCAGCGCCTCCGTACTTGACCGCGTTGCTCAGCAGGTTCACGAGCATGCGGCTGAGGGCCGCCTGGTTGCCGAGCACGTACGGGGGCTCCTCGGGCATCGTGACCTCGATGGTGACCTGGTGCTCGGCAAGCAGCGGCTGGCTGGCCTGGATGGCGGCGTCCACCACGTCGCGGGCCGACACGCTGCGCACGTCCAGAGCACGCCCCGCGTCGAAGCCGGCAAACTCCATCACCTGCTCGACCATCTCGGTCAGGCGCCGTCCCTCGGCCGCGATGAGCGTGCCGTACTGGCGCACCTGCGACGGGTCGGCGACGACGCCGTCGGCCAGGTTCTCGGCGGCCGACCTGATGACGGCGAGCGGCGTGCGCAGCTCGTGCGAGACGCCGGCGACAAACTCCATCTGCTGGGCCGCCAGCCGGCGCGCGCGTCCACTCGACATGACGATGAGCGCCATGCTCGCGCCGAGCAGCAGCAGCACCGACGAGCTGATGAACAGGTTCCTGCGACGCGCGGAGGCGACAACGGCCTCGAGCGACCCGGCGCGGTGCTTGACGTCGACGCGCCAGAGGGGGCCGCGGCCCTCGGCGCGGCGTGCCTCCTCCGCGTCGCCGTCGGGCGGTTCGGTTGTCGTGGTCGTCGTGACGTGCAGCGTTCGGCCGGGCCGCGGCCCCGGATCCCCGGGCCCCTGGGCGGCCGAATCCCGACCCGGATCGCGCCTGTCGTCAGAGACGATGAACCGGCTGAACTCGCGCATCCGCAGCTCGAAGAACTCGCGCGAGACGTCGGGCTCGGTGATGGCACAGTCGTCCGGTGCGGCGACGTCCGGCGCCGCGGCGCAGTAGATCGGAGCTCCCGAGGCGAGGTCCACGACGGCGACCCTGTAGGGCATCTCCGCAAGCGGCCCGAACTCGCGCTCGACGAGCGACGGCAGGTACGTCTCGCGGATGTAGTCCGTGTCGAGGACGGCGATCGTGAAGTCCCAGGGCCGATCGAGCTGCGAGAAGACGATGGTGCCCTCGGCACTGACGTTGATCGGGACGGGCGGCCGCGGGATGAGCAGAGCGGGGACGTCTGGCTGGAGCGGCGGCACGCCGGCGAAGCCGCGGCGCTGCCGCTGGGAGGGCAACTCGGGCGGCGGCAGCTGCGTCAGGCGTGCGGCGAGCGGCTGGAGCGCTCCAGGCACGTCCTCCACGGGCACGAGGGTCTCCGCGTCCCGGTCGTACCGCGAGAGCGCGAGCCGCGCCTCGGCGTCGGGCCCGCCGGGCGTCACCGTGACCGTGAAGATCTCGGAGACGATGCGCGCGTCGGGCGCGCTCGAGAACCAGCGGTCGAAGTGGGCGGTCGACTTGACGGGCGTGACGCCGAACGGCCCCGACCGGTCCATCTGCAGCCAGAAGTAGGCGCGCGTGAGCTCGCGGTCGAACTCCTGCGTGAGCTCGCGCACCTTCAGGCCCAGGCTCGCCGTCATGCGCTCGCGCTCGTCCGCGCTGATGCGCCCGAGCCACCGCCACTGGAGGGTGCCGAGCAGGACCAGCAGGCCGGCGAGCACGCCAATGACGACCAGCTGTGTGGAGGGCCTGTGCCGCATGAGGCCAATCTAGCACCGCCGTGCGCCTCCGCGGCGCGTCGGGATGCACTTTTTACAGTCTTAATGTGGAGTTAGCGACGTTAACGAAAAACGGACCGGCCCCACCCCTGCGTGGGTACCGGCCCGTGGCTCAGAACCGTCCGCCGACGGCCGAATCGCGCCACCCTGCATGGCCGAACGTGGTGGCCGCGGCGAACGTATCCGAACGTGCTGCGCCTACGACAGCATGCGGATGACGACGCGACGGTTCTCCGCACGGCCGGCCCGGGTCTTGTTGTCGCCCACGGGACGGTCCTCGCCGTAGCTGATGACGTTCATCTTGTGCAGCGGCACCTGGTGCGTCTCATACAGGTACCGCTTCACGGCCTCGGCCCGCTCGAGGCCGAGACGCTCGTTGTACTTCGCGCTGCCGACGCTGTCGGTGTGCCCCTCGATCTCGAACCACACCGCCTGCGGGTCGGCCTGAAGGTCGCTGATCAGCTTGTCGACGGCCTGCTTGGCGGCGTCAGGCAGCTCGGCGCCACCGAACTTGAAGCCACCCTGGGCCTCGCTGAGGACGACCTCGTAGACGAGGCGACGATTCGCCTTGTCGATCGCGTCGGTCTTCATGGCCACTTCCCTGGCCGCCGCGTGCGCCTGGCCAGCCGCCTCGCCCGCCTGCGCCGCGCGCGCATCGGCGGCACGCGCCGCCTCGCCGGCGGCGGCTGCCTTCTCGTCCACCTCGTTCACACGCTGCTGCGTCCGCTCGACTTCGCCGGACAGCGTGGTGACCTTGCCGTCGACCTCACCGACCTGCGTGTTGACGTACTTCTTCGTGGCACAGGCGGTCGAACCCGTGAGCGCGACCGCGGTGATCGTGGCTGCGAGAATCATTCGATGCATGGCGTGTCTCCTGTCCCTGTGTGAATCCGTGCACCGCCCGTCGGCGACCGGCGTATGCGTTACGTCCTGCCACCCCTGTACCGGGCGGCCTGCCGTGCTGACGCCAGTCGTCACGGTGCGCTGGCATCCTCTCCCCGCGCGATGTAGCCCGACCGCGCCCGCACCTGGAGGTCGCGCTTCCGGGTCAGCACCGACAGCTGGTGCCAGCCGGCCTGGGTGGACGACTCGAACGCGAGCAGGTACTGGTGGCGCAGGTCGACGACAAACTGCCGAGCCGCGCGGCTCGTCTCGGCCGGCGTCGTCGCAACGAGCATGTCGCCGCCCGTCCAGCGCGCCAGGTTGGCCAGACTGGTGGCAATGGCCTCGCCCTCCCGCACGATCGGCGCGATGCCGCTGCGCGGGTGGTTGAGGGGCGACATCACCGCGACGACGTAGACCGGCACGTCGATGGCGCTTGCCAGGCCCGACACCTCGGGCCCCGTCAACTGGCTCGCGGTGTCGAGGCCGTCGGTGATCACAATCAGCGCGCGCCGCGGTGTCGGCCGCGACGACAGCACCTTCGAGGTCTCGGCGATGGCGTCATAGAGCGCCGTCGTCCCGTAGCCGGTAAGCCGCGGCAGCGCCTGGCTGATCAGCTGCGCCTCGCTCGTGAAGTCCTGGACGCGGGCGAGCGACTGGTCGAATGCAAAGAGCGCCACCTCGTCGCGCGTCGGGTCGACCCACGCCAGCAGGTGCCTGACCACGTCGCGGGCCGACTCGAGGTTCCGGGCCAGCCGCATGGACCCGCTCTGATCAACCAGCACGCCGAAGCTGACGGCGCCCTGATCGGAGTAGCCGAAGTCCACGATGGGCCGGCGCTGGCCGTTCTCGAGGATGGTGAAGTCCTCCTGCCGCAGGTTGGTGACGGGACGGCCTCGCGCGTCCTTGACCACAGCCGAAACCGACACCAGGTCGACCGACGACCTGAACGTCGGGCCTTCCGGCGGCTGATCGGCCGTCTGGCCCGCGGCCGATGCCGTGATGCACACGGCTGCCGCAAGCGCACCGGCGATGTGCCGGCTGTGTCGTCGCAGTGTGCTCATCACGCCCCCTATCGTTTCAAGATGCCTGCCAACACGGATATCCATGTGCTCCAACGACTTAGGAGCAAGTGCCGGGCTTCACGGCTGAGCCCGCCATGTATGTTTCGGCTCTCACGTGTAGAAGTTACATGCCCACTGTCCTACATGGGGCTCAGCAGGGGGCCGGCGGCTGTCCATCGAGGCATGCGCCGACGCGCGTCCGCGCCTGTAGAATCTGGGAATGTCGCCGGAAATCTCCTCCGCCATTCCCGTCGCCGACCGCGTCAGCGGCTTCTCGTACGCGATTCGGAACATCGTGGCCGAAGCGCGGAAGGTGGAGGCTGCCGGCCGTGCGGTGCGATACCTCAACATCGGCGACCCGATCTCGTTCGGCTTTGCCGTCCCGCCGCACCTTGTCGAGGCCGTCGCCAGGGCGATGCGCGACGGCGAGAACGGCTACACGCCGTCGCCCGGCATCGCCGCGGCGCGCGAGGCCGTCGCTGACGATTTCGGCGCGCGCGGACTCGCGGTCGACCCGGACCGCGTGCTGCTGACGTCGGGCACGTCGGAGGGCATCGAGCTGACGCTGACGGCCCTGCTCAACCCCGGCGACGAGGTGCTCGTGCCGGTGCCGACCTATCCGCTGTACACGGCCGTCATCGCCAAGCTCGGGGCCGTCGCCCGCTACTACCGCACCGACGCGTCGGCAGGCTGGGCCCCCGACCTCGACCACGTCCGCGGCCTGGTCGGTCCCCGTACGCGTGCCCTCGTCGTCATCGACCCGAACAACCCGACGGGTGCGGTCTACCCGGTGGACGTGCGCCGCGCGCTGCTCGAGATCGCCGAGCGTCACGGCCTCCTGCTGATTGCCGACGAGGTGTACGGCGACCTGGGCTACGACGGGCCGGTGCCGCCGATCGGCCTGCTCGACCCCGACGCTGCCGTGGTGTCGTATTCGTCGCTGTCGAAGGCGTACCTGGCCCCGGGATGGCGTGCCGGGTGGATGGCGTTCGGCAGGACGCCCCGTCTCGACGATCTGCTCCAGGGCGTGAAGAAGCTGGCCGACGGGCGGCTGTGCAGCCCCGGCCCGATGCAGCACGCGATTACGGCGGCGCTGCGCGGCGACCGCTCGTTCCAGGACACGCTCCGGGCCGACCTGAAGGCGCGCGCCGACGTGACGACCGCGCGCCTGAACGCGGTCGAGGGCATGACATGCGTGGCGCCGCGCGGCGCGTTCTATGCCATGCCGCAAGTGCGCCTGCCGGAAGGCCGCACCGACGTCGACTTCGTGCTCGGGCTGCTGCGCGCCACGGGCATCCTCTGCGTCTTCGGCTCCGGCTTCGGGTGCGCGCCGACGGATGGCTACTTCCGCGTGGTCTTCCTCGCGCCGCCGTCCGATCTGTCGGCCATCTACGACGACCTCGGGCGCTTCGCCTCGGACTTCCTGGCCGGCCGCGGCGTGTCGTGAGCCCCGCGGCGTCGCGAGGGGAGAGGCGCCTGACAGGAGCGCCCGCCGCCGCACTCGCCTACGGCGTGCTGGCGGTGGCCTATACATGGCCGCTCGCCACCCGGCTGAAAAGCGCGGTGCCGTGGGACCTCGGCGACTCGCTGCTCAACGACTGGATCCTGGCCTGGCACTACCGCCAGGCCGGCCTCGTGCTCTCGGGCGCGTGGTCGGAGATCGCGTGGTGGCACCCGCCGATCTTCCATCCCTCGCCCTACGCCATCGCGTACTCGGAACTGCTCGTCACGCAGGCGCTGCTCGGCGCGCCGCTGTTTGCGCTCACGGGTAACCTCCTGCTGACGTATAACGTGCTGTTCCTGGCAAGCTTCGCGCTGTCGGCGCTTGGCGCGTTCCTGCTCGTGCGCGAGATGACCGGCAGCGCGCGGGCCGGCTGGGTGGCGGGGCTCATCTACGGCTTCGCACTCTACCGGGTCGCGCAGGCCCCGCACCTCCAGGTGCTGCACGCGCAATGGGCCCCGTTCGTCCTCTACGGACTGCACCGCTACTTCGCGCACGGACGCTGGCGCGCCGCGGCGGGCGCGGGCGTGGCACTCGCGGCGCAGAACCTGTCAAACGGCTACTACCTGTTCTATCTGGCGTTGCTGCTCCCGCCGTATGTCGTGGCGCAGGTCGTTGCCCGGCGACGCGTGAGGGACTGGCGCGCGTGGGCAGGGCCACTGCTGGCGGCGTCAATCGCCGCCGCCCTCACGGTGCCGCTGATGTACCCGTATCTTCAGCTGCGCAGGATGGGCGAGGGCGCGCGGCCGCTGTCAGCCGTCATTCCGTTCAGTGCCGACACGCAGGCCTGGCTCACGGCCAGCGGCACGCTGCGTCTGTGGGGCTGGCTTCAGACGCTGCCGAGGCCCGAGGGGGAGCTGTTCCCGGGCCTGACGCCCCTGATCCTCGCCGCTGCCGGCCTCGGCGTCGTCGCGTGGCGCCGGGCGGCCGGCCCCGGACGCGAGGCAGGCCCGACGCACGCCGGCGTGGACGACGATGGCCGCGCCGCGAGAAGGCGAGCGGCCTGGACGCGGGCACGTCAGAGCCTCGGCGGCGTCGCCGCCGCGTCGCTGGCATGGCATACGGTGGCGATCTGCCTCGCCCTGTTCGCGGCGACGAAACGCCTGGCGATCGGGCCGCTCGTGGTGTCGTTCGGCGACGGACGCCGCCTGCTGATCCTCTGGACGTCGAGCCTCGCCGTGCTCGCCATTTGTTCCGTTCGGGCCCGGCGCGTGCTGTGCGACGCGCCCGACACGCCCGTCGTGACGCTCGCCGCGCTGGCGGTCGCGACGGTCTGGTTCTCGTTCGGGCCGGTCCTGCACGTCGGGGGCTGGCCCGACCCGTCGTGGCCCACGGTCTATGGCCTGATCCACGACTGGGTGCCAGGTGCCAACGCCCTGCGGGTGCCGCCCCGTATCGCGATGATGACGGCGATGCTCCTGGCGATGCTGGGCGGCATCGCCGTTGCGGCGTGGCGACGCGCGCCGGTGGCCCTCGTCGGTGCACTCTCGGCACTCGTGCTCGCCGAAGCCTGGGTGGCGCCCATCCCGATGAACCTCGTGATCGACGCGGGTCCAGCTTTCGAGCGGTCGCCGGACCGCGTCGCACCAGACCCCGCACGCGACCCCGAGGCCATGGCGCTCGCCAGCCTTGCGCCGGACGCGGTGATCGCGGAGCTGCCGCTCGGCAGCGTGCCCTACGAGCTGCGCTGGCAGTATCTGGCGGCTGCCCACTGGCGTCCCCGCGTGAACGGCTTCAGCGGCGGCGCGCCCGCTGACTACTCACGGGTCGAGCATGTCCTGGGGGCGCTGCCGGAGCGCGCGGACGAGGCGACCCGGCTGCTGCGCGACTACGGCGTCACGCACATCGTCGTGCGCCCGGCGGTGTGGACGAACCCCGAGGTGCCGGCGGCCATCGCCGCGTGGCTTTCGAGCCTGGGCGCCGCGCGGGTGCCCATGCCGGTGCCGTCGCTCGAGGTCTGGGAGCTGCCGCGGCTCAGTGACTGAGCACCCACATCCACGGGCCGATCGCCGCGCAGATGTAGAAGAGAGTCAACGCCGCCACGATGCGATGCACGTGCGTGAGGTGAAGGATGATCCCGAAGCCGGCTGCCGCGACCTTCGCCGAGGCCAGCGCCGGCCCCTCGCCCATGGCGTGCATCATCCTCGCGATGATCGGGTTGGCCTCGATCGAGTGGCCGTAGATGGCGACGCCCCAGTAGGTGAACGCGGCGTCGAGCGCCTGGACGCAGAAGAAGGCGAGGATCACCATCTCGCCGCGCGAGATCCTCCCGTACCGGAACTTGCGGATCAGCCGAGCCATGTGCGTATGCCGGTCCTCGCACGGAGGACCCCGCCCTCTGACGGATCAAGGCGGGTGCCAGGCCGCGGCGACGCCATTCCCGGGCGAAACCTGCGCGTCCCTGGCGCGTGTGCCTCAGCCGCACACGGGCGTGTGCGGGGAAGTGTGACACAAATGGCACACAAGGTAGGAGGAGAGGGAAGATGGGAGGAACGGACGGGAGGAGGAGAGGCAGCAGGTGCGCGATAGACTGGTCCGTGCCATGCGCCACGACCCGCTTGCCTATCTCGCCGACGAACTGAAATCGCTCCAGGAGCAGGGGCTGTACCGGCCCCTGCGGGTGCTGGACGGCGAACAGACCACCACCGCCACCTTTGACGGCAAGTCCGTCGTCAACCTGTCGTCGAACAACTACCTCGGGCTGACGACGCACCCGAGGCTGAAAGAGAAGGCGATCGAGGCCATCGAGCAGTTCGGCGTGGGGTCGGGCGCGGTGCGGACGATCTGCGGCACCATGGCGATGCACGTCGAGCTCGAGCGCCGGCTGGCCGAGTTCAAGCAGACCGAAGCCGTTGTCGTCTTCCAGAGCGGCTTCACGTCCAACGCGGGCACCGTCGCGGCCATCCTGACGCGAGACGACGTCATCGTCTCGGACCAGCTGAACCACGCGAGCATCATCGACGGCGCGCGCCTGAGCCGGGCGACCATCAAGGTCTATCCACACGGCGACGCAGACGCCGCCCGCGCCGTCCTCCGTGACCTGCCCGCGGGTCAGCGCAAGCTGCTCATCACCGACGGCGTGTTCAGCATGGACGGCGACCTCGGGCCGCTGCCGGCACTGTGCGAGGCGGCCGAGGAGTACGGCGCGATCATGATGGTCGACGACGCCCATGCCAGCGGCGTGTTCGGGCGCAACGGGAGGGGCACCGTCGACCACTTCGGCCTGCACGGCCGCGTGGACATCCAGGTGGGCACGCTGTCGAAGGCCATCGGCTCGCTCGGCGGCTACGTCGCGGGCAGCCGGGCACTCATCGAGTTCCTCCACCACCGCGCACGGCCGTTCCTGTTCTCGACGTCGCACCCGCCTGCCGTGACGGCCGCGTGCCTGGCGGCCCTGGACCTCCTGCTGGAGGAACCGCAACTCATCGACAGGCTCTGGGAGAACACGCGCTTCTTCAAGGCCGGCCTGAAGGAGATGGGCTTCGATACAGGGCTCAGCGAGAGCCCCATTACACCGGTCATCGTCGGGGAAGGCGCGCGCGCGATGGAGTTCTCGGACCGGCTGTTCGACGCCGGCGTGTTCGCCCAGGGCATCGCGTACCCGACCGTCGCGCGCGACAAGGCGCGCGTGCGCACCATCGTGTCGGCGGCCCACACGCGCGAGGAACTGCAGTTTGCCCTCGACGTGTTCGGGAAGGTCGGGCGCGAGATGGGCCTGATCTGAGCGCCCGTCAGGGCGTCGCCATCAGATAGGCGAACAGGTCGCGCAGCTGCGCGTCGGAGAGGTCGTCGAGCAGGCCCGGCGGCATCGCCGATACGGGCGAGGCCTCGAGCGTGCGGATGCCGTCGCGATCGAGCACGTGCGTCTGCCCGTCCGGGTCTCGGAGCGTCACGGTGCGGGCCGTCCTCGCGGTGAGCACGCCCGCGACGACCCGTCCATCCGCGAGCGTCGCGACGAAGTGCTCGTACCCGTCACGAATCTCCAGGTTCGGTGCCACGATGGCCGGTATCCAGAAGTCGACGTTCTGGCGCTCGTAGCCGGAGAGGTCCGGTCCGATGCTGCCGCCCTTGCCGAACAGCATGTGGCACGCGCCGCACCGCTCGGCGTAGATGGTGGCGCCCGCGTCGGGAGCCCCGTGGCCGGCCGCCAGCGCGGCCTTGATACGCCGAGTGGCGCTTGACAGGTCGGCGTCGCTGACCGCCGTTGCGACGCGCGGCCAGTGCCGGCGCACGCGGGCCTCGATGGCGGAGTCGCCGTGCTCGAGCAGGAGCTGCACCACGTCGGGTGAGACGTCACGGGCCTTGATGACGGCGCGGTCCACGTCGTCGAGCATGCGCGTCGCCCACGCGGGACGGCTGGCGAGCACGCGCTCCGCGGTCGTTCGCACGCCGTGCTCCGCGGGGAGCGTGGAGCCGTAGCGCTGGAGGATGCCTTCCGCGACGGCCGGGGTGTCGAAGCGGCCGAGCACCTGGAGCGCCACCCGTTTCTCGGCGCTCGACTGATCGAGCGCGAGCACGCGAAGCAGGGCCGGCACCGCGACGTCTGCCGACGCCTCGCCGAGCTGCCTGATGATCGCCGTCCGGGCGCCCGTCGACAGCGACGGGTCGACGATCGCCACGCGGGCCTCGTCGACGGCCGACGGGTCGCCGTCGCGCAGGCGCGAGACCAGGGGATGGGCGTCGAGGCGGCGCGTGTGCGCATCGAACGCCGCCGCCAGGCGCTCGGGCAGCCGTGGCCGCGGCACGCCCTCGTAGGCCATCTGCACCGCGTCAAGGAGCGATGAGCGAAGCGCCTCGTCCGGCGCGCGCGCGAACAGGCGGTCGGCTGCCGAGAGGTGCCCTGGATGGCCGGCCATCGCGAGTCGCCGCATCAGCCGTGGCGCGAGCGCCTCCCGCACCAGGGGACGGCTCCAGTCGGCGCCGTCGAGCCATCGTTCCACCTCCTGGAGGCCGGTGTCCACGTGGCGCTCGAGCGCCCACCACAGCATCAGCGGCTGGTGCGGGTCCGCGAGGTCGCCGTCGTGACCGGCGAGGGCGTCGATGACAGGCAGCGCAGCGCTGACGGGCAGGCGCTTTGCCGATGCCGCGAGCTGTACGCGCACCTGGACGTCGCGCTCGTCGCGGGCCCGTGCCGCGAGCGCCGCGGCCAGCGCCGGCGACGCGCTGCCGCGGTCGCCGACGAGGCGCACCACCCAGCGCCTGACGTCCGCTTCCCGATGATTCAGCCATCGCCGCGCGGCGTCGTCGTCGACGTGCCCGAGCAGGTGCAGCGCCCAGAGCGCCTCGAGCGCCTGCGGCATGGCGCCGTCCTCGACGAGGGCTGCGAGGGCGACGCGCACCGAGGTGTCGCCACGCCAGCCGAGCTCGAGGACCGCGCGTCGCCTGACGAGGCGGCTCTCGTGCGCGAGCAGGCGCACCAGATCAGCCGAGGCACGTTGCGTCAGGTCGCCCGCCTCGTAGCGTGGCGACGTACCTTCCGGGACGACGCGATAGATGCGGCCGCTGCCCTTGTGCCAGTCGTCGACAGGACTGACGTGGCTCAGCCGGCTGTCGTACCAGTCGGCCATGTAGAGGGCACCGTCGGGGCCGACGCCCGCGTACACGGGGCGGAACCAGTGGTCGTCGGTCTCGACGAGCGGCGCCTCGTCCACCGTGCGCCAGGTGGAGCCGTCGCGCTCGATCCTGCTCGTCCAGACGATGTTGTGCAGCGAGTTGGGGGCGATGACGCGCCCGGCGTAGGCGGCCGGCAGCAGCGCGTCCTCGTAGATCGTGAAGGCCTGGGGGAACCGGCGGTCGTCGCCGTCGTGGCGCATGTGCTCGATGTGGCCGAACGCGTAGGGGTTGGTCAGCGGCCCGTGCTTGCCCCAGGCCTTCGGGCCGTAGGCACCCTGCGGATAGAACATGCCCCGCGTGCCGCCACCGTTGGTGCCGGAGAACACGTGGCCGACGCTGTCGATCTCGAGGCTGAACGTGTTGCCACCGCCCTCCGCATAGAGCTCGAACCGCTCGGTGACGGGGTGGTAGCGCCAGATTGCCTGGCCCTGCCACGCCGTCTCGCGCCCCGTTGCCGGGTCGGTCACCCTCGCGGTCGTGGTGCTGCCGGTGGCGCCGTACAGCCAGCCGTCGGGCCCCCATGTGAGGCTGTTCATGACCGCGTGCGTGTCCTCGAGACCGAAGCCGGCCAGCTTCACCTCAGGGTCGCCGTCCGGCACGTCATCGCCGTCGGCGTCCGGATAGAACAGCAGGTACGGCGGATTGGCCACCCAGATCCCCCCGGCGCCGACGGCCACCGCCGTGGCGATGTTGAGACCTGTAAGGATATCCTTCCCTGTGTCGTAGCGGCCGTCGCCGTCGGTGTCCTCGAAGACGCTCACCACGTCGAGGCCGCGCACCCCGTGGGGCGGCGGCTCCGGCACCTTGTCGAACCGCGCGCGCAGGTGATCGTCGTACTCGACGATGCGCAGGCCGGCGGGGAACTGGTACTGGCGGTACTGCACGACCCACAGGCGGCCCCTGCTGTCCCATGACAGGAACAGCGGCTGCGAGATGCGCGGCTCCGAGACGACCAGCTCGATGGCGATGCCGTCGCGTGTCCGGAAGCGCCGAAGGGCCTCGGCGGGAGGCGTCGGCTTCGTTCCGTCGGCCATCACGCCGCGTCCTTCGAACGTGCGAATGACCTCGGCCGCCTGCGGCGACGCGGCGCGGCTGGTGTCGCGGCCGGCGCCGGCGCAGGCGGCGAGCCAGAGGCAGGCGGCAACCATGAGCAGCGGGCCCACAGGGCGCGTCGTGGACATGGTGGCCGTCAGCATAGCGGAGGACCCAGGCGCCTGGAATGAACCTTCAGGGCCGCTGCGCGTAGACTCCAACGGTGGCCAGACGGAACACGCCCCGGTTCAGCGACCGGGCGCGGACGTTCATCGACACGTACACGCGCGACCTGACCGCGCGCGACCTCCAGCGCGTCTTCACCCGCGAGACGCGCGACATGCTCGCGTTCTTCACACAGGGCACCGACGAGCAGGAGGCCACCTGGCGGGATGTCCTGCGCCATCCGCTGCGTCACACACGCGCCTTCTTCATGGCGTTTGCGATGCGCCTGACGCCGGCGCGCCGACTGCTCTACGGCGCCGGCATCGTCGCGTTCATGATGGGCGTGTTCGACATGGCCAACAGGACGCCCGGCGCCTCCGTCTGGGACGAGGGCCTGCCGGCGCTGCTCGTCGGCTTCGGCCTGGTGAACCTGATCCTGCTGCTCGAGGTCGCGGACCGGCTGACACTCAAGTACGACCTCGGCGTGGCGCGCGACATCCAGCGGGCCATGCTGCCCGCGGGGACGTTCACGCTGGGCCGCCTCGAGGCCCACGGCGAGACGCAGCCCGCCAACACGGTGGGGGGCGACTTCTACGACATCCTGGCCCGGCCGGACGGGCGCGTGCTCGTGGTCCTCGGGGACGTGGCGGGGAAGGGCAGTCCGGCCGCGCTGCTGATGGCGCTGCTGCTCTCGATGGTGCGCACGCTCGTCGACGAGAACCTGCCGCCGGCGGCGCTGGCCGCCCGGCTCAACGAGCAGCTGATGCGCCATGCGCCGCGGTCGCGGTTCATCACGGCGTTCCTCGCGGTCTGCGACCCGGCGACGGGCGAGTTCGTGTACGTGAACGCCGGCCAGAACCCGCCGCTGCTGCGCCGCCCCGACGGCCAGGTGGCGTGGCTGCAGCCCACCGGCATGGCCCTCGGGCTCTCGCGGCGCGCGGTCTACACCGAGCAGACGCAGCAGCTTGTGCCCGGCAGCCTGCTCGTCGCCTACAGCGACGGCGTCACCGAGGCAGAGTCGCCCTCCGGCGTCGCCTTCGACGAAGACCGGCTCGCGGCGCTCGCCGACGTGCTGACGCCGCTCCGTGCGGGCCTGGCCGCCCGGCGAATCGTCGACGAAGTGCGGGCCCACACCGAGGACACACGGCTCTCCGACGACGTCACCGTGCTCGTCGTGAAGGCGGCACCGTAGCGCGTCCGGGCGTAAGATGAGCCCATGCGGACAGGGGCGCTCGTCCCGTTCGTGCTGGCGCTGCTCATCCCCGCCATCGGCAGCGCCCAGACGGCCGATCCGGTCGCCGGCCTGCTCGCGCGCATCGAGCGCACGCTCCTTGACGGCACCCCCTGGCAGGCCAGCGGCCTGCTGGCCGACGACGCCGACGCCGTCCAGGTCGAGGGCGTCGCGTCGGAGCTGGAACGTCCGGGCCTCGTGCGCGTGACGATGAAGGAGCGCGATCGCCAGCGGCTTGGCGACGAGGGCCTCCGCCTGATGGTGGACGTCATCGCGGAGACGGCCAGCCAGGCCCGCGTGGCCACGTGGCGCCTCGATCTCGCGCCACTCGCCATCGACGCCACCACGGGGACGCCCGAGCCGCACCACCGCCTGCGATCGCTCGCGCGCCTGAGCCTGCTCGACGCGCTGTTCCGGCTGTCGCTGGCCCCCCGGCAGTACGACGTGACCGACCTCCGGATCACGGGCGAGGACATCGAGGTCGTGGTGCCGCGCGGGTCGGCGTGGGTGGCCGAGGCCAACGGCATGCCGACAGCGCTGGTGGTCTTCGGCGACGGGACCGTGCGCTTCACGCCGTCACCGGCAGCGGAACAGGGTCAGCTCGCGCTGTTTGCGGGCAGCCCGACCCTCGAGAGCCGGCTGTCGCGCGTCTTCGTCCGGCTGAACCCTGCCGACCTCGAGACGCACGTCGGCATGAACGCACTGACGCCCGCCCCGCTCGACCGCCAGCTCACCAGCCGCGCCACCGCGTTCTTCGCCGAGCACGTCGACAACTCGTTCAGCCTCGACCTCCAGGACCTGAGCGACGCCACGTGGTCGCTCGTGCCGCCGCTCGGCGACCTGCTGCTCGAACTCGACACCGCACGGCATGGCCTGCTGACCTACAGCCGCGCCGGCAACGACGCGGAAGACGTGTCGCTGTTCGACCGCCGGCGCCGCAAGAACCTCTCGATCTACTCGTCGACGCGACGCCTCGAGCAGCGCGGGACGCGGCATTACGACGAGGCCGACCAGCTCGATTACGTCATCGAGCACTACAACGTCGACATCTCGTACGACCCGCGACGCACGTGGATCGAGGGCCGCGCCGACCTCGACCTGCTCGTGCGGGCCTCGTCGACCACGACGCTGACGCTGCGGCTGGCCGAGGAGCTGACCGTGCGCGCCATCACGGCCGACCAGTTCGGCCGGCTGCTCACGCTGAAGGTGCGCGGACGCAACAACGTCATCGTCAACTTCCCGGGAGCATTACGCCGCGGCGACCGCGTGCGGCTGCGCGTGCAGTACGGCGGCTCGCTCCCGCCGCAGCAGCCGGAGCGCGAGGCCATCCGGGTGGCGGGCGCCGACGGCGGCCAGCCGGCCATCGCCGACTTCGTCCTCGAGGCGGCGCCGCGCTACACCTATTCGATTCGCTCGTGGTGGTACCCGCAGACCCCGGTTACCTCGTATGCGACGGCACGCGTGCGCGTCACCGTGCCCGAGAGCTTCGCCTGCGTGGCGACGGGCGTGCCGGACCCGCCCGTGCCCGTGGAGACCTCGGACGGCTCACGCCGGCACGCGTACGTGTTCACATCCACGCAGCCCGTCCGCTACCTGTCGTTCATCGTGGCGAGGCTCCAGCGGGCGGCCAGCGGCGAGATCGTCCGGCCGCTCGCCACGTCGCGGGCGGTGACGGCGCCGGAGCGGCTGTCGCGCCTCCAGCCCGGCGCCTACTACGAGAAGGCGGACGTCGAGGTGTGGAGCCACCCGCGGCAGGCGGGCCGCGCGGCGGGACTGCTGCGCGACACCATCGACATCCTGACCTTCTACCAGGACCTCGTCGACGACGTGCCGTACCCGCTGATGCGGGTGGTGGCCGTCGAGGACACCGTCCCCGGCGGGCACAGCCCTGCCTACTTCGCGGTGCTTCACCAGCCGGTGCCAGGCTCGCCGTTCGTGTGGCGGCGCGACCCGGTGGCCTTCGAGAACTTCCCCGAGTTCTTCCTCGCGCACGAGCTGGCCCATCAGTTCTGGGGACAGGCCGTCGGGTGGGAGAGCTACCACGAGCAGTGGCTCAGCGAGGGCCTCGCGCAGTACTTCGCGGTGATGTACGCCGAGCGCGTCCGCTCGCGCGACGACTTCGAGAAGGTGCTGCGCCAGCTCTATCGGACGGCGCTCGACGCCAGCGACCAGGGGCCCGTCTGGCTCGGCT
>CAYSHC010000018.1:0-58835 GCA_964430855.1 uncultured Vicinamibacteraceae bacterium
TGCCGGGCCAGTGATAGCTCATCAGCATGTCGATCGCCGTCGTCGCGATCCGGCGGACGTCGCGCCCGTGCTCGGCGGCGTACTTCTCGACGAAGTGGTCGGCGAGCTGGAGGATGTCGGGCTTGCGGTCGCGCAGCGGGGGCAGGAACAGCGAGAAGACGTTGAGGCGGTAGTAAAGGTCGTCGCGGAACGTGCGGTCGCGGACCGCCGCCTCGAGGTCGCGGTTGGTCGCGGCGATGACGCGCACGTTGACCCGAATCGTCTCCTGGCCGCCCAGCCGCTCGAACTCGCGCTCCTGGAGCACGCGCAGCAGCTTCACCTGGGTGGCCAGCGAGAGCTCGCCGACCTCGTCGAGAAACAGCGTGCCCCCGTGGGCCTGCTCGAACCGGCCCTTCTTGAGCGATCGCGCGTCGGTGAAGGCCCCGGCCTCGTGGCCGAACAGCTCCGACTCGACGAGTCCTTCCGGCAGCGCCCCGCAGTTGACCTTGATGAACGGCTTGGACGCCCGCGCGGAGTGATAGTGAATCGCGTGCGCGATGAGCTCCTTGCCGCAGCCCGACTCGCCGCGGATGAGCACGGTCGTGTTGCTCCGTGCCACCTGCGCGATCTGCGCGTAGAGCTCCTGCATCGGGCGGCTGTTGCCGATGATGTGCCTGAAGTCGTACCGTTCCCGCAGTTCCTGCCGCAGCTGCGCGTTCTCGTCGGTGAGCCGCGCGCGTTCGGCCTGCTGCAGCCGGAAGACGCGCACCGTCTGCCCGAGCAGCGTCGCGATGACGCCCAGAAAGCGCGTGAGCGCCTCGACGTCCTGCCCGCTGCGGTGGGGCAGCGTCAGGCCGATGGCGCCCACGGTCTGCCGCCCGCACTGGATGGGCACGCAGATGAACGTCGCGTCGGATACGCCGGCCCGCGTCGCCACGCCGGTGCGGTTGAGGAACAGCGGCTCCTGGCTGACGCGCGGCACGACGATCGGCCGTCCCGTCTGGACGACGCGGCCGATGATGCCCTCGCCGAGGCGATAGCGCAGCCGCCGCGCGGCCTGCCACGGCACGCCGGTTGCTGCGGCCACGGCCAGGGGCGCATCCGACGCCTCGCCGTCGCGCAGGGCGATGATGCCGGAGTGCGGCTCGAGGGCCACGTCGAGCCGCTCGAGCAGCAACGCCATCGCGGCGTTCTGGTTCGCCGCGCTCGCCATCGCGGGCGCGAGCTCGTGAAGCACCTGGAGGTAGGGAGGGGCGTCGGATCCGCGGGTGCTGACTCGGGGCATGAAGGGCCAATCCTCGGGCGACAATTTTGTCTCAACCCTCCTCAGGTTCCAACTTTTTTGTAGGGAAGCCTCGCAGCCGCCGATTCGTCATCGCGTCTGCATCGCGTAGATCAGGCCCACGAGCACGGTGTGCTGCGTCCGGCGGAACTCGTCCGCCCGGTACGCGAACACCGCCGCGTTCGACCAGTCGCGCCGGTACTCGATGCGCGCCGACAGCCCGCCGACCAGCGTGTGCTCGCTCGTGAGCGTGATCTCGCGCAGGCTCTGGCCGGTGCCCGTGGCAAAGCCCTGGGCGTCCTCGAACCACTCGAGGCGGGGCGTCAGGTGCCACGTGGGCAGCACCATGATCCGGGCATACCCGGCGACGCCATGCCACGCCATCCGTTCGCCGAGCACCTCGTCGCGGCCGATGTCCACGTTGCCCATGAGCGACACCCGGGGATGGACGTCCCAGGTGACCACCGTGTCGAAGAGGTGCCGCCAGCCTGGCAGCCCGTCGGACTGCTCCGATCCCCCGAGCCACGTCTGGCTGATGGACAGGCCCTCGAAGGGCGTCACCGCCACCTGTGCGCCGAGCGTCTTGGCGCGGTTGTTCTCGGTGGCGTTGTTCCACCCGTTCAGCAGGAACCCCGTCGCCGTCACCTTGTCGGTCAGCGGCACCACCGCGCGGACGCCGACGTGGTAGTAGGGCCCCGCCCACGCGAAGAGCAGCGAGCGCGAGTAGTTCCAGTTCGGTGCCGACTCGATCAGTTCGGCGCCTGCGGGCGTCACGAACTTGCCGACGTCGATCTGCACGCCGCGTCCGACGGGCGCGAGGTAGCTGACGTAGCCCTGCTGGAGGTACTTGAGCCGGCCCTCGTCCGGATCGGCGCTGCCGACCCACGTCGCCGTGGGGCCGAAGCCGAGGTCCGCGCGGAAGCCCAGGCGGCGGGTCTCCGTGGGCACCTGCTCGAACGCGAACTCCAGGTACGAGAGGCTGAACTGGTTGTCCTTCTCGTCGAAGTTCCGGAGGGCGTTGGTGCCCGACTGCGGACGGTTGCCGTTGTACTCGTAGTACGTGTCGGCCGTCGCGTATACCGTGGTCGGCCCGAGCAGCCGTGCGAGCGCCGAGGCCTGCGGGCTGACCGGCTGCGGCGGCGGCACGTCCTGCGCGACAGCACCTGCGGGGGCCTCGACTGCCGGGTCTGCCGACTCGTTGACGGGGACGCCCCCCGACGCCGGGGACGCCGCGTCGCTCTCGGTGAAGCGCCCAGCTGTTTGTGCTGTCGCAGCCGCAGGAAGCGACGACGACACCAGGCCGACGAGCAGGCAGCGAACCGCAAGCGACACGCGACGGGCTGTAGGGGGCATGCCGCGCCCCACTACCAATCGATGTGCCAGCGGCCGCCGCCCGTGACGGTCCCGCCTCCTAAGCGCCTTGAAGCCGGTCAGTTACAAGGGAACGGCAGCTGTGGCCCCGATTGCCGCAGTCCGACAATTGTGTCGGTTCCTGAAGGCGTTGCGCCAAGCCTGTCGTGCGGCGGCAGGGGCGGACACCGCCCCGGCCGCTATGGCTGGACGACGATCTCGATCTGGGAATAGCCGCGCTGGCCGGCGGCGTTGGTGACCTCGACCGTCACGAACTTGCGGCCCGGCGAGCCGTACTGGTGCGTCGTCACGGATCCGGTGGTGAACCGCGTCGTGCCGTCGCCGAAGTTCCAGTAGTAGCCCGTGATGTTGCCGGAGGTGCTGGTGGCCGTCGCCGTGAACTGCACCGGGGCGTTCAGCGCGGGCGTGTTGGTGGGTGACGCCATCAGGTTCACCGTGATCGCCCGCTCCTCGACGACGACCGTCGTCGTCGCCCGCGCGGTGACGCCGCCCGTGTCGGTGGCCGCCACTTCCACGCGGTAGGTGCCCGCCCGGCGGTAGACGTGCGCCAGCGTGCGTGTCCCCGTGAGGGAGCCGAGCGACTGCACCTCGCCGTCACCGTAGTTGATCGTCACCTCGCGGATCGGGTCGCCGTTGGCACCGACCTGGATGCCGACCGTGAACGTGGCGTTCTCGCCTTCGCCCACCGACGTCGACGGGCCGTTGAGCGTGATGAGCGGCTCCGACGTGACGCGCACGTTGAGTGTCTGCGAGACGGCGCCCACGGTGGCCGTCACCGTGGTATCGCGCGTGGCCGTGAGCGTCGTGCGCGCCTCGCCGTGCTCGTCGGTGACGACCGAGGCGTCGCGCAGCGCGCCGGCGTCCGCAGAGAAGGTCACCGGCACGCCCGACAGGCGGCGGTTCTCGTCGTCGGTGACGACGGCAAGGATGTCGGTGGTGCCGCCGCCCGGAGGCAGCGCGCCGCGGCTGGCGGCCAGCGAGATGCGCGTGGCGGCCGACGCCCCGACGCGCACCTCGAGGCCTTCGGCCGACGCGCCGCCGGTGAAGGCGCTGATGCGGGCGATGCCGGACACGTTGCCCGCCAGCAGCCGCACCGTCGCGCGTCCGCCCTGCGTCCGCGCCTCGGCCGGCTCCAGGCGGCCGAGCGTCGTCACGAAGTTGACCTGCGTGCCGTTCTGGACGGGGATGCCGCCGGGCTCGAGCACATTGGCCGTGATGTCGACGCTCCCGTTCAGCGGCACGACGGTGCTGCTCGCGAAAAGCACGACCTCCGAGTCGGTCGGCGCCGTGAGCGGGGCCTTGTCGCAGGCGGCCAGGAGCAGCACCGGCCACAGCCACGCGAGCACACGGACGGGAACGCGGCGGTCGAGGCGCAGTGCTAGCATACGGACGGTAAGGATACCTGAAAGGTTGGAGCGCCAGCGCAAGGACGAGCGAGGCTACGCGATGGCCGCCCTGCTGGTCGCCATCGCGATCATGATGCTGTTCCTGGGCGTCGCGATGCCCGTCTGGAACCAGCAGGCGAGGCGCGAGCGCGAGGAGGAGCTACTGTTCCGCCTGAAGCAGTACGCGCACGCGATCGCGCTCTACCAGCGGCGCGTTCCGGGCGGCCACCCACCCAGCCTCGACGTGCTCGTCGAGCAGCGCTACCTCCGCCGGAAATACAAGGACCCGATCACGGGCGAGGACTTCGCCGTCCTGCGGCTCGGCCAGGTGTCGGCAGGCATGACGACGCCGCTGCCGGGCATGCCGGTGCCGCAGCCGGGCGGCCCGGGCGACTCGCGGGACGACGAAGGCGGCATCGGCGGACCCGGGATGCCCGCGCCCGGCGGAGAGGGCCCAGGACGTCGGCCGGGGGGTGGTCTGCGGAACAGCGCCGACCAGCCCCTCGCGGGCCCCATCCGTGGCGTCGTCAGTACGAGCACGGAGACGTCCCTGAGGGAGTGGAAGGGACGCAAGCGCTACAACGAGTGGGAGGTAACCCCGGAGGACGTCGTGCCGAGGTTCGGGCACGTGATTGCCGATCCCGCACAGCAGGGCCCCGGCGCGACTCGCCCCCTCGGGGGCCCCGGGCGTCCCTCCGGCAGCGGACCCGGGATGTCGTCGCCCGGCGGAGGACCGCGGCCAGGCGGATCGGGCCCCGGCACGCTCAGGCCCGACCGTCCCGGCGGCTGACGTCCCGTCAGACTCCGTCGGCGGCGGCGCGCTGCGCACGCTGCCCGTGCAGGCGCTCGCTGAGCGCCAGCGCCGCCGTCATCCCGACGCCGAGGCCGAGCGGCATCCACGCGATGACGCGCCCGTCGCCCACGGGCAGCGCCTGGCCCATGATCCACGGAAAGGCGATGGCCCCGAGGCTGCCGATCGACGAGACAACGGCCACGGCCGTGGCGGGCAGCTCCCGGACGCGCGAGGTGACGAGCGCGAACATCGACGGGTACAGCGGGCCGATGCCGAACCCGAGAATGGCGATGCCTGCGGTTGTCAGGGCGGCCAGACCATAGCCGACGCCGAGCACCAGCCCGCCGGCCGTGACGGTGACTGCCGTCGCCGCGAGCACGGTGGCCGGCCCGACAGCGAGCGTGGCCACGGTCGCGACGACGCGCCCCACGAGGTAGGCGAACCAGAAGAGGGAGGTCAGCAGCGCGCCACGCGCCGTCGTCTCCTGGAGCGTCAACTGGACATAGCTGGCAACCCAGCCGCCGAAGCCGGCCTCGACGCCCGCGTACAGCATCACGACGACGCTGATCAGGAGCAGCGCGGGTGTCGGCCGCCAGCGCGGCGACCGGGCGTCGTGACCGGCAGCGGAGGACGGCCGGCCGTCGTGCCCGGACGGGCGCCGGCCTGACGGCACGAGCCACAGCGCGAGCGGCACCATGGCGAAGGCCGCCACGCCAGCGGCCTGGAGGACGCTGTCTGCCCGCCCGCCACGCTCGAGCACGAGGCTGGCCACGAAGGGACCCGCGACGGATCCGCCTGCGTACCAGACGTTGCACAGGTTGAGGACGAACCCCGGCCGCGCCGGCATCAGCCGCGATGCCATCGTGTTGATGCCGATCGAGGCCATGCCGTACCCGACGCCCATCACGAGGCCGGCGGCGATCAGCCCCGCGAAGGCCGGCGACATCGGCAAGGCGACGATGCCGGTTCCGAAGATGGCGAGGCTCGTGGCGATGGGGATGCGCACGCCCAGTCGGTCGACCAGCAGTCCCGCGACGACCTGGCCGGTGAGCATGCCGCCGAACACGGCGCTCAGCAGGATGCCGAGGTCTGGCAGCGGCCGGCCGACGGCGCGCGCGAGGCCGGGCAGCGACGGGCCGAGCGTCGCGACGCTGCCGCCAACCACGACAAACGCGGCGCAGAGGAGAACCGCGAGCGCGGCGGGACGGACGGGCATCCTCGCGCTCAGGGTGAGGCGGTGTCGGATGTCGACAGGGCGCGGGCGACAGGCGTCGCGGGCGTGGCGAAGACCTCGCGGTGCAGCGCCGTGAGGTACGCCGACCGACGTCCGACGCCATCGCTCATGCTGTCGTAGGAGAAGAGGAGGACGCCGTCGAAGCCCGCCGCCCGCGTGGCCAGCACGCGCCGGGCAGCCTCGGCCGCGGTGATGCGGTACACGCCGATGCCCGGCCACACGCGCCCGGCGGGATAGGCCGCCAGGGAGGCGAGCTGTCGGCTGAACGTCGTCGGGCTGGTCGTGTACATCATCGGGCAGACGGCATCGACCAGGCCGGAGCGCAGCCACAGCGGCCAGTCCTGCATCTTGCGCCCGACGGCATCGTCGCCGTCGGGCCAGACGGCGGTCGTGATGCGGGCCGCCGGCAGCTCGGCGCGAACCGCGTTGCGCAGCCGCCCCACCAGATGCGTCAGCCGTTCCTGACGGAAGTTGAGCCAGCGCTGCGGATACCTGCTGGTGAACAGCAGCGGATCGCGTGCGGCGCGCTGGTCCAGGGTCGCGAGCTCCTCGGCTGGCACGACACCCATGAGCGAACGGCGGAAGGCCGCGAGGGCCTCGCGGCTGTAGTCGAACTCGGCGCCGGGATAGCGAATGTAGTCGAGGTGTACGCCGTCGAGCGGGTACGTGCGGACGATGTGCCTGACGACCGACTCGATATGGTCCTGCGCCCCGTCGGGGATCGGCGACACGTACAGGCCCTCGACGCGCTGCGCGTTCCGGCGCGTCCACTCGGCGATGGCCCTGACATAGGACGGCACGTCGGGCGCGACGTTCGCAAGCCGTGGCGCGAGATCGCGCGGCACCATGATCCACTCCGGATGGCGCCGGATCACGTGCGAGGGCTCGTCGGGCAGGGCGGAGGCGCCGGCAACGAGGTTGACGTTGATCCAGGCGTGCACCTCGAGGCCGCGCTCCGCGGCCCGCTCGACGAGGTCGGCGAGCGGGTCGTACGTCGCGGGCTGCCCGGCCAGCAGGCGCGCCCGCGGCTCGGGCCCGCCGCTGTAGAAGGCGTCGCCGCGGCCACGCACCTGGACAAACAGCGCCGACATCCCGTGCCGTGCCGCATCGTCAACGACCTGCGCGACGCGCTGCGGCGAGGTCATCCAGCTGCGCGTCACCCACACGCCTCGCATCTCGCCGAGTGACGCAGACGCCACGGCGGGCACGGGCTGCGACGCCGGCGCCTGGGCCCGCGCCGTCGGCCCGACGAGCGTGAGTCCTGCCAGCAGCAGGAGCACGAGGGTCGCGTACGACACCGGTATTCGAAGCGCAGGACGGAAGGTCATCGCAGGGGGCGACAGCGCCGCGTGCCGCGTCCGCAGTATACTGCGCCCCGCACGATGCCCGGCTCCTCCCAGCCCGTTTACGTCATAGGAATCGACGCCGGCGGCACCAAGACCGAAGCCCTGCTGGCCGATGGCGAGGGACGGATCCTGGCGCGCGCCCGGCGTGGCGGGGCGAACCTCGCGGCCCACGGCGAGCTCGCCGTCGAGAAGACCCTGCACGACCTGATCGAGGAGACGCTCGGCGAGCGCGACATCAGGGTGTCGGCCATCTGCCTCGGCATCGCCGGGTCCGACCGCGAGGAGGACGCGACGGTCATCCGCGGCATCATGCGCCGCATCGGTGCGCGGGCGCGGATCGTGGTGACCAACGACGCGCTGATCGCGCTGGTGGCCGGCGCCGGGATGCAGCCCGGCGTCGTGATCATTGCGGGCACCGGTTCGATCGCGTACGGTGTCAACGCGCGCAACGAGGCCGCGCGGGCCGGCGGGTGGGGGTACATCCTCGCCGACGAAGGCAGCGGCTACTGGCTCGGCCGCCAGGCGCTGCGCGCCGTGGTCAGGGCCGCCGACGGCCGCGGGCCGGCCACGGCGCTGACGCCGCTCGTGCTCGAGTTCTTCGGCGTGTCGCGGCCGCAGGCGCTGGTGCGCGAGGTCTACCGGCACTACCTGAAGCCGAGCGACATCGCGCGGTGCGCACGGGCGGTGGAGCAGGCCAGGGCTGCCGGCGATCCGGTGGCCAGCGACATCGCCGCACGCGCGGCAGACGAACTCCTCGTGGCGGCGGCATCGGTCATCCGCCAGCTGTCGCTCGAGAACGAGACGTTCCCTGTGGTGCTCGCCGGCGGGGCCTTTCTCGCCGTGCCGTGGCTGCAGGCGACGCTCGCCACCAGGCTGCCCGAGGTCGCTCCCGGGTGCCACGTATCCCTGCTCGAGGAAGACCCTGCCCTCGGTGCCGTGCAACTGGCACTCGCCGAGGCTCGGGGCGGAGCGGCGCTTCCGGTGTACAGAAACTCGTGATCGTCTCCCTGTGCCAAGACGCCGCCGCCATCAGTGAACTGGCGGCTTCCCGTGTTGCCGACCTGCTGCGCGCGCGCCCGACCGCCGTGCTCGGCCTGCCCACCGGCCGCACGCCCATCCAGATGTACGCGGAGCTCGTGCGGATGCACAAGGAGGAAGGTCTCGACTTCTCCCAGGCGACCTCGTTCAACCTGGACGAGTTCGTGGGGATCGGCCCCGAGCACCCGGGCAGCTACCACGCCTACATGGCGGTGCACTTGTTCGACCACGTCAACCTGCCGCGGGAGCGTGCGCACCTGCTGAACGGGCTGGCGTCCGACCTCGATGCCGAGTGCGATCGCTACGAGGTGAGCATCGTGGACGCCGGCGGGATCGACCTGCAGATCCTCGGCATCGGTGCCAACGGCCACATCGGGTTCAACGAGCCGGCCGACGGCCTCTCGGCGCGCACCCACCGCGTGACGCTGCTGCCCGAGTCGAGGGAGGGCAACGCGGTGTTCTTCGGCGGCCGGGTCGAGGACGTCCCGCGCGAGGCGCTCTCGATGGGCATGGGCACCATCCTCAAGGCACGCCGCATCCTGCTGCTCGCGTCGGGCGAGGGCAAGCGCGACGCCATCGAGGCCGCCGTGCGCGGCCCGGTCACGACGCGCGTGCCGGCGTCGTTCCTCCAGCTGCACCCCTCGGTCGAGATCCTCTGCGACCACGAGGCGGCGGCCGGGCTGCGCTGAACGGGCGCCCGGGCGCCCGCACCTAGGCTTTCGCCCTCTCCGTCTTCCGGGTCGCCTTCGGGGCGGGCTGGTCCTTCTTCGTGTCGGGATCCGGCAGGCCCAGCAGCTCGCGCAGGCGGGGCGCGACGTCCTCGCCGACCGCCTCGCGGATCGAGTCGTTCGACTTGCGCAGCCGCTCGAGCGCCTTCGACAGCGAGAGGCCGGTCTTGTGCATCACGATGGCGGCCTTGACGTCGTTGCGAGCGGCCTTCAGCAGCTTGCCGGCTGCCTCGATGTCGAGGCCCGTGGCCATCGCGATGATGCGCTTGCCGCGATCGCGCAGCTTTTCGTTGGTCGTCTGGACGTCGACCATGAGGTTGCCGTAGGTCTTGCCCATGCGCACCATGGCGATCGTGGTGAGCATGTTCAGCACCATCTTGGTGGCCGTGCCGGCCTTGAGGCGCGTGGAGCCGGCGAGCACCTCCGGGCCGACGTCAGGCGCGATCAGCAGGTCCACGAAGTTCTGAAGCTCGTTGCCGGGCCAGCAGGTCACGAAGATGATGCGCAGCCCGGCCTTGCGGGCCCGGGTGAGCGCCCCGCGGACAAACGGCGTCACGCCGCTCGCGGAGATCCCGATCACGACGTCGCGCTTCTGCGGGCGCAGCCTGGCGATCGCGCGCGCGCCCTCCTCGTAGTCGTCCTCGACGCCTTCCTTGGGGACGAACACCGCGTCCTTGCCGCCGGCCATGATGGCCCGCACGCGCGTGGGCGGCACGCCGAAGGTGGGCGGCATCTCGGCCGCCTCGACGATGCCGAGCCGCCCGCTGGTGCCGGCGCCGACGAAGATGATGCGGCCGCCCTTCCGGAGCGATTCCACGATCATCTGGACGCCGTTGGCGATGCGCTCACGCTCGCGGTGAACCGCCGTAACGACCTTCCGGTCCTCGTTGACCATGAGGTCGATGATGTCGGCGATGGGAGCCTTGTCGAGGTCGATACTGGCGGGATTGATGGCTTCGGAGGGCAGTGACTCCCATTTGGACGACCTGGCCATGGACTCGCTCCCGAGCGCGTGAGGCGCGCGGCAGCCTCGGAGCGTAGCGCGGCGGTCCGGTGGTGTCAACGCGGCCACCCGGCACGGCGTCCGGGCCACAGCAGGTACTATTGCGCGCGTGACAACGTCCCCCGAGACCCTGCCGTCGATTGACCAGGCGCACGACCTGGGCCGTCGGCTCGAGCACGAGATCGCCCGCACGATCGTCGGCCAGCGGCACGTGATCCGCGAGATCCTCACGGCATTCTTCGCGGGCGGCCACTGCCTGCTGCGGGGCGTGCCGGGGCTGGCCAAGACGCTCATCATCAAGACCCTGGCGCAATCGATCGACCTGTCGTTCAACCGGATCCAGTTCACGCCCGACCTCATGCCGTCCGACATCCTCGGCGCCGAGGTGATGGAGGAGGAGCGCTCGACGGGACGCCGCGAGATCCGCTTCATGCGCGGACCGGTCTTCGCGCACATCCTGCTCGCCGACGAAATCAACAGGACGCCGCCGCGCACGCAGGCGGCGCTGCTCGAGGCGATGCAGGAGCGCCAGGTGACCGTTGGCGGCGTGCGCTACGAGCTGCCCGCCCCGCAGTTCGTCCTCGCGACGCAGAACCCCATCGAGCAGGAGGGCACCTACGCGCTGCCGGAGGCTCAGCTCGACCGCTTCCTGCTGAACGTCGTCATCGGCTACCCGACGCTCGACGAGGAGCGCGCGATGCTCCAGCAGACGACGTCCACGCAGCCCGCCGCGCCCGCCGTCGTCGCGTCCGGCAATGACATCCTCGCGGTGCACCGGCTCGTGCGCGAGGTGCCCGTCGCGTCGAACGTCGTGGACTATGCCGCGCGCCTCGTGCGGGCCACTCGCCCGGACGAGGCCGAAGCCGCCGACGTCGTCCGGCGGTACGTGCGGTGGGGCGCGGGGCCGAGGGCCGGGCAGGCGCTGCTGCTGTGCGGCAAGGCCCGTGCGCTCCTCGACGGGCGCGCGACCGTCGCCATCGACGACATCCGCGCCCTGGCGCCGCCCGTGCTGCGCCATCGCGTGCTCCTGAACTTCCAGGCCGAAGCCGAGGGGCTGACGCCCGACGCCATCGTCGACCGCCTGCTCGCGGCGGTCCCTGCCGACGCCCGCTGACCACGGATGCCGCACCTCGACCCGGCGCTGCTCGCCCGCATTGCCGACCTCGAGTTCGCGGCGCGCCTGATCGTGGAGGGCGCGCGCCTGGGCGCACACCGCAGCGCGTACGTCGGCACCGGCGCCGAGTTCCAGCAGATGCGCCCGTACCTGCCAGGCGACGACGTGAAGTTCCTCGACTGGAAGCACTACGCGCGCACCGACCGCCTGTTCACGCGCGTGCATCGACGGACGTCGGAATGGCCCGTGATGATCGCCCTCGACACGAGCGGCTCGATGGGCTTTGCCGGCGCCGACGGGGTCACCAAGCTGCGCATGGCCACGCTGCTCGCCGCCGCGCTGGCCTACCTCCTCATCGACAGCGACGACGCCGCTGGCCTGGTGACGCACGCCGACGCCGTCGGGACGATGCTGCCCGCGCGGACGGGACGGCCGCACCTGCTGCGCGTCCTGGGCACGCTTCAGCGGACCACGACACAAGGGCTGACCGACCTGGCGGCAACCGTACGGCACACGGCGCTCAAACTGGGGCGTCGCGGCATGATCGTGCTCATCTCGGACCTCTACGACGAGGACGGCTGGCAGCGGGCCACGCGCGAGGTGCGGCAGATGGGCCACGAGGTGGCGCTGCTGCACGTCCTGGCGCCAGGCGAGCTGACGCTGGAGGCGCGAGGCGATCTCGAGCTCGTCGATCTCGAGACCGGCGCACGCGTCGTGGCGCAGGCCTCGGCGCTCAAGCCCGGCTACGACAGCGCGATGGCCGAGTTCGTGGCGCGGCAGCGATCGACCGCCGAGCGTGAGGGCATGACGTACGTGGAGGCCTTTACCGACACACCGCCCGACGCGGTGCTGCGGGCGCTGTCGCAGGCGCGGGCGCGGCAGGGAGGGCCGTCCTGGTGACCTGGGCGACACCGCTCGCGTGGCTGCTCGCCGCCGGGATCCTCGGACCGCTCGCGGCGCACCTGCTGTCGCGACGCACGCCGACGACGTACGCCTTTCCGACGCTGCGCTTCGTCGGCCCGACGGCGACGTCCGCGCGGCGCCTGCGCACGCTGCACGACCCCTGGCTGCTGGCGCTGCGGTTGGCCATCGTGCTGGTCGTCGCGGGAGCGGCCGCGGGCCCCACCCTGGCCACCTCGTGGCGGCGGCAGCACTGGGAGCCGCCCCTCCAGACGGCGTACGTTCACGCGCCGGGTGCGCACGGTGCCGGCACGGGCACGGCGCCCCGACAGCGCGACAGTGGGGCAGTCGCCGAGCGCGACGCCGACGACGCGCCGGCGTGGCATTATGAAGGGCTGCCGCTGCGCGACTCGCTTGCCAGGGCCGTCGAGGACCTGCAGCGGCTGCGCTCGACCCGGCGGCAGATCGTCGTGCGGTGGGGCGGCGACACGCGCGAGCTCGCGCCGTCGGATCTGCGCGGCATCCCGGACGACATCGGCCTGCGACTCGAGCCGCAGCCTGCGCCTCCGGATGCATCGGCGGTCACCGCCGACGCGTCCTCGCCATCGTTTGCCATCGAGCACGCGCCGGACGACGAGCCCGCGGCGGCCTTCCTGGCAACGTCGGTGTCGCGACAGACGGCATGGCCCGTCGCCATGGTGTGGCCCGGCGCAGCCGCGCGCAGTCGCGTCGTCGCGGAGATGGGGCCGGCGACAGGCGCCGCCGACCAGATCCTGCGCCGCATGCAGCACGACCCGCGCCTGCTGGACGCCGCTCGCCGCTCGCGCCGGGACCCGCGGAGCGATGCCGCGCGTCCGAGCGCCGCACGAGCGCGTCCCCTGGCGTGGAGCGCCGACGGCGACGCCCTGATGTGGGGTGGCACGTGGCGCGACGAACTCGTGCTCGTGCTCGACGCCAGCCCGCGCGATCCGGCAGCCCTGTGGAGCCTGCGGGCCGTCGAGGACGCCGCGCTGTCAATCACGGGCTGGCCGCGCGAGTCGCGGCAGTGGACCGCCGACGAACTGGCCGCGCATCAGCGCCCACCGGGCACGCCGCCGGAGGTCGACCTGCCGACAGGGCTCGACACGCGCTGGTGGTGGATGGCGGCGCTGGTGCTGCTGCTCGTCGAGCAGGTCGTGCGCCGCAGATTCGGGAGCGACCCCGCAGCCGTGGCCACGGATGCCGACGGAGGGGCGTCGTCGCATGCGGCCTGACCAACGCGTGCGAGGCGTGCCTGACGGCGAGGTCTCGCAGCGGGCGCTGCGGGCGTGGCGCGCGCGCGGGTGGCGGCGGTGGAGGCTGGCGGTCGCGGGCGAGGCCGCCCTGTGGGCGCTGGCTGCCGGTGTGGCGACGGCAGCCGTTGTCGGCCGTCCCCTCGCGGCGGTGATCGCGACGGCAGCCGTCCTGGCCTGGCGCGTCCTCGCCGATGCGACCTTCCGTGATGTCCGCCGCATGCTGCACGCGACCGAGGAGGCGTGGCCAGCCCTCGGCAACGCGCTCATGGCATGGCACGAGGCGGATCGCGGGATGCTGCGCGTCTCGCCGGTCTTCCGGGACCGGCTCGCGATGCAGGCACGCGGCGCGCTCCCTGACGCGTGGCCGGCCCCGCGCACGCGGCATGAGTGGACCGCGGCCCTCGCCGCGCTCGCGCTGGCGGTGGCGCTGGCCGTGTCGATGCCGTACCTGCGCGGCGTCACAGACGCGGAACGGCACGAGCCCGTCGAGGCACCGGGTACGGAGGTCCAGCCTGAAAGCGTAAGCGTGATATATCGCATCACGCCGCCGGCCTACACCCGGCGTCCACCGGTCGAGGCCGAGGACGTCGCGACCATCGAGGCAGTCGTGGGCAGCGGCCTCGAGGCGACGCTCCGCGGGCTGCCGGCGGGCGCGACCGCGGACATCGCCGGCGATCCGCTGCCCCTGGCCGTCGGCACCGATGGCCACGCGACGGCGGCCACGGCGGTCCGCGAGTCGGGCCTGCTGACGGTCGCCGACGCCGAGGGCCGGCCGCTCGTCGTGACGGCCATCCAGGCGGTGCCGGATCGGCCGCCGCTCGTGCGCATCACCGCGCCCGGACGCGACATCCGGACGTCCGACGTCGCGAGCCGGATTCCGGTGGACGTCGACGCCAGCGACGACATCGGCCTCGCGACGCTGCGGGTGCGGTACACACACGTCACGGGCAGCGGCGAGACGTTCGAGTTCGTCGACGGCGAGCTGCCCGTCGAGGTGCGCCGATCGGCCGATGCGTGGCGCGCGCGAGGCACGCTCGACCTGTCGGCCCTCGGGCTTGCGCCTGGCGACAGCCTCGTCTACTGGGCCGTCGCCACCGACGCGAGGCCAGGCACGGATGGACTGGCGGAATCGGAGCGCTACCTGGTGGAAGTGCCGCGGCCCGGGCAGGCCGCGGCCGGTGACTTCAGCCTGCCCGACACCGAGCACCGCTACGCCCTGAGCCAGCGCATGGTGATCCAGCTGACCGAGCGGTTGCGCGAGCGGCGGCCGCAGCTGCCGGCCGACGAGTACCTGAGCGAGGCACAGGGGCTGGCGGCCCATCAGCGCCGCGTGCGCGCCGAGTTCGTCTTCCTGATGGGCGGCGAGGTGGTCGACGAGGTCGAGGAGGCCGAACACTCGCACGAGGTCGAGGCAGGACGCCTCGACAACAGCGGCCAGCGGGAGCTGCTCGAGGCCGTGCGGCAGATGGCCCTGGCGGAGCAGCGGCTTACCGACGCCGACCTCGACGCGGCGCTGCCGTTCGAGTATCGCGCGCTCGAGGCGCTCCAGGCCGCCTTCGGCAAGGCGCGCTACATCATGCGCACCCTGCCCGTCAGGGTCGCCATCGACCCGGCACGGCGGGGCAGCGGCGACCTGTCGCTGGCGAGTTCGGCCGCCTGGGCCCGCACCCCGTTGCCGCCGGGCTCACGTGGGCAGGGACGCGACACGCTCCTCGCGCTGCTCGACCTGACACCCGGGAGCGCGCCAGCCAGCGTGCGCCGCGTGGCTGACGCGCTCCTGGCGCTGGACGGCGAACGTGCCGAGTGGCTCGGGGCGGTCCAGGCGCTGACGGCCGCCTTCGCGGCGGGTGTCGCCCCGGACGAGCGGCGGCGCGTGCTCGACACGACGGCGGCGGCGTTGCGGGCCCGCCTCGCGGCGACGAGCCCGCACGCCATCTCGCTGCCGCTGCCAATCGATGGCGACGAGGCGGGACTTGCCTCCACGGGAGGTCACCGGTGAGTCCGGGCCTGCTGCTGTCGCTGCGTACGGTCGTCCTGCTCGGCGTCGCGGCGGCCGTGCTCGATCCCGGCTGTTCCACCCGGCGGCCAGTACCCGTCAGCCTGTGGACCGGCCCGTCCGTCGATGCCCGCGAGGCCGACGATCTCGCGCGAGCCGTCCGCGCGGCGGGATTCGACCTGCGCCCGGATGCCGGGCCGGACGCGATTCGGGTGGCCACCGGCACGCCGCGCGAGATCGTGGACGAAGTCCGTCCCTCGTCGCCGACGCTGGCGGTGCGTCCGTCAACGCCGCGCGCACACGTCGTCGGCATCGGCGCCCCTGCGATGGCCGTCGCCGGCCTGGCGCTCACACTGCACGTCGATATCGCCGACGTCCCGCCTGACGGCGGCCACCTCGTCGTACGCGTCCGGGACGTCCTCACCGGCCGTATCGCTGGAAGTGCGCCCGTCGACGCAACGCCGGCGCCCGCCTCGTCGGCGGCTCCGGACGCGTCTGCCGACGGCTCCACCACCGGCAACGCGCCGTCAGCCGCAGGCCCCGACGTCGTCCGACGGGTCGATGTCGCCCTGCTGCCGCTCTCGCCCGGCCCGTGGGCCCTGTGCGTGAGCGTCGAACCCGACGCCACACCTCCGGACCATGCGGGCGACTGCGTCACGATCGACCTGCAGGTGGCGCCCGAGACCGTGCGCGTCCACGTCCTCGAAGCTCGTCCGGCATGGGCCGCGCGCTTCGCCCGCCTTGCCCTCGCGCGCGCCGATGGCATCGTCGTGTCGTCGACGTCGAGAGTGGCGCCGGGCATCGCGGTGCGCGGCGAGGCCGCGGCGGCGTCCCTTGCAGCCACGGCGTCGGTGGGAGACACTCCCGACATCACGCTCGTGGCCGGTCTCGATGCGTTGACGTCTGCTGACGTATCAGGGCTCGTGCGCCTCGTCCGCGACGAGGGCCGCACGGTCGTGCTGCTGGCCGACGGGCCGCTGCCGGTGCGCGGCCTCGGCGCGCTCTGGACGGGCCGTCCCGGCACGCCGCGGTCGCGTGCCACGCCGGCCGCGGTCACCATGGGGACGCACCGCCTGTCGGCCCGTGAATGGCTCGCGCTGGACGGCGCCGCAACGGATGCGACGCCGCTGGCGTATCTGGCGACATCCCCCGCAACGCCCGTCGTGTGGGGCCGTGCGCTTGGCGCCGGCCGCGTCGTGCTGATGGCCGCGCTCGACACATGGCGGTGGCGCAGCGATGATGACGGCACACATGACGCCGCCTGGCAGGCGTTGGTCTGGTCGCTCGCCGCGCTCCGGCAGGGAACGGCGCCGCGCGCCTGGCGGATCCGCAGCGGGCAGGCCGACGAGCTCCACGTGTCGGTGACTGCGGACCGGCACCGTGGTGACGGCGCCGGCTGGTTCGCCCGGTGGGCCGCGGACGCGGCGGGCGGCGCGGCGGGCGGGACCGCAGAGGGGGACACCGGCGAGGGGCGGGGGCGTGTCACCATGGCGCGCACCGAGGCCGGGTGGCGGGGCGTGGTGACGGTGCCGTCTGGCGCCTCGCTCGTGGAGCTGTCGCCGGACGCGTCCGACGCGTCAGCGTTCGGTGACGGGCGGCTCCAGGCGGCACGGGCCGCGTCAGGAGTTGCCGGCTGGGCCGACGTCGAGCGTGTCGTCTCGGCGAGCGGCGGGGCAGTGGTCACGGCAGATGCGCTCGTCCCGGCGCTTCAGCGGGCAGCGGCCGGGCGCGACGTCGCCGGCCCGCGCTGGTTCGTCACGCGGCAGTGGTGGTACGCCGCGTGGGTCATCGGCGCGCTCGGCTGCGAGTGGTGGCTGCGGCGGCTGGCACGGCAGCGCTAGGACGGAGGAGGAGGGAGCATGCGTCAGGGTCGGCGTGAGTTCATCAGGACGGTAGGAGCAGGGGCGGCCGGGCTCGGCCTGGCGGACTGGTGGCTGCCGCCACTCACGGCGCAAACGTCGGCCCGGCGCACCGGGCCGTATCGCGAGTGGGGCACGATGGGCATCGAGCTCGCCCGCTCGCTCGGCTGCACGTACGCCGACGTCCGGTTCGGACGCAAGCGCTCGCAGGCGCTCAACGTGCGCAACGGCCAGCTCACGCAGCAGGGCGGCTTCAGCTACGGCGGCTTCGGCGCCGCGCCTGGCGGCGGCGTCTCCGACACGGCCGGCTTCGGCGTCCGCGTGATTCACTCGGGGGTCTGGGGCTTTGCGAGCAGCCCCGTCACCACGCCCGAGGAAGTGCGACGCATCGTGCGCCTCGCGACAGACATCGCGCGCGCGAGCGCGATGGCCAAGCGGTTCGACGTCAAGCTCGCGCCGACGCCGGCCTACGACGACTTCTACGAGACGCCGCACGAGCGCGACCCGTTCACGGTACCGCTCGAGGAGAAGGTGGCGCTGCTCAGCGATGTCACGGCGGCCATCCAGAAGAACAAGCAGGTCCTCTTCGCCAACGCGTACGCGAGCTTCTCGCACGACTGGAAGTTCCTCGTGACGAGCGAGGGGTCCTTCATCGAGCAGAGCCTCTACTACTGCTCGTGCGGCTGCGCGGCCACCGCGCGGACGAAGGGCCAGGTCAAGACGCGCGTGTACACGCCGGGCGCGTCGACGGCCGGCTACGAGTTCCTCGTCAAGGCGGACCTGGCCGGGCACGCCGAGCGCGTCGCGGCCGAGGCGGTGGAGCACTCGATGGCCGAGCCGGTGCGGCCCGGGCTGAAGGACCTCGTGCTGAAGCCGTCGCACCTCGCGCTCACGATCCACGAGATCATCGCGCATCCCACCGAGCTCGACCGCATCGTCGGCTACGAGGCCAACTACGCGGGCACCAGCTTCGTGACGCTCAAGGATCTCGGCTCGCTGAAGTACGGCAGCCGGCTGCTGAACGTCACGGCCGACCGCACGTACCCCGGCGCGGCCGGCACCGTCGGCTACGATGACGACGGCGTGAAGACGCAGAAGTGGCCGATCATCCGCGAGGGCATCCTCGTGGGCCTCCAGACCAACCGCGAGACCGCGCACTACATCGGCGAGTCGGAGAGCCGCGGCTGCACGTTCGCGAACCACTGGCGCAACTACCCGTTCCTGCGGATGCCGAACATCCAGCTCGAGGCGGGGCCGCCGGGGTCGCCGACGCTCGACGACATGATCGCCGACGTCAAGGACGGCGTCCTGGTGGACGGCGCGGGCAGCTTCAGCATCGACCAGCAGCGCTACAACGGCCAGTTCGGCGGCAACGCCTTCTGGGAGATCCGCAACGGCAAGGTGACGCGCATGGTGACCGACTTCACCTACAACGCGATCACCACGGACTTCTGGCAGAACCTCGACGCCGTCGGCCCGCCGGAGAGCTGGGAGCACCACGGCATGGACGGCGACGCCAAGGGCCAGCCGGTGCAGTCGAACTACCCGTCGCACGGGTCGGCCCCGTGCCTCATTCGCAAGGTGATGGTCGGCGCCGCCTTCACATAGCGAGGCAGGGACGGCCCGCCGGGCCGTCCCCACGGCCCTTCCGGGAGAGCCTCCGGAAGCGGCGACGGCAAGACCTCAGGGACGCGAGGCGCGCGTCGAGATGAAACGTGAAGGACGGCTCGGAGAGCCGTCCCTACCGAGGGCGAGAAGGGGACGATGAGCTACTCACGCGACGAAGTGAAGGCAATTACCGACCGGATCCTGAACATGGCCACCGCCGACGCCGTCGAGATCGACTTCTCGGGCGGCGAGCGCTCCGCCACGCGGTACGCCAACTCGAGCATCACCGCCAACCTGATCGAGCACGACCAGCAGGTCCAGATCACCGTGTACTACGGCCAGAAGAGCGCCAGCACGGTCACCCACCAGTTCGACGACGCGTCGCTGAAGACGGCCATCGAACAGGCCCAGGAACTGGCCAGGCGCAAGCCCGACAACCCCGAGGCGATGCCGCTCGTCAAGCCGCCGCAGGACTACGCGCCCGTGGAAGCGGTCATCGACAGGACCGTCGCGTTCGGCCCGGGCGAGCGCGCGGCCATGGTCAAGCAGAGCCTCGACATCTGCGAGAAGAAGGGCGTCATCGGCGCGGGCTACATCCCGAAGGTGCACTGGACACAGGCCACCGCCAACAGCGAAGGGCTGTTTGCCTACTTCCAGTACGCGGAGGCGAGCTTCATCCTCACCTGCCGCACGCCCGACGGCACGGGCTCGGGGTGGGCAGGGCAGACCGGGATGAAGGACGTCGCGCTCATCGACCCGGTGGAGATCACCGAGACGGCCGCCGACAAGGCTCTCAAGTCGCAGAAGCCGCGGCCCATCGAGCCGGGCGACTACACCGTCATCCTCGAGCCGCGTCCGGCCGCACGCTTCCTCTCGCTCCTGATGGGCGCCTTCGACGCGCGCGCCGCGGAGGAAGGCCGCAGCTTCATGTCGAGTCCCGACGAGCGTGGCAAGACCAAGCTCGGCGAGAAGCTGTTCGGCGACAACGTGACGATCCGGAGCCAGATCAACCACCCCGTGCTGAAGCAGACGCCCATCGGGCAGGACGGCCTGGCCGCGCGCGACGTGACGTGGGTGGAGAAGGGCGTCGTCAAGACGCTCTACGACACGCGCTACTGGGCGCAGAAGCAGGGGCGGCAGCCCACGCCGACGCCGCCGGGCCTGAGCCTCGTGATGGAGGGCGGGACGACGTCCATCGAGGACATGATCAAGTCCACAAAGCGCGGCCTGCTCGTGTCGTTCTTCTGGTACATGCGGCCCGTCGAACCGATGTCGATCCTCTACACCGGCATGACGCGTGACGGCCTGTTCCTCATCGAGAACGGCGAGGTGACGCAGCCCGTGCAGAACTTCCGCTGGAACGAGACGCCGGTGGTCGGCTTCAACAACATCAGCGCGCTCGGGCCGCCCGTGCCGATGCACACGGGCGAGGCCTACGACCAGCCCGGCACGGCCATGGTGCCCGCGATGAAGATCGAGGACTTCACGATGACCTCGATCTCGCCGGCCGTCTGAGCGAGAGGGATCAGCCATGGCATGGAATCGACGTGACTTCCTCAAGGGCGCGGGGGCGACCACGGTGGCGCTGGCCGCGAGCGACCTGGTGGCCGACCTCCTCGCCCAGTCGAGCGGGCGCGCGCTCGCCTCGAAGTTCAAGGGCCTGTCCGACGTGGCGCTGGGCGAGGCGAAGCGCCTCGGTGCTTCGTACTGCGACATCCGCTTCACGCGCAACGTGAACGACTCGGTGAGCGTGCGCGACCGCATCGTCACCGACGGCGGCTTCGGGTTCGGCGGGGGCGGCGGTCGCAACGAGAGCGCCGGCTTCGGCGTCCGCGTGCTGCACAGCGGGGTGTGGGGCTTTGCCAGCAGCCCGCTCGTGACCGAGGACGAGATCCGCCGCATCGCGGCGCAGGCCGTGGACGTGGCGCGCGCGAGCGCGGTGGCGAAGCGGTTCGACGTCCGGCTGGCGCCGACACCGGCCTACCAGACATACTGGGCGACCCCCATCGAGGTCGACCCGTTCTCGGTGCCGCTCGACGACAAGATCTCGTTCCTCCTCCAGGTGAACGAGCGGCTCCTCGCCACCAGGGGCGTCATCCGCGTGCAGTCGCGCATCGCCCAGGACTACGAGTGGAAGTACTTCGCCTCGAGCGAGGGCTCCTACATCGAACAGGAGTTCTGGCGCGTGTCGCCGAGCTACACGGCGACCGCACGTGCGGACGGCAAGGTCAAGAGCCGCACCTTCACCGTCCCTGCGCGGACGGGCGGCTGGGAGATCGTGACCGGCGGGGGCATGCTCGAGAACGCCGAGCGCATCGCGTCGGAGGCCGTCGAGCACGCGATGGCGCCGCCCGTGCCGGCCGGGCCCAAGGACCTGGTCCTGACGCCCTCGCACTCGATGCTGACCATCCACGAGATCGTGGGCCATCCCACCGAGCTCGACCGCATCCTCGGCTACGAGGCCAACTACGCGGGCACGAGCTTCATCAAGGTGGAGGACGTCGGGCGCCTGAAGTACGGCAGCCCGCTGTTCAACGTCACGGCCGACCGCACCATCGAGGGCGGCCTGTGCACCGTCGGCTACGACGACGACGGCGTGAAGACCACGTCGTGGCCGATCGTCCGCGAAGGCATCCTCGTGGGGCTTCAGACCAACCGCGAGACCGCGCACTACATCGGCGAGCGCGAGAGCCGCGGCTGCACGTTCGCCACGTCGTGGCGCAACTACCCGTTCCTGCGCATGCCCAACGTCCACGTGGAGGCGGGCGGAGACGACGCGCCGAGCGCCGAGGAGATCATCGCCGACACGAAGGACGGCATCCTCATCGACGGGCGCGGCAGCTACTCGATTGACCAGCAGCGCTACAACGGCCAGTTCGGCGGCGACGCGTTCTGGGAGATCAAGAACGGCCGGATCACGCGAATGGTGTCGGATGTGACCTACAACGCCATCACGACCGACTTCTTCGCGAACCTCGACGCGGTCTCGAACAAGGGCTCGTGGGAGATGTTCGGCACGACCGGCGACGCGAAGGGGCAGCCGGTGCAGATCAACCACATCTCGCACGGCGCGCCGTACATGCGCATCCGGCGCATCATGGTGGGTGCCGCCTACCTGTGACCGACGTCCCCTCGTCGTGGGCCCGCATCGACGCGTACCTCGACCACCTGCGCGTCGTGCGCCGGCTGTCGCCCCGCTCGATCGAGAGCTACGGGCGCGACCTCCTGGCGCTGGCGCGCTTCGCGGAGGGCCGGGGCAAGCCGCCGGACGCCCTGACGACGCAGGACCTCGAGGCGTTCGTCCGCCAGCTGATGGCAGAGGGGTACGCCCCGCGCAGCGTGGCGCGTGTCGTCGCCGGCGTCCGCGGGTTCTTCCGCCACCTGCTGGTCGAGCGGGCGATCGCGGCCGACCCGGCCGATGACCTGCGCCCGCCGCGCGCGTGGCGGGCGCTGCCGCGATACCTGTCGCTCGAGGAGGTCGACCGCCTCCTCGAGGCACCGGATGTGGCGACGCCGCGTGGGCTGCGCGACAGGGCCCTCATCGAGCTGCTGTATGCGACGGGCCTGCGCGTGTCGGAGCTCGTCGGCCTCAAGCCGGGCGACCTGCACCTCGACGTCGGCTACCTCACGTGCATCGGGAAGGGCGACAAGCAGCGCGTCGTGCCGGTGGGTGACCAGGCGCGCGACTGGGTCGCTCGCTACCTTCGGGAGGGGCGCCCGGCGCTGCTCAAGGGCTCGGCATCGGCGTGGCTGTTCCCCTCTGGCAGGGGCGCCTCGCCGCTGACGCGCGTCGGGTTCTGGAAGCTCCTGAAGCGGTATGCCGTGCAGGCCGGCGTGACGACCGACGTCTCACCGCACGTCCTTCGCCATTCGTTCGCCACCCATCTGCTCGACAGGGGGGCCGACCTGCGTGCCATTCAGCTCATGCTTGGTCACGCAGACCTCTCGACAACACAGATTTACACCCACGTCCTCGAGGCGCGACTGAAGCAGCTTTACGACGCCCACCACCCGCGATCCTAGGACGGTGAGGATGGCCGCCTGCGGCTAGCGGCCGGTGTCGGCGGCGTCGGCCCGGGTGCTCGACGCCATGTCCCGGCGCTGGCCTTCGCCGTTGCGCCCGTTGGAGGGCGGGTGCTCGTTCACGACGAGGCCTTCCCACAGCGGCGCGCCGCGGCTCAGCGTCGCGCGGGCGACGATGTGCGCCGAGAGCGGGGCCGTCGCCATGAGGAAGCCGCCGAGGCTCATGAGGCGCACCACCGACGACAGGTCGGGCAGCTGGAACGCGGCGCCGAGCAGCAGGCACGCCAGGCCGAGCGTCGAGGCCTTCGCCGACGCCTGCATCCGCATCACCGCGTCGGGAAGCTTCAGCACGCCCGTCGCGGCCAGCAGCGTGAACACGCTGCCGACGAGCATCAGGATGGCCGTGGCCCACCCGGTCACTGTCCCTCCTCCTTCTGCACGTACCACGCGTACGCGACGGTCCCGAGGAAGCCGACGAGCGCAATCATGATTGCCACGTCGAGGCCGCCGGGCTGGCCACTGCTCGCCGAGCTGACAACGATGACGCCCACGGTGACGATGGCCAGCAGGTCCATCGCGACGATCCTGTCGGCGAGGGTAGGGCCCAGCCACAGGCGCCCGAAGCAGATGAGCAGCGACAGGCCCAGGATGCCCAGCACCACCTGAAAGACGATGTCCAGCATGTCCCCCCTCCCGAGCCTCACGCGAGGACGCGAATCACGCGGCGCTCGAACTCCTCCTTGATCGACGCGCGCGCCTCGTCGGCCGACGTGACGTGCATGACGTGGACGTAGAGCACGTCCCGTGCGTCGGACAGGTCCACGGCCAGCGTGCCCGGCGTCAGGCTGATGAGCGTCGTGAGCACCAGGATCTCGAGATCCGTCTCCACGTCGAGCGGCACGGCAACGATGCCGGGGCGCAGGTCGCGCACGGGCCGGACGACGTCCGCGGCCATCCGCACGTTGGCCATCAGGAACTCGCGGATGAGGAACAGCACCAGCGACAGGACGGCTGCGGTCTTGTCGTGATAGGTGCGGGGCACGACGCCGCCGAACGCCAGGACGGCGAGGATGACGTAGCCCACGACGAACCCGAGCGCGAGGTTGCCGAAGGAGAACCCGCTCAGGGCCGTCCAGATGATCGCGAGCATCACGTTGCCGAGCAGCACGTCAGTTCCCTCCGTCGCCCAGCACCGCCGTGATGTACGCGTCGGGCGTGATCAGCGACTCGGCGGCCCGCGTCGCAAACTGCGTGAGCGGCTCGGCGGCCACGCTGATCCCGATGGTGACCAGTGACAGCCCGATGATGGGCAGCATCATCGGCCAGATGGGGCCCGCCTTGTCGGCATCCGGGGGCGCGTCCTTCCAGAAGCCGGCTTCCCACAGCCGCGCCATCGAGAGCAGGCTCAGGATGCCCACGATCAGCGCGATCGCGCCCGACCACCACGCCTCTGCCGCAAAGGCGGCCCTGACGATCGCGAGCTTCGCGACGAAGCCGGAGAGCGGCGGCACGCCCGCCAGCGCGAAGATGGGCACCATTGCCACGAGCGACACAGCGGGGTAGTCGCGGTACAGCGACCCGAGCAGGCCGAAGTCCGATGTACGGCGCATCCGCAGGAAGATGCCGCTCACCAGGTAGAGGTTCGTGATGGCGGCGATGTGGTGCAGGACGTACAGCAGGGACCCGGCCAGCGCCGCGCCCGTCATGATCCCGAGCCCCATCGTCGTGTAGCCGATGTGGCCGACGAGGTTGAAGGCGAGCACGCGACGGAAGTCGCGCTGGGTGAGCGCGCAGATGACGCCCACGACCATCGTGACCAGCGAGAGCGCGAGGATGAGCGTGTACACGCCAGGCGGCACCTGGCGGAAGAGCAGCGTGAAGACGCGGATCATCGAGTACACGCCCACTTTCGTCAGCAGCCCGGCGAAGACGGCGCCGACGGCGGCGGGCGGCGCGTGGTAGGAGAGCGGCAGCCAGAAGAACCAGGGGAACAGCGCCGCCTTCACGCCGAAGGCCGTCAGGAACAGCATCGCCAGCGGCAGCTGAAGGGGCGGCGGGCCGTTGAGCGCCCACTGCCGCGAGAGGTCGGCCATGTTGAGCGAGCCCGACTGGCCGTAGAGCAGGCCCAGCGCCGTCAGCAGGAACGTCGAGGCGATGAGGTTCAGCGTGACGTACATCAGCGCGGCCTGCACCTGCTCGCGCGTGCGGTGCAGGGCCATCAGCACGAACGAGGCGACGAGCATCACCTCGAACCAGACGTACAGGTTGAAGAGGTCGCCCGTGAGGAAGGCGCCGCACACGCCCATCATGAGCACGAGCAGCAGCGCATGGTAGCCGCCGGCCTCGCGCCGCGGGTCCACGCCGGCAAAGCCGTAGCCGGTCACCGCCACGCCGACGACGCCGACGGCGACCACGAGCGCGGCCGACAGCGTGTCGCCCACGAGCGAGATGCCGAACGGCGCGGGCCAGTTCCCGACGTGCAGCACCTGGATGCCTGCCGCCTGGACGTACCGGAACAGTTCCACGCCACAGCCGAGGAGGACCAGGCTGCCGCACAGCGCGACCCAGCGGCGCACGCGCGGTTGCGGCATGAGGAGCAGGATGGCGGCGGTGCACATCGGCACCGCGATGGGCAGCACCAGGCGCATCTAGCGCGACCCTCGCAGCTCGTCGGTGCCGCTCGACCGGTGAACCTGGTGCGCGAGCACCAGCGCGAAGGCCAGCACGCCGAACCCGATCACGATGGCCGTGAGCACGAGCGCCTGCGGCACCGGGTCGGCATAGGGCACGTCGATGGTCATGGCGTCCCCCGGGATGACCGGCGCCTGCGAACGCGTGAGTCCGCCAGCCGAGAAGATCAGGACGTTGGCGCCGTTGGTCAGGAAGCCGAGGCCGATGATGAGCTGCGCGAGCCTGCGGCGCAGGAGCAGGTAGATGCCAGCGGCATAGAGCGTGCCGGCGACGATGGCGAGCATCAGCTGCACGATGTCAGTCCTCTGCCAGGTGGAAGGTCATGGTGAGCACGACGCCGATGACGATCATGCACACGCCGAGGTCGAAGACGAACGGCGAGCCGACGGCGATCTGCCCGCCGGGCCCGATGTCGGCCCAGAGCGCCGTCAGGAACGGCCGGCCGTACAGGGCCGGGAAGAGCGCGCTGCCGAGCATCACGAGCATCCCGAGGCCGAGGAGCCGCGACGGCTCGACGATCAGCGCGCGCCGGGCTGCCTCGACGCCGTCGGCCATCATCAGCAGCACGAACGCAATCGACACGACGAGGCCCGCGACGAAGCCGCCGCCGGGGTAGTTGTGGCCGCGCCCGAGCAGCAGCACCGCGAAGAGCAGCAGCAGGGGCATGAAGAGCCGCGTGGCCGTGCGCAGGATGTCCGAGTTCATCGTTCCCGCCGTTCTGCCGCCGCGATGAACAGCAGCGCGCGCACGCCCACGGCCGCCGTCACGAGCACGGTGGTCTCGCCCAGCGTGTCCAGGGCGCGGAAGTCCACGAGGATCACGTTGACGATGTTGCGGCCGTGCGCCGCGAGCGGCGCCATCTCGGCGAAGTACTCCCGCAGGCGCGGGCTGGTCTCCATGGTGCCCGTCTGAAGCGTCAGCGCCGCGACGACGACGCCGAACGCGGCGGCGACGAGGCCGTCGCGCAGCTTGATGAGCCGCGGCGACCGGTAGTCGACCCGCGGGAACTGCCAGAAGACGAACACGAGAATGACGGCCGTGAGGGTCTCGACGGCAAACTGCGTCATCGCGAGGTCGGGAGCACCGAACAGGATGAAGGTGAGAGCCACGCCGTAGCCTGATGTGCCGAGCGCCAGCACCGCGGCCATGGTGTGTCGCGCCCGGACGGCCGCGATCGCGCCGCCGATGATGAGCGCGGCGACGAGCACCTCGTACACCCGCCAGTCCTCGACGCCCTCGCGGACGAGCGGGCTGTGACTGAGATAGAGCGTGCTGCCGACCAGCACGCCGGTCGAGACCATCGACGCCAGGATGTAGGCGGCCAGCGTGCCGCCCTGAAACGCCGGCGCGAGGCGGCTGCTGACGGCATCGAGGACCGCGACGGCCGACCGGTAGAGCGCCTCGCCCGCAAGCGCAGCCAGCCGGGGCAGCCGCCGGACCTGGTGCCGCGCCAGGTAAAGCGAGACCCCGAGCCCGACCGTGAGCGCACTCAGCGCCAGCGTGAGCGTCAGCCCGTGCCAGAGCACGAGCTCGAGTTCCACGGCATCCCCGCCGACCCACCGCGCGGCCGCCCGGAGCAGCGGCGTCAGCGGCCCTCCAAGCGTGCCGAACACGAGGCCGGCAAGCGCGAGGACGAGGGCCGGCGCCCAGAGCCCGGGTGACGCCTCGTGCACGTCGCCCTCGAGCGTCCGGCGGCCATCGAAGGGCAGCCAGCCGACGAGCAGGGCCGCCGCGCCGAGCATGGCGCTCGAGGCCACCACCAGCGTCGTCAGCAGGCCGGGGTACGAGGTGCCGACGCGGACCGCCTCGTATTCGAGCTCCTTCGCGAAGAACCCGAGGAAGAGGGGCAGGCCGACCATCGAGGCGGCGCCGAGCGCGGCGACGGCCGACGTGACGGGGAGGGCCTGCCGCAGCCCGCCAAGCTCGCGGATGTCGCGCGTACCGGTCTCGTGGTCCACGATGCCGGCGCAGAGGAACAGCGTGCCCTTGTAGCAGGCATGCGCCACCAGGTAGACGACGGCGGCGGCAATCGTCGCCTCGGTGCCGAGCCCGAGCAGCAGCATGATCGTGCCGAGGGCCGAGAGCGTCGTGTAGGCGAGGATCGCCTTGAGGTCGGTCTCGTGCAGCGCCCGCCAGGCGCCTAGGACCATCGTCGCCCCGCCGGCCACCGAGACGAGCACCGTCCAGAGCTCGCTGCCGCCGGCGACGGGCGTCGTGCGGGCGACGAGGTAAAGGCCGGCCTTGACCATGGTTGCCGAGTGCAGGTACGCGCTGACCGGCGTCGGCGCGGCCATGGCGTTGGGCAGCCAGAACATGAAGGGGAACTGCGCCGACTTGGTGAACGCGGCGAGCAGCAGCAGCCCCACGATCGGCACATACAGCGGGTGCGCCGCGACGACGTCGTGGCTGGCGGCCATCGCCGCCAGCGACGTGGTGCCCGTGACCTGGACGAGCAGGGCGCCCGCAGCCAGCAGCGCGAGCCCCCCTGTCCCGGTCACGATGAGCGCCTGGATGGCGGCATGGCGCGACTCGTCCTTCCCGTGGTCGAAGCCAATCAGCAGGAACGACGTGAAGCCGGTCAGCTCCCAGAAGGCGAAGAGCACGAAGACGTTGTCGCTGCACACCACGCCGAGCATGGCGGCCATGAAGGCAAAGAGCGTCGCCTGGAAGCGCCCGGCATAGCGGTGCGCGCCGAAGTAGTGCGCGCCATAGACGACGATGCCCGCGCCGATCACCGTGATGAGCAGGGCGAACAGGACACTCAGCCCGTCGAGGCGGAACGACAGCCCCAGGCCCAGCGACGGCGCCCACTCGAGGCTGCTCGGGATCGGGGTGCCCGCCGTCACGGTGGGGAGGGTGGTGAGGAGGTAGATTGCCGCGGCTGCGGGCCACGCCGCGAGCAATGACGCGACGCGCGCGCCCTTCCGGCCGAGCCAGGCCGCGACGGGCATGAGCGCTAGCGTGACGAGAATCAGGACGGCCATGGGCTCCGGGAGGATGATGTGCCATCCGGGCACACCCGGCGGTCATTATGTCCCGAGTCGGACCCGGTCGCGCGAGACCGGCTCATGTCCGGGCTGTCAGCAGCAGGTACACCGCCACAGCGGCAAACAGGATGTTCGGCGCCCAGGCGGCCAGGGCGGGGGAGAGCAGGCCGGCCGTGCCGATGGCCGCAAAGAGGCTCTGCATCACCCAGTAGGTGATGGCCAGCACGATGCCGAGGCCGATGCCGAACAGGGTGCCCTTGCGGCCGGTCGTGACGCCGAACGGGATCGCGATGAGCGTCATGATCACCGTGATCAGCGGGAAGGCGATCTTGCGGTGCAGCGCGACCCGCAGCGCCGTCGTGTCGTAGCCTGCCCGCTGCAGCTCGCCGATGTGCTCGCGCAGCTCCTGGAGCTTCAACCGCTCGGCCTGCGCCGCCCGCGGCTCCTCGACGCCGAAGTAGTCGGGCGGCTCGAGCTTCAGCTCGCGCGTGGCGTACAGATGGAAGTCCGCGACGGTGTTGCGCTCGCCGAACGTGCGCGCCCAGCCCTGCGAGGCTTCCCAGACGTCGCCGTCGCGCCAGGTCACCAGGCGGCCGTAGGTGCGCTGGGCGAGGTTCCAGCCGGTGTCGTCGAAGTCGTACACCTGGAGCTCGTCGAGGCGGCGGGCTGCCGGGTCGAACCGCCCGTAGTGGTAGAGGCGATCGTCGCTGCCGGCCATCCACTGCCGGCTCGAGATGCTGAAGGTGCGCGGCGTGCCGCTGCGGATGTAGCTGCGCAGCGCCTCGGCCTGCCTGTTGGCCGGGGCGAGCACGCTCTGCTCCATGCCGAAGAGCAGCAGGCTCCACAGGACGGCGCAAACCAGGAGGGGGACGCCGGCGCGATACAGCGAGACGCCGCAGGCCTCGAGCACCGTCAGCTCGCTCGAGCGAGTGAAGAGGCCGATCGTCACGAGGCCGCCGACGAGGGTGGCCAGCGCCGTCACGTAGTACATGTACTGCGGCGTCGAGTAGGCGAAGAACCTGATCATCGTCGTGCCGCTGACCTGGTTCTTGAAGAGGTACTCGCTGTAGTCGGTGAACAGCCCGATGTAGAACAGCGCGAGCATGCCGACGAAGGTCACGCCGAAGACGCGCAGGTAGGTCTTCCCGATGTAGCGGTCGAGCAGGGTGATCGACGGCAGGACGCCGCGGGGGAGCCGGATCACGATCACGACGCGGTTGGGCGGCGTCGGCCGCGCCCCGCCGGCCGGTGCCGCGGTTCGGGCCGGGTCCGTTCCGCGTCGGGCCGCAGGCGCGTCAGGCGCGTCGGCGTCCACCTTCGTGCCGGGCCACCGGCGCGCAACCCATGCAGGCACGGGCACCGTGAAGGCGAGGTCGGGCAGCTCGCGGCCCTGGGCCCGGAAGACGAGCAGCGCCACCCCGGCAACGCCCAGCACGACGTTGGGCACCCACATCGCCAGCTCCGGCGGCACCCGCTGGCCCTTCGCGAGCGCCTCGCTCACGTACATCAGGAAGTAGTACACGAGCACGACGGCGATCGCGACGACAAAGCTCGAGCTCTTGCCGTCCTTGCGGTGCGTCACGCCAAGCCCGAGGGCGAGCACCGCGAAGACGAGGCAGGCCACCGGGATCGAGTACTTCCGGTGGATGGCCATGATGGGGTTGTGTGGCGACAGCCCCTGTTCCTGCATCTCGCGCGCCTTGGTGCGCAGCTCCGGGATGGTCATCTCGTTGTCGCCGGGCGTCAGCCCCTGTCGCGGGAACACGGCCTCGGGGTCGAGCTGAACCGTCAGCGACGTGAACTGCTGGAGCTCGTACTGCTGGGGATTGTCCGGCCGCGACCGGTGGACGACGCCGTCTTCGAGGACGAGGTCGACGCGGCGGGCGTCGGGGTCGAGAACGAAGTGGCCGCGTGATGCCGTCAGCAGCTGCGGCTCGCTCGGGTTGCGCGAGTCGGCGAGGAACACCTGCTGCCAGCCGCGGCTCTCGGGCGGGATGTCGCGGACGAACAGGACGAGGTTGGGGAAGTCGTCGAAGAAGACCCGCGGCCGGATGTCGCTCTCGGCCTTGGCCTGGATGATCGAGTAGATGATGTCGCGATAGCTGCGGTTGCCCCGCGGCAGGGCCTCGATCATCACCCAGGCCGTGGCGGCCGCCGCGACGAGGGCGAGCGCCAGGACGGGGCGGCACATCCGGTAGAGGCTCACCCCGCAGGCCTGCATGGCCACGGCCTCCCGGTCGCCGGAGAGCCGGCCGAGCGCCATCAGCAGGCCCACCAGCAGGGACACGGGAATGGTGATGGCCACGGCCATCGGCAGCAGCGTCAGCAGGATGCGGCCGATGGTCGGCAGGTCGACGCCCTTGGCCAGGAGCTGCTCGGCGACCTCCATGATCTGGGGGATCTGGAGGACGAACGTGAGGATCACGAGCGTCAGCCCGAACGGGGCCAGGGTCTCTCTGATGATGTAGCGGTCGAGCGTGCGGAACATGCGGCGCGATCTGGACGGTATCACGGGTGGTGGCGGTCGGCGCTGCGCCCAGGTCAGACGCGCCCCGGACCCTGCACCGGTCGCGTCGGATCCCTGGCGTCCGGCCGCCACGACGCTGCCCGTGCGGGGGCCCGGACGCAACCGTCCAGGCCGCCCGACCCTCGACGTCGCGACGCGGGGCTGACCGCACCCCGAGCCTCGACCGTCCACGACGAACGACGACGCAGCCGACCGACAACCTGAGCTAGGTCAGTCCACCTACCGTTGTGCACACACAGCTTCAACAGGCAGGTTTTCGGTGCATTGTCGATGCGTCCGATAATATGCCTTATGTTAACTTTCTGACAGGAACCTCAGGGGACTGCCCAACGTCGTCTGCGCGCGCAGGGGCTAATGGGTCCCCCAGGCAACCCGCATGGGTACGCTGTCTCAGCTCCCGCCAGGCTGCGGGAGTTGCCCGCGGCCAGAACCAAGCGTAGCTCTCGGCACGGTCGTGCCCCCCCACGCCGAATGGCCCGCTGTCACTACGACGGGACGACACCCGATTCGCGGCGCACCCTTGGCATCGCGTCGGCTTCCGGATCCCACAACATCAAAAAACCTCCCTGGGATGGCCCGCAGAAACCGCGCAAACGTCCGCGGCCGCGCGGCGCACAGCCGCCAAAGCTCCGCCATGGCGCGCTGGTCCTGACACGGACCGGATCGCGGCCGGACCAGACGGACAGTCCGTCTGGCCCGACTTCCATCTTGATGAAATATCGAGCCCTAAGTTGTTGATACTAAAATAGTTACAGGCATTGTCGGCCGGCCGACAAGCCCCATCAGCCACTAGTCGCCGGCTGGTGAGTCAGCCGAGGCCTTCAGCTCGGCCAGGATGGCCTCGAGGGTCTGGATGACCTCTTCCTTCGGAACTTCGGGCTTCTTGAAACTGAGGGAAAACGAGTACGCCTTGCTCGGCGCGCGGTAGCTGAAGACGAACGACTTCGGTCGTCCCCGCTTTGGGGTACGCGGCGGCTTCACCGTCTCTCGGAGCTGCTCGCGGGTCATGCCGCCCTGAGCGCTGATCTGCTCGACGAGGGCCACCATTTTCTGCGGATCCTGCTGCCTGACCACTTGCAGAAGCAGTGACTTGGACGAAATGTCGGCCAGCCGACAAAGCTGCTTCACATGGTCCGGCATCTGGTTGAGCGAGAGCGCCTCGGTAATGACGGTCCGCGACTTGCCCAGCTTCTGGGCCAGCCGCTCGTGCGTATAGCCGGCCTGCTGGCAGAGCGCGTGCAGCGCCTCCGCCTCCTCGAACGGGGTCAGGTCCTTTCGCTGGAGGTTCTCGACGAGCGCGATCTCGAGAATCCCCACGTCGTCGACGTCGCGGATGACCACCGGCAGCTCGTCCAGGCCCGCGCGGACCGCCGCCTGATACCGGCGTTCACCGGCGACGATCTGGAACCGGCTTCCCCGCTGCCGGACGACAATCGGCTCGATAACGCCCTGTTCCTTGATGGACGCGACGAGCTCCGCGAGGTCGCCCATGACCTGGCGCGGCTGGTTGGGGTTCGGGTCGATCTGGTCGATCGGAATCATCCGGCCGACGGGCTCCCCCGCAGACGCCGTCAGCGTCTCGACGTAGTGGGCGTCGTGCCGCATCTTGAGTGAACTGGGCAAGCCTCGCTTAGACACGTTCGATTACCTCCTCGCTGAGGCTGTAGTACTCGGTCGCACCTGACGAGTCGGGTGCAAAGCTGAAGATCGATTCCTTGTACGCCGGACTCTCCTCGAGCCGGACGCTCTTGGTGATCACCGTCCGGAACACCTTCGGGCCGAAGACATGCTGGATCTGCTCGCGGATGTCGCGCGCGAGGCTGGTCCGCCGGTCGTGCATGGTGATGAGAACCCCCAGCACCTTGAGGGCCGGATTGGCCCGCGTCTGGACCTTCCCCACCGTCTCCAACAGGTCGTCGGTGCCCTCGAGCGCGAAGTACGATGACTGGATGGGCACGATGAGGTGACTGGCGGCGACGAGCGCATTCACCGTGAGCAGCCCGAGCGTCGGCGGGCAGTCGATCACGATGAACGGGAACTCGTCGGTGATCTCCTCCAGGCGTTCCTTGAGCCGGAAGTGTGCGTCGAGCTCGCCCACCAGCTTGGCCTCGACCTTGGCCAGGGAGATGCGGGCGGGCGCCACCGACAGGTGCGCATGGCGGGTCGGGACGATGATGTCGCGGAGCGAGACGGAGCCCTCGAGGATGGCGTCGTACATGGTCGGGCCGACAGACTCCATGTCGAGGAACGACATCGTGCTGTTGGCCTGGGGGTCGAGGTCGACGAGCAGGGTCGGGCGGCCGCGCAGGGCCAGCGCCGCAGCCAGGTTGATGGCGGTGGTCGTCTTGCCGACCCCGCCCTTCTGATTGGCAATGGCCAGAATCATGCGTCCATACCTTACATCTTGTACTTGCCCAGGTCTTCCGGATCGAGGCTTTCAAGCCATCGCTGGAGCCGATCCTGATCCTGCGTGCGGGGCGTCTCGAGCGTCGAGGCGGCTTCGAGGACGTGCTCGGCGACCAGGACGGGCGCCTTCGTCCTGAGGGCCAGCGCGAGCGCGTCCGAGGGCCGGAGGTCGACGGCCAGCGTGTCGCCGCGATTCGTCGCGAGGTACAGGACGGCGTAGAAGGTCCCCTCTTGCACGTCGGTGACGTGCACCTCGAGCACGCGGGCTTCGAGGGCCTCGATGAGCCGCCCGATCAGATCGTGCGTCATCGGCCGCGACGGGCTGCTGTTCTCGAGCTGCATCGCGACGGCATGCGCCTCGAACATGCCGATCCAGATGGGCAGCGTCCGCGATGACTGCTCGTCGCGCAGGACGACGATCGGCATGTTCGTGACCGGATCCATCATCAACCCGCTGACGTGCATGCGAATGCTCATGCCTCCACCTCCAGCACCTCGCCCCGCACGCTGTTGGGCGCCGCCGCGGTGATCCGGACCTGGGCGAGCCGCCCCAGCCAGGCGGACTCGCCGGGCATGTTGACCACCGTGTTGCCCGACGTGCGCCCCGAAATCTCCTCGTCGCGGCGACGGCTCGTGGCGTCGATGAGGATCTCTTCCACCCTGCCGACGGACGCTTCGTGCAACTGCAGCTGGATGTCGCGCTGCAGGGCCTGGAGCGCGACGATGCGCCGCGTCTTCTCCGCCTCCGGGACGTCGTCGGGCATCCGCTTGATGGCCAGCGTACGCGGTCGCGGCGAGTACTTGAAGGAAAACATGCTGCTGAAGCGCACCTGCTCGACGAGCGTCATCGTCTCGTCGAAGTCGCTGGCGGTCTCGCCGGGAAACCCGACGATCATGTCCGTGGAGATGGCGATGCCCGGCACGGTCTCGCGCAGCTCGGCGACCAGCTCGAGGTAGCGTTCGCGGGTGTAGCGCCGGCGCATCGCGGCGAGCACGCGCGTCGAGCCGGACTGCACGGGCAGATGGAGGTGCCGGCACAGCTTCGGCAGGTCGCGGTAGGCCTCGATCAGTCGGCGCGTCACGTGGCGCGGGTGCGGGCTCGCGAAGCGAATGCGAGTCACGCCCGGCACCTCGTGGACGCGTTCGAGCAACGCCGCGAAATCGCACGCCGCGTCGTCGGGGGCCTGGTAGTGGTTGACGATCTGGCCGAGCAGGTGAATCTCGCGATGGCCGCGCGCGGCGGCGTCACGAACTTCGTCGAGGATCTCGGCAGACGGCCGCATGCGCTCGTGGCCCCGCGTGTACGGCACGACGCAGTACGCGCAGAAGTCATTGCAGCCCTCGATGATGGTCACGTACGCCTTGACCGGGTCGTTGCGCTGCGTGAGCCCGAGCGGGAACGACACGTCCTCGTAAGGATTGAGGTCGAGCAGCGCCCCGCGCGCCGGACGGGGCGTGTCGAGCGCCTTCGTGACGAGCATCGGCAGCTGCTTGATGCTCTGGGTCCCGACGATGACGTCGATGGCGCGCGTGCGTTTCAGCAGGGCCTCCCCTTCCTGCTGCGCGACGCAACCGGCGACGGCAATCACGGGCGTGCGGCCCACGGCCGCGGCCGCCTCGCGGAATTCGCCGAGGCGCGTGAAGAGCTTTTCCTCGGCGCGCTCGCGCACGCTGCACGTGTTCACCACGATGACGTCGGCGTCGGCCGGATCGGCAGCAGGCTCGTAGCCCGCCTGCTCCAGCAGGCCGGCCATCCGCTCGCCGTCATGCACGTTCATCTGACAGCCGTACGCCTCAACCAGGTACTTTCGAGCCACGGGTCTTTCCTCGTCCGCTGGCGGACTTTCGTGCGGACTCCATTCCAGCGGAGCCCGCCTGCCGGACACTTTCGCTTTCGCCCCCGGCAGGACTTTCGCTTTCGCCTTTTGCCGGCGCTTCGCCTTTCGCCTTGCTGGCGAGCAGCTGCCTGGCGCCTTCGAGCAGCGGCGCCGACGTGTCACCCGCCATCATGCGCGCGAGTTCCTCGACCCGGCTCTCCCCTGCCAGTGGGGTGACCGTCGTCCGCGTCCGGCCCGCCGTCACGCCCTTGCTGATGCGCACGTGGTGGTGCGCGTGCGCGGCCACCTGCGGCAGGTGCGTCACGCAGAGCACCTGGGCGTCACCGGCCAGGACGCGCAGGCGGGCGCCGACGGCGTCAGCGACCCGGCCGCCGATCCCGGCGTCCACCTCGTCGAAGATGAGCGTCCGCCGCGAGGCGGCCTGCCTGTCGATCACGGTAATCGCCAGCATCACCCGCGACAACTCGCCGCCCGACGCCACCCGGGCGAGCGGACGGACGGCCTCGCCGGGATTCGCCGAGAGGTGCAGCTCCCCGGTGTCGATGCCCGTCGGACCCCACTGCCCTTCGTCGGGGACAGGCGTCAGGGGGAACGCCACATCGGCCCGCGGCATCGCGAGCTCGGCGAGCTCGTGGCGCAGCCTGTCGCACAAGCCCGGGGCCGCCGCCTGGCGTGCGGACGACAGCGCGCGGGCCGCGTCGAGGTAGCGGGCGGCAGCGGCGTCGCGCGCATCGCGGAGCTGCTCGAGATGCTCGGCGCCGTGCTGGAGCGTGTCGAGTTCCTGGGCGACGCGGTCGCGCCGGGCCAGCACGTCGTCGAGGGTCGGGCCGTACTTCCGTTTCAGGCGCTCGAGGGCCGCCAGGCGATCCTCCACCTCCTGGAGACGGCCGGGAGAGGCATCGATCGAGGTGAGGTAATCCCGGAGGAAATACGAGAGGTCCTCGAGCTGCGCCTTCACGGCCGGCGCGGCGTCGAGGTACGGCAGGAACGCCGGGTCGATCTGCGCCAGCTCGTCGAGCCGCTTCCAGGTCGCGGCGAGACGCTCCAGGGCTGCCCCCTCGCGCTCGTAGAGATCGGCGTAGGCCTCCCCTGCCAGCCGCTGGAGCCGGTCGGCGCTGGCCAGCACCTGCCGCTGGGCGCCGAGCTGCTCGTCCTCGTCGGCGGCGGGGTTGATTCTGGAAATCTCCTCGAGCTGGAACGACAGCAGGTCGATCCGGGCCGCCCGCTCGCGGGCGTCGAGCTGTGTCGCCTCGAAGGCCTGCCGTGCCTGCACGAGCGCCTCGTACGCGGCGGCGACGCGGGCACGGGCCTCGCCCAGGCCGCCGACGCGGTCGAGCAGGTCGAGATGGGTCTGAGGTTGGAGCAGCGTGTGGTGTTCGTGCTGGCCGTGCAGGTCCACCCAGCGGCTCACCAGGTCGCGGAGCGTACCGGCGGTGACGAGGGCGTCGTCGATGAACGCGCGGGACCGCCCCTCGGCGGAGACCTCGCGCCTGATGACGCGCTCCCCGTCGGGCGTCTCGATGACGGCCTGGACCTGCGCCGCGGCGGCACCGGTGCGGACCATGTCGGCGGAGGCCCGGCCACCGAGCAGCAGGCCGATGCCCTCGACGAGGACGGACTTCCCCGCGCCGGTCTCGCCGGTGAACACGGTGAGCCCCGGGCCGAGGTCGAGGTCCAGCGACTCGATCACCGCCAGGTGACGGATGCTGACGAAGCGGATCATGGAGTCGGCGCGGCGGCCGTGCGGACGAGTTCCGCCCCTGCGCCAAACGCGAGAACTGCAATCATATCATAGACTTGACTGATATCAGCGCCGCGTGTTAAGGTTCGGTGTTCGCGCCTTCCCAGCGGCGCCCCAGCCATGACCAGCGGAGGCCTGTTTGCAGACGCTTTGGGTGTGCGCTCTTGCCTTGCAGGAGCTGACGGTCCCCGCCGCCGCGGAGGGCGGGGGGCAGGCGACTGACGTCGTCTCCCTGATCCTCAGATCGGGCCCCGTCGCCACTGTCGTACTTCTCATCCTCGTCACGTTCTCGGTGCTCTCGTGGGCGGTCGTCTTCTACAAGGCCCGGCATTATCGCCGGGCCGAGCAGCAGACGCGCGCGTTCCTCGACGTGTTCCGGCGGAGCAGCAAGTTCTCCGAGGTCCAGGCCGTCTGCCGGTCGCTCTCGGACAGCCCGCTCGTCGGCCTGTTCCAGTCGGGGTACGCCGAGCTGAACGCCCAGCTGCGCGGCTCGTCCGGGGCCGCGGCTGACCGACCGGGCGGCGGCGGACCGCGTCCAACGTTGAAGAGTCTGGAGGCCGTGGATCGCGCCCTGATGCGGGCGACGGGCGCCGAGCTCGCCAAGCTCGAGCACCGGGTGGGCTTTCTGGCGACGACGGCGAGCATCACGCCCTTCATCGGCCTGTTCGGCACGGTGTGGGGCATCATGACGGCCTTCCAGGCGATTGGCGCCGTCGGCTCGTCGAACCTCGCCATCGTGGCGCCGGGCATCGCGGAGGCGCTGATTGCGACGGCCGCGGGGCTGTTCGCGGCGATTCCGGCGGTCTACTTCTACAACCACTTCACCAGCCGGGTGAAGGCGTTCGCGACAGCGATGGACGACTTCGCGCTGGAGTTCCTGAACATCGCCGAGCGGAACTTCACGTAACCCCATCCTTACCAGAGGAGACGCATGGCCAAGGTGATGGGATCGGGGGGCGGCGGCGGAGGGCTGCGCGGACGGCGGGGGCGTCCCGCCGTGTCGTCGTCGCTGTCGGAGATCAACGTCGTTCCGCTCGTGGACGTCATGCTGGTGCTGCTCATCATCTTCATGGTGGCGGCGCCGATGATGACGCGCGGGCTCGACGTGAACCTGCCGGTGGCGACCCGCGCGCCGGAACTGAGCAGCGAGCGCATCTTCGTCACCGTGCCCCTCAGCTACGCGCAGGACCGGATGGTCCAGATCGACGACGAGATGGTGCGCGTCGACGTGCTCGGCGAGCGCATGCGCCAGGCGATGCAGGGCACCGACGACCTCCAGGTGTACCTGCGGGCCGACGGCGGCATCACCGTGCAGCACGCGATCGAAGTCATGGATCATCTCAAGGCGGGCGGCGTCGAGAAGGTCGGCATCGTCTCGCGGCTGCCGGGTGAGCGGTGAACGCCCTGACGTCCAGGCGGCCCTCGCAGGACGACTTCCAGCGGATGGTGACCGTCTCGCTGATCGTGCACGCCATCGGCGTGCTGGCGTTCGTGCTGGCGCCGCAGGACTGGCGCACGCGCGACACGATGGAACGCGAGGTGATGACCATCAGCCTGGGCGGCGCGCCGGGCCCGCAGTCCGGCGGGATGACGCCCATGGCGGGCCGTCCGATCCAGCAGGTCGTGCCGCCGCAGGAGGCACCGCCGCGGCCGGAGCCGGTCCGTCCGCCGGCGGCCAGGCCGCCCGAGATGGCCGAGCCCACCAAGGCGCCGCCGAAGCAGGCGCCGAAGGAGCGGCCGAAGGCGGAGACGGCGCCCGACACGGCCAGGGGGCGGACGCCCACGACGGGCCAGCAGATCGCCCGCGGCCAGGCCCAGGCCGACACGGGTGTGCAGAGCGACTCGATCGGGCTCTCGACGGGCGGCGGCGGCGGCACCGGCGGGCAGATGAACCTCGGCAACTTCTGTTGTCCCGGCTACATCCGCGAGATGCTGAGCATCGTGCACCGCAACTGGCAGCAGAACCAGGGCAGCCCGGGCGTCACGGTGATGCGCTTTGTCATCGACCGGCAGGGCAACCTGAGCAACATCGAAGTCGCACGGTCCAGCGGCAACTTCCTGCTCGACCAGGCGGCGCAGCGCGCCCTGCTGGCGACGCGGCTGCCCCCGCTGCCGGCCGAGTACACCAACCCGACGCTGACGGTGAACCTCCAATTCAACTACACCTCATGACGACGACCTCGATCCGCCTGTCCGTTCTGGCTGCCTCGCTGGCCGCCGCGTCATCGGTCGCGATCCTGGCCGGGTCGCCCGCCGGCTCGCAGCAGCCGCCCGCGGCGCCGCCCGCCGCACCCGCCCCGCAGGATCCGGCCCAGCCGCCGCCGCAGCAGCCCGACCAGATTGCGGTGGAGGTCACCGGCGTCACCAGGGCGCCGCGGCTCGCCGTGCCCGACTTCATCCCCGTCGGCGGCGGCGACGAGCTGCGCGGGATCGCGGCGACGCTCGGCGAGGTGCTCTGGGCCGACATGCGCTTCGAGCGCGAGTACGACCTCATCCCCCGCTCCGCCTATTCGGCCGTCACGCCGGCGGCCTCGCCCGAGGCGGTGCCGTTCGACCAGTGGCGGGAGCTCGGGGCCAACTTCGTGGTGGTGGGCACGGTGCGTGGCAACGCCTCGAGCGTCACCATCCAGGCGCGGCTGTTCGACGTGAACACCCGTCAGGCGGTGTGGGGCAAGGAGTACACCGGCGCGGCCAACAACCCCCGGCTGTTCGCCCACACGATTGCCGACGACCTGCACGAGCAGCGGGGCCTCAAGGGCGTCGCGCGCACCAAGCTGGCCTTCGCGTCAGACAGGGACGGCGTCCGTGCCGCCAACACGGTCGAGAACCGCAACATCAAGGAGATCTACATCGCCGACTACGACGGCGAGAACCAGCGTCGCGTCACCGTGAACCGCTCGCTGGCCATCAACCCGGCCTGGTCGGTCGACGGACGCGCCATCGCCTATACGTCCTACCGGCGTGGGTATCCTGACATCTATATCTCGTACATCTACCAGGGCCAGATGGCGCAGCCGACGAAGGGCACCGACAGGGTGCACAACTTCCTGCCGGCCTTCAGCCCGACCGGCGACCGGATCGCCTTCATGAGCAACCGGGACGGCAACATGGAGATCTACACCGTGAACGTGGACGGCTCGGGGCTCCGGCGGATCACCAACCACCCGGCCAACGACACCAGCCCGACATGGTCGCCGGCGGGCAACCAGATCGCGTTCACGTCGGACCGCACCGGCTCGCCGCAGATCTACATCGTCGACGCGGACGGCCTCGGCCAGCCGCGGCGCATCACGAGCGAGTCGTGGGCCGACAGGGCGACCTGGTCGCCCATCTTCAACGAGATCGCCTATGCCGGCCGGACGGGCCCCGGCTTCGACATCAAGATCGTGGACATCGCGAGCGGGGCCATCCGGGTGATCACCGACGGCATCGGCAGCAACGAGAGCCCGGCCTGGGCGCCGAACGGCCGCCACCTCGCCTTCGCGTCCACGCGGCAGGGCCATTCGCAGATCTTCACCGTCGCGCGGGACGGCAATGACATCCGTCAGCTGACGCGGCAGGGCAACAACGTTCAACCGAGCTGGTCGCGCTGAGGGCGCGGCTGCACGAGAGTGTCATGTACGCAGAGAGAGGATTCCCCATGTCGCGACGAACGCTGCGCCTGTCGGCGTGGCTGCTGGCTCTGGCTCTGACGACCATCGCGTGCGGCGGCAAGAAGCCCCCGGTCGCGCGGCCCACGCCTCCCCCGCCGTCGGGGACGACGGCAGGCGCCACGCCGCCGGCCCCGCCGGAGCCGGTCGCCGAGCCCGAGCCGGTGGCCTCGGTGCCGCTCGATCCCTCGCTGAGCGGGTCGGACCTCATCGACTACAACGCGCGGTCGCTCGACGAGATCAACCGCGAGTCGCCGCTCCAGCCGGTCTTCTTCGGCTACGACAGCTCGGAGATCGCCGGCGAGGCCATTGGCGTCCTCCAGAAGAACGCCGAGATCCTGCGGCAGTACCCCAACTGGATCGTGACCATCGAGGGGCACTGTGACGAGCGCGGGACCGCGGAGTACAATCTGTCGCTTGGCGAACGCCGGGCACAGGCCGCCCGTGCCTACCTGGTATCGCTGGGCATCCCGGCCGACAGGCTCCGCACGGTGTCCTACGGGAAGGAGTTCCCGTTCGACCCGGGGTCGAACGAGGAAGCATGGGCCAAGAACCGGCGGGCGCACTTCGTGGTGACCAGCAAGTAGCGGTTGCCGGCCCCCGCCCGCCGTGGTAAGGAACGAATCATGAAGCGGATCACGCTGAGCGCTCTCTCGATCATGGTGCTGCTTGCGACCGTGCCGGGCCCGGCCGTCGCGGCCAATCGCGAGCATCAGCAGATGATGGCCGACCTCCGCATGCTGCAGGAGCAATCGCAGCAGCTCCAGCTCATGCTGACGAGCCTCGCCGACGCGTTGCGGGCGCTCAACGGGCGGCTCGACGACCAGACGGCGACGACCCGGAAGGCCTTCGCCGATCAGAAGCTGCTCATCGACAACGTCACCAACGACCTGCGCGTGGTCCGCGAGAAGCTCGACGACACCAACGTGCGGGTGAACGGGCTGCAGCAGGAGATGCAGTCGATGCGCGACGCGCTGAATCGGCTGCCGTCGCAGCTCGCGCCGATGCCGCCGACCGACGGCGACCCGACGGGCATGGCGAGCTTCGACCCGGCTGCGGGCGCGCCGCCGCCCGCCGACGGCCTGCCTGCCAACCCGCCCGTGCCGGCAGGCCCCGCCGGCGGCCTGTCGCCGCAGCGGATGTTCCTCACGGCCCAGGCCGACTACGCCGCGGGCCAGTGGAGCCTGGCGATTGCCGGCTTCGAGCAGTACATCCGCACCTTCGGCAATACCGACAAGGCCGACGACGCGCAGTTCTACATCGGCGAGTCGTACCAGCTCGACAGCAAGTTCAAGGAAGCCGTCGAGGCGTACGACAAGGTCATCAACAACTACCCCAACGGCGACCGCGTGCCCCAGGCGCTCTACAAGCGCGGGGTGGCGCTGAGCCTGCTCGGCGAGAACGAGCGTGCGCGCGAGTCGTTCCAGCAGGTGATCCGGGACTATCCCAACAGCGAGGTGGCCGTGCTTGCGCGGCAGGTCCTCGATGGCTTGAATCGGCGTCCCCGGTAGGACGCGGAGAAAGACGCGCGCATGGGCAGTGTCAACAAGGTCATCCTCGTCGGCAACCTCGGACGGGACGCGGAAACGAAGTTCACCGGCAGCGGCTTCGCGGTGTCGCGCTTCAGCCTGGCGACGACCGACAGGCGCAAGGACTCGAAGACGGGCGAGTGGGTCGACCGCACCGAGTGGCACCGGATCGTCCTGCTCGGCAAGCAGGCCGAGTCGCTCCAGGACTACCTGAAGAAGGGCAAGCAGATCTACGTTGAGGGCCGGCTCGAGACGCGGTCCTGGGACGACAAGGACGGCCAGAAGCGCTACACGACCGAGATCATCGCCGACCGCATCCAGCTGCTGGGCGGCCCCGGCGGCGGCCGTGGCGGCTCGCGCAGCGCCGACGACGACTACGACTACGGCCAGGGCAGCGGCTACGGCAGCAGCAGCTCGTCGACCTCGTCGGGCGGGTTCGACCCGATGGCGGGCGGCGAAGCCGACGACGACATCCCGTTCTAGACGTCCGCGAGGCGTCCAGCCTTCCCTACCCGACCGGGCGGCCTTCGAGCGAGCTCACGAGCGGCTCGCCCCGAAGCGCCCGGCGCGCCGCGTCGACGGCCTCGTCGAGGTTCGTCCGCTCGATCACCGCGCGCGCGGCCCGCAGCATGCCGGCCGCCATGCTGAACTCGCGCAGGCCCAGCCCCAGCAGCACCGCCAGCAGCCCGGGTTCCCCAGCCATCTCCCCGCACACCGACACGCGGCACTCGCGGCGCCGGCCGGCACGCGCCACGTAGCGAATCAGGCGCAGCACGGCCGGATGCAGCGGGTCGTACACGTGAGCCACGCGTGAGTCGTTCCGGTCGGCCGCCAGCGTGTACTGGATCAGGTCGTTGGTGCCGATGCTCAGGAACTCGGCCCGCGCCGCGAGCCGTCCGGCGTCGAGCGCCGCCGCCGGCACCTCCACCATCGCCCCGACGGGGGGCACGGCGACGCCCAGTTCGGCGGCGATCGCCTCGACGCGCGCCTTCGCCTCGTCGAACTCGGTCACCCCCGTCACCAGCGGGAACATGATGCGCACCCGCCCGTGCCGGCTCGTCCTCAGCAGCGCCCGCACCTGGCGGTCGAAGAGCTCCGGCACCGCCAGCCCCAGCCGCAGGCCCCGCATCCCGAGCACTTCCCCGCTGTCGTCGCCGGTGAGCGACGTCAGGCCTGCCTCGGCGGGCGTCATGTCGAACGTGCGGATTGTCACCTCCGCCGCAGGGCCGGCCGCGTCGACGAGCATCCGGTAGACGTCGTACTGGTACTCCTCGCTGGCGGCGTGCAGCGGGCAGCCGCCCATGAGCAGCTCGGAGCGGACGAGGCCAAGGCCCGTCGCGCCCTCGCGCAGCGCGAAGGGCACGTCCTCGGGTCGTTCGACGTTTGCCAGCAGCGCGGTCACCACGCCGTCGGCCGTCATCACCGGTCCGTGCAGCCGGGGCGCGCGGGCGCGGGGCGCCGCCGCCCGGCCCACGGTCGCCTCGATCTCGGCGTGCGACGGAGCGAGCGAGATGGTCCCGGCCGCGCCGTCCACGAGCACCAGGGCCCCCGGAACGACGAGCCGCGTGGCGTCGCGCACGGCGACGACGGCCGGCATCGCCATCGAGCGCGCGAGGATGGCCGTGTGTGCCGTCCGCGAGCCGGCCTCGGTGACCACGGCAGCGAGCCGCCGCCATTCGAGCTGCACCGCGACGGAGACGGGCAGGTCGTCGGCCACCAGCACGCACGGCGCCGAGAACCGCGCGAGCTGGTCGTTCAGCCAGCCCGCGTCGCCGTGCTCGCCCTGCAGGTTCCGCCGCACGCGGGACAGCACGTCGTCGAGGTCGCCGTGGCGTTCCTGGAGGTAGGCGTCCTCGAGCGCCCGCAGGCGGCCCATCAGCTCCTCGCCGGCCTGCGCCAGCGCCCAGTCGGCGTTGACCATGCGCGAGGCGATGAGCGCGTCGGCGCGCTGTCGGAGCAGCGGATCGGCCAGCATCAGGAGCTGGGCGTCGAACATCGCCGCCAGGTCGCGTCCCAGGACGCGGCGGGCGCCGTCCCGAATCTCCTCGAGCTGACGTTGGGCCCTGTCACAGGCCTCGGCCAGCCGCCGCTGCTCGTCCGCGACGCTCTCCTGGTGGATCCGGTAGCGGACGTCGTGCGTGCGGAGGCGCACGACGAAGGCCGGGCCGACGGCCACGCCCGCGGAGACGGCCGTCCCGTGCAGCAGTGTCGCCTCACTCATCGTCGAACCCGTCGGCCACGAGGCGGCTGAGCGCCTCGATGGCCTGCTCGGCGTCGGGGCCCTCGGCGCGCAGGGTGATCTCGGTCCCGCGGGACGCGCCGAGCAGGAGCAGGCCCAGGATGCTCTTGCCGTCGAGCTCGCGCGATCCGCGTGACACGCGGATGCTGGACGTGAACTGCGAGGCGAGGCGCACGAACCGCGCCGCCGCCCGCGCGTGCAGGCCGAGCGGGTTGACGACCTGCACGGTACGCGTCGCGATCTCCTTACCCATCGACGTCCGGCCGCATGAGGTCCGAGGCCACACGAATCGCCTCGCGTGCGTGCTCGCGCACCTGCCTGGCGACGCCGAGCAGGCCGAGGTCGTGCGCGTCCATGCTCGCCAGCTTCACGAGCATGGGCAGGTTGACGCCCGTCACCACCTCCACCTTCTGGTCCTCGAGGAACGTGATCCCGAGGTTGGAGGGCGTGCCGCCGAACATGTCGGTCAGCACCAGCACGCCGGCCCCGGCGTCCACTCTGGCGATTGCGGCGGCGATCTGGTCCTTGGCCGCATTGGGGTCGTCGTGCCAGCCGAGGGCGACGGCCTCGAAGTGCGGCAGTTCGCCGGCAATCATCTCCGCGGCGTTGACCAGCTCGTTGGACAGCTGGCCGTGCGTGACGACGACGACGCCGACGGGAACGGGTTCGCTCATCTGCCTCTACTCCTGTGCGATGTCGCGGTGCCTGACCCGGAACCGCAGCCCGGGGATGCCGTCGAGGCGTCGGCGCAGCTCCTCGGCAATCGCGACCGACCGGTGCTTGCCGCCCGTGCAGCCGATGGCGACGGTCACGTAGCTCTTGCCCTCCTCGGCGTACTTCGGCAGCAGGAACGCGAGCAGGTCCGACACGCGCGTGATGAACTCGTGCGTGTCCTCGAACTGGTCGAGGAAGGCCCGCACCTCCGGGTCGCGCCCCGTGTGCCCGCGCAGACCGGGCTCGAAGTGCGGGTTCGGCAGGAAGCGCGCGTCGAAGACCAGGTCGGCGTCGATCGGCACGCCGTGCTTGAAGCCGAAGCTGAGGAGCGTGACCACCGGGCCGGGTCGGGCGCTCTGCTCGCGCGCGGCCGACATGAACGCGTGACGGAGCTCGTGCACCGTCATGTCGGACGTGTCGATGATCTGGTCGGCCATCTCGCGGATGCGCGCCAGGCGCCGGCGCTCCGCGCGGATGCCTTCGATGACCGAGCCCTCGCCGGCGAGGGGGTGCGGCCGCCGCGTCTCGCTGAACCGCCTGACCAGCGCCTCGTCCGAGGCGTCGAGGAAGATCAGCACGGGCTCGACACCCGGCATCGCCTCCAGCTGCGCGTACACCTCCGGCAGCGACGAGATCCGCTCGCCCTCGCGGGCGTCCACCACGACGGCCGCGCGGGTGGTCTCGCCGGGCGCCCGCAGCATCAGCTCGGCGAACGTCGTGATGAGCGCGATGGGCAGGTTGTCCACGCAGAAGTAGCCGAGATCCTCGAGGGCGTGGATCGCCTGCGTCTTCCCCGACCCGGACAGGCCGGTGAGGACGATGAAGCGGTGGCCCGGGGTGGCGTCCTCGTGGGACGCCGCCGGCGTGCTGGTCATGACGCCCCCCGTCGAAGTTCCTCGTCGAGGCGCGCGACGAGCCTTGCCGCCGCCGGCAGGCCGCGCGCCCGCAGCAGGTGCCGGCGCGCCGCCACCTCCACGAGGATGCCGATGTTCCGGCCCGGCGCGACGGGCAGCGTCACGACGGGCAGCGGCACGTCGAGGAGCGACTCCTGCTGCTCGTCGAGCCCGAGCCGCTCGTAGGCCGTGTGCTCATCCCACCGCACGAGCCGCACGATGAGCTCGATGACGATGCTGTGCCGCGTGGACGCGACGCCGAACAGCTCCTGCACGTTCATGATGCCGAGCCCGCGGACCTCCATGTGGTGGCGCGTCTGCGGCGGGCAGGTGCCCACGAGCGTCGTCCCGTTGCGGCGCTGGATGTCGACGGCATCGTCGGCCACGAGGCGGTGGCCGCGGACGATCAGGTCGAGCGCGCACTCGCTCTTGCCGATGCCGCTCTCGCCGAGGAGCAGGACGCCGAGGCCCAGGACGTCCACCACCACCCCGTGGAGCGTGACGGTCGGCGCGAGGCTCGCGTCGAGGATGCCTGTCAGCGCGACGAGGGCCGACGAGGTGAGCACCTTCGTCGCGAGTACGGGCACGCCGAGGCCGTTGGCCTCCTCGGCGAGCACCGGGTCCACCTCGAGGCCCGCGGCGACGACGATGCACGGCAGTCCGGGCCGCAGCACGTCGCGCAGCCGGCGGCGGCGCTCGTCGGGGTCGAGGGCGGCCAGGTATTGCACCTCGCTGCGCCCGAACAGCAGGACGCGCCCGTCCTCGAGGTAGTCGGGCAACCCGGCGAGGGCGAGGCCGGTCTTCTGGAGGGAGGCGTGCGTGATGACGCGGTCGATGCCCACGCCCCCCGCGACGAGCGTCAGGTCGCCCAGGGTCGTCCCGGCGCAGCGGGCGAGCAGGTCGCGCACTGTCAGCGGGGCGACGTCGGCCACGGGCGACGCGAGGGGACCGGGCTCGTCGGCCATCACGCCCCGGGGTCGATGAGCCCGAGGGCGCCGTCGGGCCGGCGGTAGAGCACCAGCACGCCTTCGGTCTCGGCATCGCGGAACACCAGGAAGGCGTTCGGCGTGTCGCCCACCTTGAGCGCCGCATCCTCGAGCGACATGGGCTTGACGGGGTACCGGCGCATCCGCACGATGCGCGGGCCCGGCACGTCGTCGTCCACTGGCGCCCCGGTGATGGCCTCGGCGGCGAGGCGCCTGGGCGATGCCGCCCGGCGCTTGCGCGCCTCCCACTTCCCCTTCATCGTCACGGCCTGCTGCTCGACCTTGGCGACGGCGGCTGTCAGCGCTGCGCTCCAGGTGTCGGCCGCGCCGGTCCCGCGGAACACGTGGTCGCCGCGCATGTGCAGGGTGATCTGGGCCTTCCGGCGGGCGCGCTCCTCGTGCAGCACGACGCCGGCCGAGACGATGTGGCTGTCAAAAAGCCGCTCCAGCCTCGCGATCCTGCGCGAGACCAGCTGGCGCAGCGCGGGCGTGATATCGACGTTCCGGCCTGTCAGGGCGAGACGCATGCCTTCCTCGACTCCTCGTGGACGCGTGCTCAGTAGAGCACCTTGCGCTGGTTGGACGTGGGGATCTTGAGCTCTTCGCGGTACTTGGCAATCGTCCGCCGGGCCAGTACCAGGCCTTCGCGCTGGAGGATGCTGACGATCTTCGAGTCGCTGAGCGGCTTGCGGCTGTCCTCCGCCTCGATGATCTTGCGGATGCGCGACTTGATGGTCACCGACGAGACCGCCTCGCCGAACGTGCTGCTGATGCCGCTGTGGAAGAAGAACTTCATCTCGTACACGCCCTGCGGCGTGTGCATGTACTTGTTGTTCACCACGCGGCTGACCGTCGACTCGTGCATGCCGATGTCGTCGGCGACATCGCGCAGCACCAGCGGGCGGAGGTGCTCGATGCCGTGGTCGAGGAAGTCACGCTGGAAGTTGATGATGCTGTTGGCCACCTTCAGGATGGTCTTCTGCCGCTGGTCCACCGACTTCAGCAGCCACAGCGCCGAGCGGAACTTCTCCTTCACGTAGGCCCGCGTCTCGTCGGCGGCGGGGCTGCCGTCGCCGGCCTGCTTGTCGAGCAGGCGCCGGTACACCGGGCTGATGCGCAGCTGCGGCAGGCCTTCGTCGCTCAGGACGGCGACGTACTCGTTCTCGACCTTGGTCACGTAGACGTCGGGGATGACGTACTGGGCGGCCGGGGCGGCGTACCGGCTGCCGGGCTTCGGGTCGAGATGGCGCACGACCTCGATGTGCTCCTTCAGCTCGTCGATCGTCATGCCCATCCGCTTGGCGATCTCGGGCACCTGATGGTTCTGGAGCAGCCGCAGGTAGTTGGTGACGATGGTCTCGGCGGGGCCGTTCTCGAGGCCGAGGTGCCGCAGCTGGAGGATCAGGCACTCCTGGAGGTCGCGCGCGCCGACGCCAATCGGGTCGAAGCGCTGCACCATGGCCAGCGCCTGCTCGACCTGCTCCACCGGCCAGGGTCCCATCGCCGCCAGCTCGTCGAGCGACGCGACCAGGTAACCGTCCTCGTTGATGTTGCCGATGATGGCCTCACCGATGTCGCGCAGGACGCCGTCTTCGGTGCTGAGCGAGAGCTGCCAGAGGAGATGATCGGCCAGCGAGCTGGTCGTCGACAGCGTGTTCTCGATGGGCGGCAGTTCGCGGACCTCGGCCGGCATCCGCGACCGGTAGCTCCCATCGTCCAGGTACTCGCCGAAGAAGTAGGCGTAGTCCTGGTCGTCCCACGTGGCATCCGGCCTGTCGGGGGCAGGAGGCGCCTCGACCTCGGGCTCCGACGTCTGCGCCTGCGGCTCCACCTGCTGAGCCTCCTCGATGGGGACCTCCTCGAGCAGGGGGTTCTCGACGATCTCCTGGGTAAGGAGCTCGGCAAGCTCGAGGGTCGTCATCGGCAGGAGCTTGATCGCCTGTTGCAGCGACGGCGTCAGGACGAGTTTCTGAGAGAGCCGGGTCTGCAGCTTCTGCGTGATGGCCATGTGCAATCAGTCGAGTCTGAAATCGCTCCCGAGGTAGATCCGCTTTACATCCTCATCATCGGCCAGCTCGGCCGGAGTTCCACTCTTGAAGATCTGGCCCGCATGCACGATGTGCGCCCGGTCCGTTATCTTCAAAGTCTCACGCACATTATGGTCCGTAATCAACACGCCGATGCCACGATTCTTGAGGTGGGAGATAATCTTCTGAATATCCCCGACGGCGATCGGATCAATTCCTGCAAACGGCTCGTCGAGCAGGATGAACTTGGGGTTGTTCACCAATGCACGAGTGATTTCCACGCGGCGCCGCTCGCCGCCCGACAGGGTGTAGGCCTTCGCCCGCGCGAGTGACGTGAGGTTCAGCTCGGCCAGCAGGTCGCGGCACCGGGCCCGCCGCTGCGCCCCGCTCAGGGGGAGCATCTCGAGGATTGCAAGCAGATTCTGCTCCACCGTGAGCCCCCGGAAGATGGACGGCTCCTGGGGCAGATACGCCAGGCCCTTGCGGGCCCTGACGTAGATGGGATCGTGGGTCACGTCGACCCCGTCGATCTCGACCCGGCCCGAATCAGGGCGGGTCAGCCCGACGCACATGTAGAAGGTGGTCGTCTTGCCGGCGCCATTGGGTCCGAGCAGCCCCACCACCTCCCCCGACGCCAGCTCCAGGCTGACGCCGTTGACGACGGTCCGGCCCCCGTAGGCCTTGGTCAGGTTGTGTGTGCGCAGGAATGCCACGTCAGTCCGCTCCCGGCGGACACTTCCCCATCGTCCGCGTCTGCGTCCGGGTCGACTGGTTGCCGTCGACCGTGATCGTGTCCGAGTCCCGGTAGAACGTCAGCGTCCGGCCCGTCGTCTCCCGGCACTCGTTGGGCAGCTGCTCGAGCACGTTCACCGGCGTTCCTGCCATGACATATCGGCCATCTGCGGGAAAGTATGTCAGCCTGGCGCCGGTCCCCTGCTTGACCGGCGTCCGGAGGGTGACCGCGTCGAACGCCTCGAGGCGCTCGATCTGCCGCCCGTCGGGCAGCAGGAAGAGCTCGATGCGGGCGGCGCGGAGGTCGCCGTCCCGGGGGTTGACGAGGCGTGCCTCGCCGGTGAACACGGCCTTCCGCTCGGCTTCCGTGTACACCAGTTCCGCCGCCGTCCCGGTGGTCATCGTCCGGGTGGCCTTCCTGGTGTCGGGATCCACCTCCTCGAGCTCGAGGACGGTCCGGACGTTCCCCGTGGCGGTCAGGTTGCCGTTCTCCTCGTCGAGGACGAGCGTCGTGCTCTTGATGGACGTCGCCCCCTGCCACAGCTGCGCGTCACCCGAGTAGGTGGCCGCCGATCCACTGCGGTCGAGCCTGGCCGCCGTCACGTTGACCGGCGAGTCGGCCTCGAAGAGGGCCGGACGCCGCCGCTCGCTCCCGCCGCCGCCCTTGATCACCGACCGCACGTCCGTCTCGGCGATCACCGACTCGTTCTCGCTCACCAGGCTGACGGTGCGCGCCTGGACCGAGCCCTGCGGGTCTTCCACGCGGGCGAAGGCCTGCGTGCCTTCGGCCGACAGGGTGATGTCGCCCGACGACGTGCGGTAGATCATCCGGGGGGCGGTGGCCGTCCGCGCCCCGTCCTTGACGGTGACGCTCCCTTCGAAGGTGGCCCGCTCGATCTGCTCGAGACTCCCGCCGGTGACAAGGTCGAGCCGATCCGACGACACGGTGCGGTCCATGGCGGCCACGCCCCGCGCGGCGGCCCGTGTCTCGCGGAAGACGACCGACTCGGTGAACGCCGCCCCGGTCAGGCCCCGCCCTGCCGTCCCGGCGCCGTTCAGGTGCCGGCCGGTGATGACGCGCGCCGGCGCCTCGCCCTGGGCGGGCAGCGTCAGTTCCACGCCCTCGCTTGCGGACAGGCCCGTCAGCGTCGAGCCGTCGGCGTCGAGCAGCATGTCGATGACCTGCCCCGAGAGCCGCCGTCCGCCGCCCTCGCCCCTGAACTGCACCGCGGCCTGCCCGGCGAGCACCGTCTGGCGCAGGGTCTGGCCGTCTTCCCCGTAGACCAGATTGATATCGGTGGCCGTGAGGGCCTCGAGCGACTGCGGCGGAGGCAGCTGCACCGCGGAGCCGCCGCGGAGCTCGACGAGCTGGATGATGTCGGCCTCGGGCCGGAGGAAGACCGTGACGGTGTCGCCCGAGAGCGTCTGGCCGTCGCGCGTGACCTCGGCGGCGTCCTGGAGGCGGATGTAGCGCTCCGCGCGGGCGAAGCCCGCCGATCCGGCGCGCATCGTGGTGGCCCCCTGCCCCTGCTGCGGGTCGGGCGCGACGTCGATGGCCGCACGCTCGAGCAGCCACAGGACGTTCCGCACGTTGTCGTAGGTGGCGCCCGTGGAGCTGCCCGTCATCCGGTCCTTCTCGAACCGGACGTCGCCCGACACGCGCACGACGCCGTCAGCCGCGTCGTAGGTGGCCTCCGGCCCCGTCATCGTGAGGCCGTCGGTGGTCACCAGCCGCAGCGAGCCGCTGAACCGGACGTTGTCGCCGTCACCGGCAACCTCGCCCGTGTCACCCGAGAGGGTGAAGCCCCGGCGGTCGCCGCGCTCGGGAACCGTCACGACGACGTTCCTGAACGTCGTGCGGCCGTCGGGGTATGACAGCAGCCCCTCGTGCTGGATGTCGAAGTCGCGCTGGTCGCCGCGGGTCCGGGTGATCAGCCCGCCGCGCGACTCGACGACCGCGTCCGGATCAGTGCGCGGATCGATGCCGCCGGCGGGCGCCGGCCGGCCCTGGCGCAGCAGGAACGCCAGCCAGACGGCGAACCCCACCGCGAAGGCGGCCAGGCCCCAGCGCAGGACGCTGCGCCAGCGCATCAGGCCGCTCCTTCATCGGCGGCGGCGGGGCGTGGCGCCTGCATGTCGGCGACGGTCAGCTCGATGGTCGTCTCGCCCTGGAAGGTCTGGCGCTCGAGCGAGTAGGCCAGGCGCAGCGCGCGGCGGTGCTGGTCCACAAAGGACGCCCGCTCGGAACTGCGCCACGCCATGGCGCTGAAGATGCGTCCGTCCTGCCGGACGCGGAGCTTCAGGTGGCGTTCCTTGATTCGGCGCGGGTCGCCGACCACCTCCACGGCGTCCGCGTCGAAGACCGGCTTCGGGTTGGCGGCGCCGAAGGGCGCCAGCATGTCGAGGCCGTCCACCAGCTGCGGCGTGATGCCGGTCAGCCGCAGCGGCGCGTCGATGCGCAGGCGCGGCATCAGGTCGTCGGGTTCCAGCCGCTCGAGCGCGTGGGCGGCCAGGCGCATCCGCAGCTCGTTCACGCGCGAGGCCTCGAGCGTCAGGCCGGCGGCGTGTCGATGCCCTCCGTACCGGATCAGGATGTCGGCGCACGAGTCGAGGGCGCCGAGCATGTCGAACGACGGGATGGACCGGCACGACCCGTAGGCGACGCCGTCCTCGATCGACAGGACGATCGTCGGCTTGTAGAACGTCTCCACCAGCTTGCTGGCGACGATGCCCACCACGCCACGGTGCCAGCCCTCGCCGGCGACCACCAGGAGGTTGTGGGCGCCGATGGCGGGATCCGACTCGACGCTCTTGCGCGCCGCGGCGACGATCTCGGCCTCGTGGGCCTGGCGGCGGGCGTTCTCCTCGTTGAGTTGCTCGGCCAGCCGCCGCACCTCCTCGGCCTGCGCCTCGTCGGAGGCCAGCAGCAGCCGCGTCGCGATGTCGGGCGAGCTCATGCGGCCCGCGGCGTTGATGCGCGGCGCCAGCACGAACGACACGCCGAAGCCGTCCACGGTCCTGTTGGCGAGCCCCGCCACCTCCAGCAGTGTCCGCAGGCCGACGGTGTGCGGCCCCTGTGACAGCTTCTCGAGGCCCAGCTTCGCGATCACCCGGTTCTCGCCCGTCAGGGGCACGACGTCGGCGACGGTGCCGATGGCGGCCAGCTTGAGGAACGCCGGCAGCCACTTTTCGCGCCCGCGACGGATGCAGAGGGCCTGCACCAGCTTGAACGCGACCCCGACGCCCGCCAGCATCTTGTCCGGGTACGAGCAGTCGGGACGTTTCGGGTTGATGACGGCCAGGGCGTCCGGCAGCTCGCAGTCGGGCTCGTGGTGGTCGGTGATGATCAGGTCGACGCCCAGCTCGCGCGCGCGCCGGGCGGCGTCGCCGCTGCGGATGCCGCAATCCACCGACACCACGACGCGGACGCCCTCTGCCGCGAGCCGCTCGACAGCCGCCGGCTGTAGGCCGTACCCGTCGCGCAGCCTGTCGGGGATGAAGTGCGTGACGTCGCCCCCGAACAGCTCCAGCGCGCGGCGGAGGATGACCGTCGAGGTGACGCCGTCGACGTCGTAGTCGCCGTGGATGGCAATCCGCTCGCGCCGCTCGAGCGCGGCCAGCAGGCGGTCGACGGCCACGCCCAGGCCGGCGAGCCGCCACGGGTCGTGCAGGTGGTCGAGCGACGGCCGCAGAAAGCGGTCGGCGGCCTCGGGATCGTCGAAGCCGCGCTGGCACAGCAGGCGCGCCACGGCTGGCGCGAGGCGAAGCGCGTCGGCGAGCCGCCGGCAGGCCGCATCGTCGGCCGGCAGCGGTTCCCAGATCAACGTACGCATGAGGAGTGCGGGTGCTCCCGGCCGGCGGCCGTGCGCCTCACGTGGCGCCGTCCGCCGCCACTGCCGGGACGTCGGTCAGCTCGTGGCCGACGCGGCCGATGTTGCGGAACTTCTCGTACCGGCGGTCGAGGCGCTGCGCCGGGTCCTCGTCCATCAGGCGCTGCAGGACCGGCCAGAGCGCCGCGTCCACCAGCCTGGCCGCCTCGTCGTGGTCGTGGTGCGCGCCGCCCGTGGGCTCCGGGATGATCTCGTCGATGATCTCGCGTGCCTTCAGGTCGGCCGCCGTCAGCTTCAGCGCCTCGGCCGCCTCGACCTTCTTGCTCGGGTCGCGCCACAGGATGGCGGCGCAGCCTTCGGGCGGGATCACGCTGTAGACGGCATATTCCTGCATCATCACCCAGTCGCCCACGGCAATGCCCAGCGCCCCGCCGCTGCCCCCCTCGCCGGTGACGATGACCACGATCGGCACGTCGAGGGCGGCCATCTCCCTGAGGTTGACGGCGATGGCCTCGGCGATGCCGCGCTCCTCCGACTCGACGCCCGGGTAGGCCGCCGGCGTGTCCACCAGGCTGATGATCGGCCGGCGGAACTTGGCTGCCAGCTGCATGGCCCGCAAGGCCTTCCGGTAGCCTTCGGGGCGCGCGTAGCCGAAGTTCCTGTGGATCTTCTGCTTCGTGTCGCGCCCCTTCTGGTGCCCGACGACCATCACCGGCACGTCGTGGTAGGCGGCAAAGCCGGTCACGATGGCCGGGTCGTCGGCAAAGCGCCTGTCCCCATGGATCTCGGTGAACCCCTCGAAGAGGCGCGAGGCGTAGTCGAGCAGGTACGGCCGCTGCGGATGCCGGGCCACCTGCACCCGCTGCCAGGGCGTCAGCCGCGAGAAGATCTCCCTGCGCAGCTGCACCACCCGCTGCTCGAGCGACGCGCGCTCGGCCTCCCGCTCGGGCGTCTGCGGCTGGGCCTCGAGCGCGGCGATCTCCTTCAGCAGGACGGCGATGGGTTCCTCGAAGTCGAGGGTATCCACAGGCATGACGCTTCAGGTTATCGCAGTTTGACCGTCTGCACGCCGCCCACCTGCTCGAGCTCGGCGACGAGCTTCTCCGAGGGCCTGACGAGCAGCACGCCCAGTTCCGCCTTGACGCACAGCGGTCGCGGCACGTCGCGTGCCTCGAGCTCGACGCGCACCCGCCGATCGCCCTTGTGGCGCATCAGGATCTCGGCCAGCGCCTCGAAGGTGTCGCGGCCCGCGGGAGGCGCCGTCATGCGGATGGTCACCTCGCGGGCGAGCTTCTCCTGGAGGGCCGACAGCGGCGCAATCTCGGCGGCGAGGATCTTCCCCGACTCGTCGGCGCGCTCGACCTTGCCCTTCACGAGCACCATCCTGTCGTTCTCGAGCAGGTGCCCGTACGTGCGGTAGGCCTCGGGGAAGGCGACCACCTCGATCGTGCCGGTCAAATCCTCCAGCATGAACGCGGCCATGCGGTCGCCCTTCTTCGTCTTGACCAGGCGCAGCGCCGTGACGATGCCGCCGACGAGCGCCTCGGCCGCGGGCTCGGTGAGCTCGGCGATGGGCCGCGCGCCGGCCTCCTTGAGGTCGGACGCGTGCGCCGCGAGCGGGTGGCCGCTCAGGTACAGGCCGAGCGCCTCCTTCTCGTAGGCGAGCAGGGTCGCCTCGGGCCAGGGCTCGGCGTCGGGCAGTTCCATCGGCACGCCGGCGCCATCGTCCTCGACGAACCCGAACAGCTGCGACTGGCCGCGGTCGCGGTCCTTCTGCACGCGGTTGCCCTGCTCGAGCGCCCTGTCGATGCCGGCGGCGAGGCGGGCGCGGCGGGAGGTCACCGAGTGGTCGCCGGGGCAGAGCGAGTCGAGCGCGCCGGCCTTGGCGAGGCTCTCGAGCACCCGCTTGTTGACCAGCCGCAGGTCCGCGTCCTCGCACAGCGCGCTCAGCGACGGGATCCGGCCGCCGTGCTTCTCGCGGACGGCCAGGATGGACTGGATGGCGCCCTCGCCGACGTTCTTGATGGCCGTCAGGCCGAAGCGGACACCCTCGGGCTCCACGGTGAAGCGCAGCTGGCTCAGGTTCACGTCCGGCGGCAGCACCGGGATGCCCATGTCGCGGCACTCGCCGAGGTACTGCGACAGCTTCTCGGTGTTCTGCGCCTCGATGGTGAGCAGCGCCGTCATGAAGTGCCAGGGGTAGTTGGCCTTCAGGTAGGCGGTCTGGTACGCGAGCAGCGCGTAGGTGGTCGAGTGCGACTTGTTGAAGCCGTAGCCGGCGAAGTACGCGAGGAGGTCGAAGATTTCACCGGCCTTCTTCTCGCTGAGCCCGTTGGCGACCGCGCCCTTCACGAACCGGTCGCGCTGCGCCGCCATGACCGCGGGGTCCTTCTTCCCCATGGCCTTGCGCAGCACGTCGGCCTCGCCCATCGTGAAGCCGCCGATGTCGCGGGCCACGCGCATCACCTGCTCCTGGTAGGCGATGACGCCGTACGTGTCGCTGAGGATCGGCTCGAGCTGCGGCACGTGGTAGGTGATCGGCTCGCGTCCGTGCCGCCTGTTGATGAAGCTGTCGACGACGCCCGCGCCGAGCGGTCCGGGCCGGTAGAGGGCGTTGAGGGCGATGAGGTCGTCGAAGCGCGACGGCTTCGCCTTGCGCAGCACCTCGCGCATCCCCGAGCTCTCGAACTGGAAGACGCCCGCCGTCTGCCCGTCGGCAAACAGCTGGAACGTCTTCGCGTCGTCCATGGGGATGCTGGCGATGTCGATCCGCTCGCCGGTCGTCCGCTCGATCTCGGCCAGCGCGTCGTCGATCAGCGTGAGCGTGCTGAGGCCCAGGAAGTCCATCTTGAGGAGGCCCATCCTCTCGATTTCCTTCATGGCCCACTGCGTGACGATTTCGTCGCGCGCCCCCTTGTAGAGCGGGGCGAACTCGGTGATCGCCTTCGGGGCGATCACGACGCCGGCGGCGTGCACCGACGCGTGGCGCGTCATGCCCTCGAGGCGCTGGGCGATCTCGAGCAGCTCGCGGATCCGCGGGTCCGCGTCGCGCAGCTGCCGCAGCGCCGGGCTCTCGGCGAGCGCCTTCTCGAGCGTCATGTCGAGCGCGGGCGGGATCAGCTTGGCGACGCGGTCCACCTCCGCGTAGGTCATGTCGAGCACGCGCCCCACGTCGCGCACGACGGCCTTGGCCTTCATCGTGCCGAACGTGATGATCTGCGCGACGTTCTCGCGCCCGTACTTGCGCGTCACGTAATCGATCACTTCCCCGCGCCGGCGCTCGCAGAAGTCGATGTCGATGTCGGGCATCGACACGCGCTCGGGGTTCAGGAAGCGCTCGAAGATGAGGTCGAACTCGATCGGGTCGACGTCGGTGATGCGCAGGCACCACGCCACGAGGCTGCCGGCCGCCGAGCCGCGCCCGGGGCCGACCGGGATGCCCTGCTCGCGCGCGTACCGGATGAAGTCCCAGACGATGAGGAAGTACCCGGTGTACCCCATCTTCTGGATCATCGCGATCTCGTAGTCGAGCCGCTTCTCGTACTCCTCGATCGTGTGCCGCAGCCGGCCGCGGCTCATGAGCTCGCGCAGCCGCGGCAGGCGCGCCGCGAAGCCCTCGCGCGTGACGCGCTCGAAGTGGCCGTCGAGCGTCTCGCCCTCCGGCACGTCGAAGTTCGGCAGGTGGTACACCCTGTCGTCGAGCGAGACGTTGCACCGCTCGGCGATCCGCACCGTGTTCATCAGCGCGTCGGGGTAGTCGCCGAAGCGCTCCCACATCTGCGCGGGCGTCTTCAGGTAGAACTCGTCCGACCCGTACTTCAGCCGGTGGGCGTCGTTGACCGACTTGCCCGTCCCGATGCACAGCAGGATGTCGTGCGGCTTGTGGTCGCCGTCGCGCAGGTAGTGCACGTCGTTGGTGACCACCATCGGGAGGTCGAGCTCGCGGGCGAGCGCGGGCAGACTGTCGTTGACGATCTTCTGCTCCCGCAGGCCCTGGTACTGCATCTCGAGGAAGAAGTTGCCCCTCCCGAGAATCTCGCTGTAGAGGCCGGCCGCCGTCCGCGCCTTGTCGAGGCGGTCCTTGTAGATGCCCTCGGCCACCTCCCCCTTCAGGCAGCTGCTCAGGCCGATGAGGCCGGCGCTGTGCTGCGCGAGCAGCTCCTTGTCGATGCGCGGCTTGTAGTAGAAGCCTTCCGTGTAGCCGGCCGAGACGAGCTTGATCAGGTTGTGGTAGCCCTCGTTGGTCTCGGCGAGCAGCACGAGGTGGTTCTGCGTCTCGCCCGGCACGCCGCTGCGGTCGCGCCGGTCGCCCGGCGCGACGTACACCTCGCAGCCCAGGATCGGCTTCACGCCATGCTTCTTCGCCGTGTCGTAGAAGCTGACCGACGAGAACATGTTGCCGTGCTCGGTGACCGCCAGCGACGGCATGCCCAGCCGGGCAGCCTCCTTCATCAGCTCGTCGACGCGGCAGGCGCCGTCGAGCAGCGAGTACTCCGTATGCAGGTGAAGGTGGACGAACTCGCGCATCTGCCGGCGATCATACCGCTTGACAGCGGGCCCTCCCGGCGGGCATGGCGGGGCGCGCGCCGCCGCGCCGCGTCACGCGCGCGGCACCGGCAGCGCCGCCTCGTAGGCCTCCGGCGAGAAGCCGACGATCGTCCGGTCGCCGAGGTCGAGCACGGGTCGCCGGATCAGCGCGGGGTGCGCGATCATCAACGCCTTCGCGCGTTCGGCGTCGAGGCCCTCGCGCGCGTCGGGCGGGAGGGTGCGGAACGTCGTGCCGGAACGGTTCAGCAGCCGCTCCCACCCGTGCTCGTCGACCCAGCGCGCGAGGAGCGCAGGGTCGAGGCCGTCCACGCGGTAGTCGTGGAAGCGATAGGGGATCTGATGCTCGTCGAGCCAGGTGCGGGCCCTGGCCATCGTGGTGCAGCGGCGGATGCCGTACAGCGTCGCGACTATTCCCATTCGATCGTGCTCGGCGGCTTGCTGCTCACGTCGTAGACGACGCGGTTGATGCCGCGCACCTCGTTGATGATGCGGCTCGACACGCGCTTCAGCAGATCGTAGGGCAATGGCGCCCAGTCGGCCGTCATGAAGTCGGTCGTCTGCACC
>CAYSHC010000019.1:0-58660 GCA_964430855.1 uncultured Vicinamibacteraceae bacterium
CACGCCCCGCTCCAGCAGGTGGACACCACCCTCGAAGTCGGCGGGTAGGGACGGCCAGGGAGGGACGGCCAGGTAGGGACGGCCAGGGAGGGACGGCCAGGTAGGGACGGCCAGGTAGGGACGGCCAGGTAGGGACGGCTCTCCGAGCCGTCCTCTCGCCCCTCCTCTCCGAGGCATCCTCTCTGCATCATCAATACCGGAAGGGTCCGCGAGATCCTCGGAGGACGGCTCGGAGAGCCGTCCCTACCGGTCCCTACCGGAGGAACGGGTTTGTCAGGCGCTCCTGCCCGATCGTCGTGGTCGGGCCGTGGCCGGGGTACACCACGCAGTCGTCGCCGAGGGGCAGCAGCACCTCGCTGATCGATCGCAGCAGCGTCGCGTGGTCGCCGCCGGGCAGGTCGGTCCTGCCGACAGACCCCGCAAAGAGCGTGTCGCCAACGAACAGGTCGCGCCCCCGCTCGCCCGCCCGCCCCACCTGGAGGCACACCTGCCCCGGGCTGTGTCCCGGCGTGTGGTGCACGACGATCTCGTAGTCGCCGAAGGCCCACTGCCTTCCAGGGTCGAACCAGTCGTCGACGGGCGGTTGCGGCTGCATCGGGATGCCGAAGGCAATGCCCTGCTGCACGGCACGCTCGTAGAGGAACAGATCGTCGCGATGCAGCACGATCGGCGCGCCGAACGCCGCCTTTGCCTCGTTGCAGCCCGCTATGTGGTCGAGGTGCGAGTGGGTGAGCAGGATGTAGCGCACCGTCAGGCCCAGCCGTGTCACGGCCCCGATGAGATGCGGCACCTCGTCGCCAGGGTCGATGACGACTGCCTCGCGCGTCCGCTCACAGCCGAGGACGTAGCCGTTCTTCTCGAACGGCGGGACAGCATACGATTCGATGAGCATGCCGGTCTCGCACGACGACGTGGCAGGCGCCGCCGCAAGGCTGCGCGGCCACGTGCGGCGCACTCCGCTCATTGAATCACAGGCGCTTGGCGCGGCCAGCGGACGCCGCGTCTGGCTGAAGCTCGAGTCGCTCCAGTGGACGCGCTCGTTCAAGTACCGCGGCGCACTGCACGCCCTGCTCCGCCGTGGCGAGCGCGGCACGACACGCCTGCCGGTGGTGACGGCATCGGCGGGCAACCACGGCCGCGGCCTCTCCGCCGCCGCGGCGGCGCTGGGCGTCCCGGTCCGGATCTTCGTGCCCGCGTCGACGCCGGCATCGAAGCTGGACGGGATGCGCCGTGACGGCGTGTCGGTCGACGCCTCGAGCGGCGACTACGACGAGGCCGAGCGGCGCGCGCTCGACGCGGCCGCCCGTGGCGACGCCGAGTACATCTCGCCGTACAACCATCCCGACGTCATCGCCGGCGCGGGCACCGTCGCCCTCGAGGTCCTCGACGAGCTGCCCGACACCGCCTCGTTCATCGTCCCGACGGGCGGTGGCGGCCTGCTGTCGGGCGTGGCCCTCGCGTGCGCACGCCGCGCGCAGGTTGTCGGCGTGGAGTGCGACGCCAGCCCCGCCTTCAGCACGTCGCTTGCCGCCGGCGTCATCATGCCCATCACCCCGCGCCGGTCACTCGCCGACGCACTGACGGGCAATCTCGAGCCAGGCTCGGTTACCTTCACGCTCGTTCGCGATCACGCCGACGGCGTCAGGCGCATCCCGGAGGCCGACGTCGGCAACGGCATGCGTGCGCTGTTCGCCCACGAACGGCTTGTCGCCGAGGGCGCCGGTGCGATCGGCGTGGGCGCCCTCCTTGCCGGCCGCCTCGATGATCTGCCCGACCCTGTCGTAGTGATCGTGAGCGGCGCGAACGTCGACGCCCACGTGGTCACGTCCGTCGTGACGTCCTGATTGCCGTGTCGCCGTCGCCACACGAAGCCGTCGGGGAGGCCTCCTCCAGGCGCTCGGGAGCGAAGCGGCGCGCGAGCAGACCCGTCGCCTCGGCCGGCCGCAGTGTGTGCACGAGCACGCCTTCCTCCCCGTAGGGCAGGAAGGCGACGCACTCGCCGTCGGGCGAGGTGACGCTGGTTGCCGACTCCGGAAAGCGCAGGGCGTAGTTGACGCTCGCGAAGAAGATGCCGTTCTCCCGGCTGCGCATCAGCATCGCCTGCTCGTAGTAGGCGTTCTCCGGCGCGCCCCACCGCATGGGCACGGTGCCCTCGCGCTCGTGTCCCGTGTGCTGCGGCTGGAAGACGACGGCGGCACCGCGCACCGCCGCCCACCTGACCGTCTCCGGATAGCGCCATCCCTCGTGGCAGATGACCACGCCGAAGCGGACGCCCTTCACGGAGAACAGCGTCCGCGTGCTGCCCGGCACGTAGTACGCATCCTCGCTGGGGTCGAGCTGGTTCTTCGTCTGGACGCCCTGGAGGCCGCCGTCGGCGTCGAAGACGTACGCGGCGATCTCGCGTCCCGCCGCGACAACGCGCTCGGTACAGAAGATGACCGAGATCCCGTGCGTGCGCGCGGCCGCGGCCACCGCGGCCAGGACCCGTGCGTGGTCGGCCGCGTCGAACCGCAGAACCTCGAGATCGACACCCCGGAGCCCGGGCAGGTACGCCTCGGGGAAGCACACGATCTCGGCGCCCCGCGCGGCTGCCTCCGCGACGAGGCGCGTCACCCTGCCGAGTCCGTCATCGAGGCTCGTCGCGACGCGCGGAGAGGCGAGCGCGATGGTGAGGGTTTCGGCAGCGTCCACGTGCGGTCGCCAGGTCAGGCAGCGACGACGACGGTCTCGCCGATATCGCGGAGGGCCAGCCGGCCGGCCTCGCTGGCCAGCGCGGCGTCCGCGCGCTCGATGGGCTCGTCCACCGGCTCGCGGCTGAGCCTGAACGATCGATGGTGCACCGGCACGAACAGGCGGGCGTTGGCCGCGTCGGCCATCGCCACTGCTTCTTCGGGCGTGCAGTGGTTGTGCACCCACGGGTTGTAGGCGCCTATCGGCATCACTGCCGCCTCGTACGGCCCGAGGGCGCGGTGCGAGCGGAAGGCGTCGGTCTGCGCCGTATCGCCGCCGATGAGCAGCCGGCGGCCCTCGCGCTCGATGGCAAAGCCCGTGTAGCCCCGGTACGTGTCGCTGCGGACGCGGGCGCCCCAGTGCCGCACCTCGAGCGCGTGTACCTCGGCATCGCCCCGCGGCGTCCGCACGCGGGTCGACTCGCGCCACCGGAGCTCCGTTACCGAGGAGTAGGCGTCGCCAGGCAGCAGGTCGGCGGTATGGAGGGCCATCACCGCGGCGGGTCTGCCGCGCACGGCGGCAAGCGTCGGCGTGTCGAGATGGTCGAAGTGGGCGTGCGACACCAGCACCAGGTCGATCTCGGGCAGCTGGTCGGGCTCGAGGGCGGCGCGCACGAGCCGGAGCGGGCCGATCGTCCCCAGGCCGACGTCGGCGCCGACGCGGAGGAACAGGGCGGGATCCGTCAGGATGCGCATCCCGTAGAAGTTGATGAGGACGGTCGCGTGCCCGAGCCACGCCAGCGTGATGGCGTTGTCGTCCCAGCTGGACGGGTCGGGCACGTACGGCGCCGGGGGCACCTCGCGGCCGATCTCGGCGATGCGGTCGCGCACGAAGCGTGCGCCCCAGGAGGACGATGTGCCGAGCCAGGCGGCACTGCCTACTCCAGCCACCGTGCCCGTCGCGAGGAACCTGCGGCGACTGAAGAGGCGACGACGTGAAGGAGTCGACGCGGTCATGCTCCTGTCATGATCGCACGAGCTGGCCCTCAGCGTGGCCTGAGCACCGAGAGGTACGCCCGCCAGGGGCCGACTTGGTCGACATACTGGTAAGCCATCACGCGCACGATCTGCGAGATGTGCGTCAGGTCGTGGGCCGTCCACGTCGCAAGCAGCTGGCCGAGGGTCACCTCGCCGAACTCCGGGTGCAGCCCCCGCTTCTCGAGGTCATCGGGCCCTGGCGCTATCGTCCGGAGGCTGGCGAGGCTCGCCGCGCGCAGCGCCTCGAACTCGGTGAGCAGGTCGGCGATGGTGCGCCCGCGCGAGGCCTCGAACATGGCTTCACGGTCGAACGTCGGGAAGGGCTCCGACGTGCCGTGCCGGAGCAGGTGCTCGATGCGGGGGATCCAGTTGACCCGCTCGGCGTGGATCAGGTGGCCGACGACGTCGAAAGGGCTCCACGTGCGCGGCCCCTCGGTGGCGCGCAGCCACGCTTCGGGCAGGTCGCCAAGCAAGGCCCGCAGCGTCGCGGGCGTGCGTTCGAGGATCGGCAGTGCAGTGTCGAGGTTCGCGTTCATTGGCTCTCGGCGCTGCGTCGAGTAACGACGGCCGGGTCAGGCGTCGGCTGCGGCCGTGGCTGGCCGTTCGCTGCGCACGGCCCACCGCAGCTTCGCGGCGGCGGCACGCCTGTTGGCGAACGTCTCGGCCTTGCCCGACCGCACGACGGACTCCGCAACCGCAGCATACACGCCTTCGCGCCGGCCGCGCCGGAACGCGTGCTTCACGCGGCGGTCCTCGCCCGAGTGGAACGTCAGGACGACGGCACGGCCGCCGGGCGCCAGGCACCGCGGGAGCGCGTCGAGCAGGCGCTCGAGCGACGTCATCTCGTCGTTGACGGCGATCCGGAGGGCCTGGAACGTCCGTCGCACCGACAGCTTGATCTCGCGCTTCGACGGCGCCGGCGCGAGCCCGGCCAGCCCGGTCCTGACCAGCCGCTCGAGCGCATGCGTCGTCGTGACGCGTTCCGCACGCAGCAGCTCCGCGATGAACGCCGCGTGCGGCTCGTCGGCATTGGCAGTCAGGAGCGCCGCCAGCTCATCGGCGTCGAGCCGGGCCAGCAGGGCCGACGCGGGCTCGCCCTGCGTGGGGTCCATGCGGAGGTCCAGCGGGCCTGGCAGCTTGTAGCTGAAGCCGCGTGACGACGTGTCGTGCTGCATCGACGACACGCCGAGGTCGGCGAGGAGGACGTCCGCTCCCGCGACGCCCTCGCGCGCGAGCACCTCGGGCAGCGACGCGAAGTTGGCGTGATGCGCCGTCAGCACGTCGGGCCCATGGCCGTCGGCGCGCAGGCGGGCGACGGTGCGCGGCAGCTCGATCGGGTCGGTGTCGAGCGCGATGAGCCGGCCGCCGGGACGGATGCGCGCCAGGATGGCAGCGGCGTGGCCGCCGCCTCCGAGGGTGCAGTCGACAGCCACCTCGCCCGGGCGGGGACGCAGGTGCCGAAGGACCTCCGCGAGCATCACCGGCGTGTGCATCGCGAGCCCCTGGTCGTCCGCGCCAACGGACACGCGCGTCACTCCGCGCTGTCGAGGAGCCGCAGCGTCGCCTCGTCTGGCCGGCCGCCGTAATACCTGTCGAGCACGGCCTGGAACCGGGGGTCGCCCGTAGCGACGTGGAACAGCGTCATCGACGAGCGGAGCTTGAGGTCATCAGGCGTCCCGAGTATGTCGCGCGCCGACAGGGTGTCGTGCGCCAGCAGCGCGTCGACGCAGGCCATGAGCCGGGGCCCGAGCAGCGGATGCGCCAGGTATGCCCTGGCCTCGGCGAGACCGCTGATGGCGTACCTGCGGGCCATGGCCGAGGTCCCGAGCCCCTGGAGCTGCGGGAAGATGAACCACATCCAGTGCGAGCGCTTGGCGCCGGCGCGCAGCTCCTCGAGCGCGGCGTCGTAGGTCCCGGCCTGCGCCTGGACGAACCGTTCGAGGTCGAAGGGGTCGTGCATCGGGGCCGCGGCCTATTTCCAGCCGGACGTCGGCCGCCTGAACCGCGCCGGGATCGCGGGCTTCTCGGGCGCGGGCGGCGACGCCGGGTCGTCGGCGGCGGCAGCGATCTCGCGCTCGAGCTCCTCCTCGTTGGGCAGGCCCGCGAGCTGGTCCACGAACACGAGCGACTGCTGCGACGGGATCTCGAAGCGCTTGCCGCACGACTTGCACGTCACCTCGTCGTCGAGGCGCAGCAGGTAGTCACGCAGCTTGGCGAACTTCGCGCGGTCGCGCTCGTCGGCGCCGCCGGGCAGGCGGTCCTTCTTCGCACGGCGCACCCAGCGCACCGTGTAGTCGTGGGTGCGGTGGCACCGCGGGCACTGGAACCGGCCGGGGCGCGACTCCGGCCTTTCGGTGAAGAACGCGCGTTCGTCGAGAGCCACGAAATGATGGTACCAGCCTCGCGGGCGACCGGCGGCAGGCCTGCAGTACACTCGCGCACATGCTGCACCCGCACCGCTACTTCGATCCGGAGCCCGAGTCGCGCCGCGTCGCGGCGGCGCTGTACGAACGCGTCGCAGGCCTTCCCCTCGTCTGCCCGCACGGCCACGTCGATCCGAAGTTGCTCGCGACCAACGAGCGGTTCCCCGACCCGGCAGCGCTGCTCGTCATCCCCGACCACTACGTGACGCGCATGCTCTACTCGCAAGGCATCGCCCTCGAGCGTCTCGGCATCCCGACGCTCGACGGCAGCCCGGTGGAGGAGGACCCGCGGCGCATCTGGCAGCTGTTTGCCGAGAACTTCTACCTCTTCCGCGCCACGCCGTCGGGCGCGTGGATCACGCACGAGCTGGAGGACGTCTTCGGTATCACCGATCCGCTCGACGGCGCGCACGCGCAGGACATCTACGACGCCATCCAGGCCCGCCTCGAAACGCCGGAGTTCCTCCCTCGCGCGCTCTTCGAGCGCTTCCGCATCGAGGTGCTCTGCACGACCGACGCCGCCAGCGACACGCTCGAGCACCACCAGGCGATCAGGGAGAGTGGCTGGAGCGGCCAGGTGCGGCCGACCTTCCGCCCCGACATCGCCATGACGCTGACGCATCCGCGCTGGCGCGCCGAGATCGAGGCCATCTCGCAGGCAAGCGGCGTGGACATCCGCGACTACGCGTCCTACATCCTGGCCCTCGAGGCCCGGCGTGCGTTCTTCAAGCGGATGGGCGCCACGGCGACGGACCATGCCGTGCTCGTGCCGTACACCGAACGGCTGAGCGACGCCGAGGCGTCGGCCATCTTCGACCGGGCGCTGACGTCGAAGCTGCGCCCGGACGATGCCGACAGGTTCACGGCGCACATGCTGATGGAGATGGCGCGGATGAGCGTGGAGGACGGCCTGGTGATGCAGCTCCACCCGGGCAGCTACCGCAACCACAACGCGCGCGTCTTCGACCGTTTCGGGCCCGACCGCGGGTGCGACATCCCGGTGGCCACCGAGTACACGCGCAACCTGCACGCGCTGCTGAACGCCTACGGCAACGCGCGCAACTTCACGCTCGTCCTGTTCACGCTCGACGAGACCGCCTACACGCGGGAGCTGGCGCCGCTCGCGGGGCACTACCCCGCCGTGAAGCTCGGGCCGCCCTGGTGGTTCCACGACAGCCTCGAGGGGATGCTGCGCTTCCGGCACCAGGTCACCGAGACGGCCGGGTTCTACAACACGGCAGGCTTCAACGACGACACGCGCGCCTTCCCGTCCATCCCTGCGCGGCACGACCTGGCGCGCCGCGTGGACGCCACGTACCTCGCGCGCCTGGTCACCAGGCACGTGCTCGACGAGGACACGGCGCACGAGGTGATGGCCGACCTCACCTACAACCTGGTGAAGAAGACGTACCGCCTCTAGCGGCTCAGGCGGGCAGCGTCGCCGGCGGCGGCGTGGGCGCAGGACGCTCGATGCCCGCGGCGGCGTAGATCTCCGCCTCGTCGAGGCTCTCCTTCTCGAGCAGCCGGGCGACGATCGCGTCCAGCCTGTCGCGGTTCGCGCGCAGCAGCCGGCGGGCCTCGGCGTAGCACTCGTCGATGAGGCGCCTGACCTCCTCGTCCACCGCGTCGAGCAGGCCGTCAGACACGCCGGCCGCACGCGGGTCGCCTTCGGCCGGCAGCACCGACAGCGTGCCGATGCGCTCGGACATGCCCCATCGCCCGACCATCGATCGCGCGATGCGCGTGACCATCTCGAGGTCGTTCTCGGCGCCGGTCGTCACGACGCCGAACACCTCCTGCTCGGCCGCCATGCCCCCGAGCGCGCCGATGATGCGCCCGCGGAGATAGTTGGCGTCGTATCCGTACCGGTCGGATTCGGGGGTCGACACCGTCACGCCGAGGGCGCGTCCGCGCGGGACGATCGACACCTTGCGCACCGGGTCGGCGCCCGGCTGCAGCATCCCGAGCAGCGCGTGCCCCGCCTCGTGATACGCCGTCCGCCGGCGCTCCTCCTCGGGGATCACGACATTGCGGGCGGCCCCGAGCTGCACCTTCTCGAGCGCGTCGAGGAAGTCGCGCTGACCGACGGTGTCCTGCTCGCGCCGCGCGGCCATCAGGGCCGCCTCGTTGACGAGGTTGGCAAGGTCGGCGCCCGTCATCCCCGGCGTCGCGGAAGCGAGGCGCTCGAGGTCCACGTCCTCGTGCAGCGGTACGGACCGCGTATGCACCTTCAGGATGGCGACGCGCCCCTTCTGGTCGGGCGGGTGGATGATGATGCGCCTGTCGAACCGGCCGGGACGCAGCAGCGCGGGGTCGAGCACGTCCGGCCTGTTGGTGGCTGCCAGCACGACGACGCCTTCGCGGCCGGAAAAGCCGTCCATCTCGGTCAGGATCTGGTTCAGCGTCTGCTCGCGCTCGTCGTGGCCGCCGAACGCCCGGACGCCGCCGCGCGCGCGCCCGATGGTGTCAATTTCGTCGATGAAGATGATCGCCGGCGCGACCTTGCGCGCCTCGGCAAACAGCTCGCGCACGCGGCGGGCGCCGACGCCCACGATCATCTCGATGAACTCGGACGCGCTGGCGCTGAAGAACGGCACCTTGGCCTCTCCCGCGGTGGCACGCGCAAGCAGCGTCTTGCCGGTGCCCGGCGGACCGGCGAGCAGCACGCCCTTCGGCACGCGTGCGCCGAGGCGGCGGTACTTCTCCGGATTCCTGAGGAAGTCGACGATCTCGTTGATCTCGGCCTCGACCTCGTCGATGCCCGCCACGTCGTCGAACGTCACGCGGACGCTCTCGGGGTCGACCCTCGTCTGTCCCGCACGCCCGACCAGGCCGCCGCCCATGCCCTGCCGCCGGAACATCCAGATGTAGAAGCCGACAAGCAGCAGCAGCGGCGCGAACGACATCAGCAGGTTGGTCAGGATGCCGCGCTGCTGCACGATGGGCGTGGCCCGCACGATGGCGCCGCCCTCGGTCAGCTCGGCCAGCAGGTCGTCACTCGCGAAGGTCGGCCGCTCGGTCGTGAACTGCCTGTAGGTCCGCTGCTGGTGGCCCGGCACCGGCGCCGGTTCCTTGAGCTGCCCCTCGATGGAGTCGCCTCGCGCGAACAGCTCGGCGACGTTGTGGCTCTCGACCTGCGCCTTGAACTCCGTGTAAGGGATGGCCTCCGGTCCCGACAGGTGATCCTGGACGGTCAGGATGGCAAAAAGCAGCAGGTAGCCGGCGCCCCACGCGGCGACGATCACCCACCAGCGCGGCCGGCCCGGCCCGGTGCCCTTCGGCAGCCCCTCGGTCCGCCACGGCCTGTCCGGCGGGCCGTCACGGTCGCCGGCGGGCGCCGTCACGCCGGGGCCGTCCGGCCCTCTCGAGGACTGGTGCGAGGCCATGAGCTCCGTCCTTTCTCCCTTCCTCCGTCCGCGCTTCCCCCGCTATCCTACGCAATGTGCGCAAGGACCCCGGGCTCGCGGCCGTCCTCAGCCTGATCGTCCCCGGCGTCGGGCAGGTCTACAACGGGGAGTTCCTGCGCGCGATCTTCTGGCTGATCATCACGCCGGGGTTCTGGGTGGGCACTGGAGGCATCCTGGGCTGGGTTTGCCACATCGTCTCGGCGGGCACGGCCTACCACCGCGCGCGTGTCCACAACGCCCGGCTTCTGCAGGGCGGCCTTCCATGACGGCCTGGCGCACTGCCGCGCTCCTCGTCACGCTCGCCATGGTCCTCGCTGCCGGCTGCCGCGGCAGCGAGGATGCCGACGCCCACGACCCCATGATCGTCGTCGACGACATCCACTCGTACGCCCGCGCCCGCGAGGCCCGCGTCACCCACGTCGCGCTCGACCTCACGGTGGACTTCGAGAGCCGCAGCCTCCGGGGCACCGCCACCCTCGGCATCGAGCGCGCCCCCGGCGCGGAGACCCTGGTGGTCGACACGCGCGACCTCCGGATCGGCGGCGTCACCGACCAGGAGGGTCGCCCCCTGTCCTACCGGCTCGGGGATGCCGACCCGCTGCTCGGCCAGCCGCTCACGATCGCGCTCGACGAGGACACGTCGGCCGTGACCGTCGCGTACGGCACGACGCCGGCCGCCGCGGCGCTGCAGTGGCTGACGCCGGAGCAGACCGCAGGCAAGCGGTATCCCTATCTCTACTCGCAGGGCCAGGCCATCCTCACGAGGACGTGGATTCCCACGCAGGACACGCCATCGGTCCGCCAGACCTACGAGGCGCGGATCACCGTGCCCGAGCCGCTCGTGGCCGTGATGGCCGCCGAGATGCTCACGCCCGAGGGCATCCCGGCAGCCGACGGGCACCGGACGTTCGAGTTCCGGATGCGCGATCCCATCCCGCCCTACCTCTTCGCGCTGGCCGTCGGCGAGATCGCGTTCCACGAGGTGGGGCCCCGCACCGGGGTGTACGCCGAGCCCTCCGTCCTCGAGCGCGCGGCGGCGGAGTTTGTCGACCTCGAAGCGATGATGGCCGCCGCCGAGACCATCGGCGGCCCGTACAGGTGGGGCCGCTACGACGTGCTCGTCATGCCGCCGTCCTTTCCGTACGGCGGCATGGAGAACCCGCGGCTTACGTTTGCGACGCCGACGATTCTCGCCGGCGACAGGTCGCTGGTCTCGCTCATCGCGCACGAGCTCGCGCACTCGTGGTCGGGCAACCTCGTCACCAACGCCACATGGGGCGACTTCTGGCTCAACGAGGGGTTCACCTCGTACTTCGAGAACCGGATCATGGAGGCGCTCTACGGGCCGGGTCGCGCCGCGATGCTGGCGCGCCTCGCCTACAACGGCCTGCTCGAGGAGATGGCGGCGCTCCCGCCGAAGGACACGGCGCTCGTCCTCGACCTCCAGGGCCGTGACCCCGACGATGGCGTCAACGCCATCGCGTACGACAAGGGCGCGCTGCTGCTGTTCACCATCGAGCACCTGGTTGGGCGCGAGCGGTTCGACCCCTGGCTCCGGGGCTACTTCAACAGGCACGCCTTCCAGCCCATGACGACCGACAGGTTCGTCGCCGACCTGCGCGAGCACCTGCTCCAGGGCGAGGCCGCGCTCGAGTCGACGCTCCGCCTCGACGCGTGGCTCTACGGCCCCGGCCTCCCGTCCAACGCCCACGTGCCCGAGTCGGAGGCCTTCGACAGGGTCGACGGCCAGGTGGCCGGCTTCATCGCCGGCACGCGCGCCGCGGACCTCGACACCCGCAACTGGTCGCCGCAGGAGTGGCAGCACATGCTGGAGTCGCTGCGGACGCGGGCGCTGACGCCCGCGCAGCTGCGCGACCTCGACACGACCTTCGGTTTCACGGCCAGCGGCAACAGCGAGGTGCTGTTTGCCTGGCTGCGTATCGCGATTGCCAACAGGTACGAGCCCGCGATGCCGGTGCTCGAGCGGTTCCTGCTGGAGCAGGGGCGCCGCAAGTTCCTGCGACCGCTCTACGAAGACCTCATGAAGACCGACTGGGGCCAGGCCGAGGCCCGCCGCATCTACGCCATGGCGCGGCCCGGCTACCACAGCGTCGCCACTGGCACGCTCGACGCCATCGTCGGCGCGCCCTGAGCTCCCTCGCTCAGGTCACGCGAAGGTCACCGTCAGCGGCGCGTGGTCGCTCGTGCCGAACTCGCGCCGGCTCTCCGCCGCGATGGCGCGCGCGGCCAGATCGGCGCTGGCCAGCACGTAGTCGATGCGCCAGCCGATGTTGCGCTGGCGGAGGTTCCGCCACGGCGCCCACCAGGTGAAGATGTCGTCGGCTTCAGGGTGCAGCGCGCGGTGGACGTCCACGAGGCCGAACCCGATGACCGCCTCGAGACGCTCGCGCTCGTCCGGCCGCTGGCCGACGGCGTTGGCCTTCCGCTCCTTCGGATGGACGTCCATGTCCGTCCTGGCGACGTTGAGGTCGCCGCAGATGACGACCGTCCGGCCCGCGCGCTGGGCCTCGGCGGCGTAGTTGCCGAGGGCCTCGAGGAAGCGCAGCTTCGCCTCGTAGTCCTTCCCGCCGTTCGGCACGTAGACGCTCAGTACCTCGAGCCCGTCCATCTGCACGCTGGCTGCGCGGTGCTCCATGTCGAAGGAGGGGTGCGCCATGCAGATCGTCTCGTGCGCGAGGGGCCGCCGCACGAGGATCGCGACGCCCGAGTAGCCGCCGCCGCCGTGCCAGCACGACCAGTAGTCGTCCCGGCCCGAGAGGACGAGCGGCACCTTGTCGGGGTGGGCCTTGACCTCCTGCAGGCACACCACGTCGGGCTGCTCGGTGTCGAGCCACTCGCTCACCTGCGCGGCGCGCGCGCGAATGCCGTTGACGTTCCAGGTCGTGATCTTCACGGCCACTAGGCTACAGGAGTGCAGCGCGTGCAGACGCGCGCTCCCGGTTCCTGCTATACATTCAGCGTCCCGAGGAGGTCAGCCATGCCCGTCACCCGTCGCCGGCTGCTGTCGGCTGCGCTGTCTGCCGGCGCAGCGCATGCCGCGTTTCCCGCGTGGATGTCGGCACGCGGACGCGAGGCCCTCACGGCGGCGGCAGGCGTCATGCCCGCGCGGATGCCCCTGCCACCCGGTGAGGCGGGCCCGCTCTTCCTCGACAGCAACGAAAATCCGACCGGCCCCTGCCCCGCGGCCGCCGCCGCGATCGCGGGCCTGACGGGGGAAATGGCGCGCTACCCCTTCCGCGGCCAGCGAGGCCTCGTCGACGCCATCGCGTCGCGGCACGCCACGCGGGGCGACCACCTGGTGCTCGGGTGCGGGTCGACCGAGATCCTCGTGAATGCCGTCCGCGCGTACACGTCCCCGGCCGCGGGCCTGCTCACGCCGGCGCCCACCTTCGAGATTCCCGCGCGTGTGGCGAGAACGCTCGGACACCCGGTCGTCGAGCGCCCGGTGACGCCGTCGCTGGACGTGGACCTTGACGACCTGTCGCGCCACGTGCGTGCCGCCGGGCTCGTGTTCCTGTGCAACCCGAACAACCCGACGGGCACGGCGCTCCCGCTCGGCGCGGTCACCGACTTCATCCGCTATACGCGGCGGAGGGCACCCGACGCCGTCATCCTGCTCGACGAGGCCTACATCGAGTACGCCGACGGGCGCGGCGTGGCGTCCGCGGAGGCGATGGCCCTCGCCATGCCCAACGTCATCGTCAGCCGGACGTTCTCGAAGGCTTTCGGCATGGCCGGCCTGCGCGTCGGGTACGCGATCGGCCAGCCGGCCACGCTGGCGGCCCTCCAGCGGCAGGCGATGCCGATGAGCGTCAACACGCTTGCCCTGCACGCGGCCCGTGCCGCCGTCGAGGACGCGCAGTTCTTGCCGCGTGAGGTCGCGAGGAACGCGGAGGTCCGAAGGTTCCTCGCGGAGAAGTTCACCGCTGCCGGGTGCGCCGTGCCCGTCTCGCACACGAACTTCCTGATGGTCGACCTGAAACGCGACCCGGCGGCGTTCCGGGCGGGATGCGACGCCGCCGCCGTCCACATCGGCAGGCGGTTTCCGGATCTCGAGGGCCACGTCAGGATCTCGCTCGGCACGATGGCGGAACTGGAGCGCGCCTGGGCGGTCTTCGAGCCGCTGCTGTCGGCCGCCGCCTGATGTAGCCTTGTCGGGACTTTCTTGACCTGCTGACCGAGTACCGGACGACTCCGATGAGACGATTTGCCGCTGCCCTGGCGATCTGCGCCACCCTGCTGTCCGCGTCCCTCGCCCTGGCGCAGGGACTGCCCCAGGCTTCACCTGCCTCGCAAGGCCTGTCGGCCGAGCGGCTCGCCACCCTCGACGCCGTGATGCAGACGGCCGTCGACACAGGGAAGGTGGCGGGCACCGTGACGCTCGTCGCCCGCAACGGGAAGGTCGTGCATCACAAGGCCGTCGGCTTCCGCGACGTCGAGTCGCGGGCGCCGATGCAGACCGACACGATCTTCCGCATCGCGTCGATGTCGAAGGCCGTGACGAGCGTGGCCGTGATGATGCTCGTCGAGGAGGGCAAGGTGCTGCTCGACGACCCGGTGTCGCGCTTCATCCCCTCGTTTGCCGACACGACGGTCGTGGTGCGGCCGCCTGCCGGCAGCCCGTCGAACGCGAAGCCGGGCACGGCCCCCGCGCTGCGCCCGATCACGATCCGCCACCTGCTGACGCACACGGCGGGCGTCTCGTACGGCGGCGGGTCGCCGTTCGAGGACGCCTACAAGGAAGCCGGCGTCCACGGCTGGTACTTCGCCGACAAGGCCGAGCCCATCGCGGTGACCATCGACAGGCTCGCGAAGCTGCCTTTCGACTACCAGCCGGGCGAGCGCTACATCTACGGCTTCAGCACCGACATCCTCGGCGTCGTCGTCGAGAAGGCGAGCGGAATGTCGCTCGACGAGTTCTTCCGGACGCGCATCTTCGAGCCGCTGAAGATGACCGACACGCACTTCTACCTGCCCCGGGAGAAGCGTGACCGCCTCGCCACGGTGTACTCGCTCACGTCGCTCGACGGCCGCATCACGCGTGCCGGCCAGGAGAAGACCGGCCAGGGCGACTACGTGGACGGGCCGCGCCAGTCGTTCTCGGGCGGCGCCGGCCTGCTCTCGACCAGCAGCGACTACGCCCGGTTCCTCCAGATGCTGCTCAACGGCGGCGAGCTCGACGGCGTGCGCCTCCTCAGCCCGAAGACCGTGGAGCTGATGACGTCGAACCATGTCGACGACATGTACCAGAACGGCCGGTTCGGGTTCGGCCTCGGCTTCGAGATCACCGAGCACGTCGGCCGGTCGGGACGGCACGGCTCGGTCGGCGAGTTCGGGTGGGGCGGCGCGTACTTCACCAAGTACTGGGTGGACCCGCAGGAGCGGCTCGTGGTCGTCTTCATGACCCAGCTGCTGCCGTCGGCGGGGCTCGACCTTCAGAACAAGCTGCGCACGCTCGTCTACTCCGCCCTCGTCGAGAGCCACGAACCCGTGCTGTCGCAGGCGGCTTCCCGTTGACGCGCCCGCAACGTCCCACCTGGCGGCACGCCACGGTGGCCGTGGCACTCGCTGCCGGTATCGCCGGCAGCGCGGTGACGGCTGCGGCCCAGCCGCAGCAGCCGGTCACCACGCCCCGCACGCCACACGCGCCGGGCAGCGACCACGGAGGGCCAGGAGGGCCGTCCCTGCCCGGCGGAGACAGCCGGCGTAGCGCCGGGACGGCGGCGCTTCGCCTGTCCCGGACGGTCGGCGACGCCCAGGATGACGGTGCGCTGGACGTCTGGATCGACCGTGCCCAGCGCTGGTTCGACCCGGAGCGGGAGGGCTTCTACCCCTGGGTCGGCAGCATCATGCCCAGCGGCTGGATGGCCGTCGGCGGCGGCTACCGGCGGACGCTGGCGCGGGGCATCCGGGCCGACGCCATGGCGGGCATCTCGCTGCGAAACTACAAGCTGCTCGACGCGACGCTGAGCGTCCCGGTGACCGGCGACGACACCGTCGCCGTGGACTTCCACACGCGCCTGATGGACGCGCCACGCGTCAACCTCCACGGCGTGGGCAACGACTCGCTGGTCGAGTCGCGATCGCGCTTCGACTACGAGCCCAGGCTGCTCGAGGCGCGCGTGCGCGTCCGCCCGCAGGAGGGCATCGAGGTTGGCGGCAGCCTCGGGCTGCTGCACATCGACACCGGCCCTGGGGCGGGCGACCATCCCGCGACCGACGTCTTCACGCCCGAAGAGGTGCCCGGTCTCGGCGACTCGGCCAGCTACAGGGCCGTTGGCCTCTTCGCGCAGGTGGACAGGCGCGACGCGCCGGAGTTCGCACGCCGGGGCGGCTGGTACCGTGCCGACTGGGCCGTGTTTGCCGACGGCGCCGACCGCCCGTACGGCCACCAGCGGCTCGATCTGGACCTCAGGCAGTTCTTCCCGGTGTTCGACGAGCGGCACGCCGTGCTCACGCGCGGCGTGGTCTCCGCCACCAACGCGTCGGGCGACGACGTGGTGCCGCACTTCATGATGCCGATGCTCGGTGACGGCGAGAACCTGCGCGGGTTCGTGAACCAGCGGTTCGTGGACCGCCAGCGGCTGCTGCTCCAGGGCGAGTATCGCTACAGGCTGAACGACCGCATGCACGTCGCGGGGTTCGTCGACCTCGGGCGCGTCGGCCAGGACTTCGGCGACCTGTCGCCGGGGGGCTTCCACACCGCCGGTGGCGCGGGCATCCGCGTCACGACGCCCGACGGGCTGGGCATACGCGTCGACCTCGCACGCAGCGCGGAGCGCTGGTCGTTCATCGTCTCGAGCGTCATCTTCTGACGCGCGCGTCGCCTGGCCCGGCCGCGATTCAGCGCGGGGCCGGCCTCGGCGAGCGCTGGGCGTCGCGATGGCCCTCGATGCGCGCGTCGAGCCGCACGAGGTCGAGCAGCTCGGCGTGCCCGTCTTCGAACAGCACGGCGAGCCGCTGTCCCTCGTCCACGCTGCGGACGCCCTCGCCGCCGCTGCCGCGCTGACGCAGCAGCGCCAGCTCCGAGCGGTCGCTCAGGCTCCATGCCCGCACCGTGCCGTCGCGCCCCGTCGATACGAGCACGTCATCGTCGAGGAAGTCGAGGTCCGTCACGAGGCGCGCGTGGCCGGTGAGCGAACCGGCGCGCGCGCCTGACGTCGCGTCGAAGACGTCGATGGCGCCGGCCCATGTGCCGGCCGCCAGCAGGCCCGACGGCTCGTGGTAGGCGAGGACAAACGGCGCGCTCGACGTCTCGAGCGTCCGGAACGCATGGCCGTCGGCGACGTCGCGGATGACGATGCGGCGATCCCGGTAACCCGTGAAGAGGCGCGACGCGTGGGCGTCGAAGCGCACGGAGAGCAGGTCGGCGCCGTCGCCCTCGACCGCGTAGAGGCGGCGGCCATCGGCGTTGCTGACGAGCGTGAGCCGCCCGCCGACCTCGCCGACGGCCGTCAACCGTCCGTCGGCGGACATCGCGACCGAGTACGCCTCGCCGTCGTCGAGCGTCAGCAACGGAACCGCGCCGTTCCTGTCGTGGCGCCATACGCGCAGCAGCGGAGCGAACCCCGCGGACGCGAACAACTGCCCGGCGGCATCGACGGCCACCTGCGCCAGCCGCGCGCCGTGGCGGGCGACGTGCGGCGCCCCGCCGGCGTGCAGCACGTCGAGGCGGCCGTCCGAGCGGCCAAACACCGGATGCAGCCCCATCCGGTCCGTGTCGAGCGACGCCGACAGCGGCGCCGACGGCGAAGCCGGCAGGAGGGTGACGGGAGGGGTCAGGTCCCAGAGCCGAATGCTGCCCTGGGCCGACGCGATGAGCAGCCTGTCGCCCGCGGCGGAGAACCGCGCGTCGTACCAGCCCTGCGAGGCGCCGATCTCGTCACGCAGCAGCGAGCCCGTCTCCACGTCCCAGATCTCGACGCGCCACCAGCCGGCCGAGGCCAGCTGCCGGGAGTCGGACGAGAAGGCCACGCTCCGGACCGAGCCGTTGCCCGCCGACATCGTGCGCGTCAGCCGGCCCGTGGCGTGGTCCCACAGGCGAATCGTGCGGTCGACACTGCCCGTCGCCAGCCAGCGCCCGTCCGGGGACCAGGCCACGCGCGACACGAAGCCGTCGTGCCCCGTGGCGCGCCAGCGCACGCGGCCGGTTGCCACGTCGGCGACGACGAGCATCCCGTCGTCGAGGCCCGCGGCGATGGCCGTGCCGTCCGGGCTGACGGTCACGCTCGTGACGCCGACGCCTGGTCCCGCGCTCCACACCGTCCGCGTGGCGCCGTCGGCCAGCGACATGGCGATCACCTCGCCAGGCGCGGCCGCGTCGTCGGCCCGCGCGACGGCGAGCACCAGGCTCGACGGCATCAGGAGGGCCGCGTCCCTGACCGACGTGCCGGGCAGCGTCCAGCGGCTCGCCGGCGGCTCGTCGTCGGTCGCGTGGACGACGATGTGGCCCATGCTGTCCACCGAGTACACGCGCGTACCGCCCGGCAGGAACCCGACGCTGACGATTCGGGCATCGGCGTGCGGGATCCACTGGCGCAGCCGCGCGCCGTCGCGGACGCGCAGCAGCTGCACACGGCCGTCACGCCCCCCGGAAACGGCGAGCCTGTCGTCTGGGCTGAACTGGACGACGTCCGCTTCCTGGGCGTGGACCTGGACGTCCCAGATCGAGGGGTAGCGCGCGTACAGCTCGCGCAGCGCCCATCGGCGTGACGGCATGTCGCCGTCGACGAGCGTCTGCTCCCAGAGCATCTGCTCCGCGACGGGCAGGTTTGCCCATGCGGCCGAGCAGGCGGGCGCGCTCGACGGTGCTCCGGGCGAGCTCCGAGGCCAGCGCCTCGGCTGCCTGGCGCGCCTCTGTGCGCTGCACCATCGCGTACGCGGCCAGGCCGGCCACACCTATGAGGCCGACGGCAGCAGCCGTCGCGACAAGGCGCGACCGCCGCAGGCGGTGGAGCAGCGTGACCAGCGCCGAGTCACGGTGCGCGGCGATGGGCACGCCGGCCGCGGCGCGGCGCAGGTCGGCGGCAAGCGCCGCGGCGGATTCGTAGCGCCGATCCCTGAGGCGCGCCATCGCGCACGCCACCACCACGCCGACGTCGGCCGCCAGATCCGGGCACCGCGCCGTCAGGCGGACCGGGTCGCGCTGGCAGATCGCCCGCGCGGCCTCGGCGAGGCTCATCTCGGCGAAGTCGAAGGGCAGGACGCCGCTGAGCAGGTGGTACAGCAGGACGCCAAGCGCGTAGACGTCGGTGCGGATGTCGAGGTCGTTCGGGTCGCCGGCAAGCTGCTCGGGGCTCATGTAGGGCAGCGTGCCCACCATCTGTCCGACCTGTGTCTCGTGTCCCGCATCTCCCGTGGCGTGCAGCAGGCGGGCGACGCCGAAGTCGAGCACCTTCGGGTGGCCGTCCGACGTGACGAGGATGTTGCCCGGCTTGAGGTCGCGATGAATGACGCCCCGCTGGTGGGCGTGGTGCACGGCGTCGGCGATACGTGCCACCAGCTCGAGGCACGCGGGAGTCGGCAGCGACTGTGCGGCCACAAAGTCGGTGACTGGCTCGCCCTCCACCAGCTCCATGGCGATGTACGGCGGGCTGTCACCGCGGGCGCCGCGGTACGCGTAGACGCGCGCGATGCCGGGATGGTCCAGCCGCGCCAGCACTTCGGCCTCGAGCTCGAAGCGCCGCTGCGCCGCTGCGCTCGTGCCCGCACGGAGCACCTTCAGCGCCACCTCGCGGCCGAGCATCTCCTGCCGTGCGATGTACGCCACGCCACTGGTCCCGGCGCCGAGCAGTCCGAGAATCGTGAAGTCGTCGATCCTGGTGCCGGGAGCGAGCATCCGGCTCCACGCGCCCGCCGCCGGTTCGGGCGCGCCGTCGGGCGTCTCGAACTGGTCGACGAGCCCCTGCACCTCCGCCAGCAGCGCTGGGTTGCCTTCGCAGCGCCTGGTCAGCCAGCGCAGACGCTCGTTGGATGGCACGTCGGCCATCTCGATCAGCACGCGCTCGGCCGGGCGAAGGCTGGTGTGGGACATGGCACGCTCCCCGGAAGGTCGGGCGGCTTTCGACCTCTCAGCGTCCGCGGTCCGGCGAGGCGTCGAGCAGCGCCGTCACCAGCGAGGCCCACTCCTCGTCGAGTGACGCATGGCTCTCCGGCTTGCCGGCCCGCGCGTACCAGTAGCGGGCGTTCGACCTGTCGCCCTCCTTGCGGTGCAGGTAGGCGTGCACCCAGGCGGCCTCGCGCGAGTCGAGGTCCTGCACGATGACGTGCGCACGCTCCCAGTCGCCGCGCGCGTCGTGCCACAGCGCCTGGAGCTCCGCGGACAGATCCGCCGAAGGCGCGGATTCCGACAGCGACGCCTTGAAGGATGCCAGTGTCATGGCCGAGCTCCCATGATCCACCAGGATGCCGCGGACGGCAACGCTGGCGTTGTCAGGTCGCTCGGGTACTTCCCGGCGCGCGCCGCCTACGGGATCTCGACCAGCGACATCGGGTCCACGCGCGCGGTGCCGACGCGCAGCGACCAGTGCAGGTGCGGCCCCGACGATCGTCCCGTCGCCCCCACCTGCCCGACGACGTCGCCTGTGGCGACCTTCGCGCCTTCCTCGACGAGGAGGCGCTGCATGTGCGCCAGGATCGAATGCACGCCCTGCCCGTGGTCGATGACCACCGTCAGGCCCGTGTAGTAGAGGTCGTCGGCCAGGACGACACGTCCCGGCGCAGGCGCCCGGATCTCGGCCCCGGCGGGACTCGCGAAGTCGACGCCCAGGTGGCGTCCGCGTACTTCCCCGTTGTAGATGGACTGCGCACCGAAGGGCGAGTTCTGCCGGTGGCGCACCGGGCGCGTGAATGGCGGCGTGCAGAGGAACTCGTCGCTGTAGGTCGCGTAGATGGCGTTGAGCCGCTTCGCCTCGCGCTCGATGCGCGCGCGCACGGCGGGCGGTGGCGACACGTACTTCGGTGGCACCGTGAGGCGGCGCGTGCGGAACGCCTTCGGCTCGATGACTACCGCGTAGTCGGCCGCGAGCGTGTCGCCCGCCGCCGTCGTGGCGGTCGCCCGGAGCGTCGCCGCACCAGGCTTCGTCTCGACGTCGATGCCGACGAGCGCCTGCCAGATCTCTCCGGCCTCGCCGGCGGAGACGAGCCGCGACGCGCGGGCGTGCCGTCCGAACCCATGGACCGTCACACCCTCGAGCCGTACCGGCGACGCGATGCGAAGCACCAGCACCTCGCCCGGCTGTACCGCACGCGCCTGGTGGGTCAGCGCGAGGGTCGGACGCTGTGCGGCGGCAGGCGAGGCGGCGAGGATCGCCACGAGAAACGCCAGCAAGGCCATCGGTAGAGATTATCCGCGCCTTGTGCCTCGCGGGCCGCGGCAAGCGGTCAGCGGTCAGCGGTCAGCGGTCAGCGGACGCGGTTGGCGGTTAGCGGTTCGCGGTCCCGCTTCACGCCTCTTCAGAACCCTATGCCCGTGGAGAAATGAACGCGCGTGGCGCCACCGATGCCCTTCGCAACGTCGAGGCGGACGCCGAAGACGGGCGCGGCGACGAAGAACCCGACGCCCGCCCCCCGCGCGAAGCGCTGGTCGCGCCAGCGTGCGCCGTGGTCGTAGGCGGCGGCGACGTCGTAGAAGGCCGCGATGCCGGGGCGGGTGAGGCTTGCCGGTGACGACAGCGGCACGCGCAGCTCTGCGGACGCGGCGACGGCGTTGTCGCCCACGGCCGTCCCGGCGCGCCAGCCGCGCAGCGAACCTGCGCCGCCCACGAACGCCTTCGCGTAGTCAGGGACCGCGCCGCCGGTCGTCGTGGCCTGGGCCCGCACGGCGAGCACGCTGCCGCGAGGCAGCCCGACGTAGCCGCGTGCGTCATGCATCGCGCGGACGACTCCCGCGGCTGGCGAGAGGCGCAGCCGCGCGATCTCGCTGCGCACGTAGACGGCATTGCGGGGAAACGTCGAGGTCCGACGGGTGTCCAGCTCGGCAAAGCCGCCGATGCTGTCAAGGTGCCCCCCGCCGTGCTCGCCGAACCTGACGTCGGTTCGCGCCGCGGTCAAGCCGACGCCGACCACGGGGCCGAAGCGCTTCAGGACCTCGCCGGACACGCCCGTGCGCGTCTCGCCCCTGTCGAAGAAGGGATGCTCTCGCCGCGAGACGCCGGCGCGCCCGCTCACGCGCGAGACGACACCTCGCTCGAAGGTGTGGGAGGCCTCGACGGCGGCCTGCCGCTCGCCGCCCCACGACAGCGGTGCCGATACGCGTGTGGCCGACTGCCGCGAGCCCACCACGGAAAACCGGACGCCATAGGTGAGCCCGTAGCCGTCCTCGTACCTCAGGATCGGCAGGAACATCGTGTTCCGCCTGAGCCGCGCAAGCGGCCCAGGCGTCCTGACAATCCCCGCATCGGTCACCGTCACCAGCGCCCGCTCGGTGACGAGAATCACGACCGCCACATTGCCCGTGTCGGCAAGCGAGCGGTACCGCGTCAGGATCTCGACCGACTCGAAGAGGCCGCTCTGCTCGAGCCGTCGCCTTGCCGCATCGAGCGCGGGCGTGTCGGCCGCCTGCCCTTCCGCGAGTTGTGCGATCCGCAGCACGTCGGCGTCTGGCGTCGTGTGATTGCCGTGGATGCGCACCTCGGCGACCACGGGAGCACCGGCCTGGCGGCCTCCTGCGTCCGCACGCGCGACGAACGTCAGCAGCCAGGTCGTCGCCAGGAACACAGCGACGCACGGCCTCATGGCTGGAACTCGTCGACGCGGAAGCGGACGCGCACGTCGGCCTGCCGGTAGTCGAAGTACTCGCGACGGTAGGTCACGCCGTACGTGCCGGTCGCGAGCGTCGCGGCCCCCTCGACCGTCGTCTGCACGGGCAGCCAGACGCCCGCGATCGGCTGGCCCATCTCCATCGTCGCCCTGGCGTGCTCGACGCGGACCAGCGAGCGGCCCGGCAGGAAGCTGAAGTCGACGTTCTCGAATGTCGCCTTCACCATGCGCTGCTCTGCGGGATCGACCCACAGCGTCACGCGCGTCACCTTGTTGAAGGCGAACTGGAGGCGCCGCTCCATCGCGGCGTCCGCCTCGTCCTCAGCGTCCGCGCCCGTACCGGCGTCCTTGCCTTTCCGGCCCGAAGATGCCGTCCCGCCAGGTGCGTCCTTGTCGTCGGACTCGTACATGCGTGTGGGGTAGTACTCGATGCGCAGGACGTCGACGCCTGCCAGCGACTCGCGCCCGACGAGGTAGTAGTTGCCCGGCTCGAACGGGAAGCGCATGAACTTGCCGAGCGTCGCCTCCTCGTGTTCCTCGTCGTCGGGGTCCCGCGGCCCGGTGACGGCCACGCCGTTGACGCGGACGGGACTGCGCACGGCCTTCCCGTCGCGTGCCACCCACACGTACTCGCGCTCCATCCCGAAGAGGCGCCTGAGATCGGGACCGATCACCGACAGGTGCTCGCGCTCGCTCAGCAGCAGCCCCTGGAGCTGACGCCAGCTCTCCTCCCGGTGCTCGAGGACGCGCTCCATGAGGACGTCTAGGTCGGTCTGCCCTCGCGCGGGCGCCGCCGCCAGCAGGAGGAGCAGGGCCACGAGCCCGGACGCCAGCCCGGAGAGGTGCATACGAACTACATACGAAGGTGGGCCGCGCCTGGATCGCGCCGCGCGGCCCGCGGTGACCGGTCCGCGGTGAGCGGTCCGCGGTGACCGGTCACCGGTCCGCCGTCCGCGGCCCGGCCTTCCAGCTGATGACGTGATACACGGCGGGCACGTCCCCGACGTTGCGGATGCCGTGCAGCTGGTTGGACGCCTGGAAGATCACCGAGCCCGGTCCGACGCGCCGTGTGCGCTCGCCGAGCAGCGTCTCGACGGTACCTTCGCGGATGATGATGACTTCCTCGTGCGGGTGCTGATGCGGCTCGTGCGGCGACTGGCCAGGCTGCAGCGTGGTGACGTGGAGTTCGAGCTCGTCGAGGGTTGCGGTGGGTGCACGGAACACCTGCCGCGACTCGCCCGCCTTCGTCGGGCGCGCCTCCATCTCCGACCATTCGACCGCCCGGGAACCCATCACCCCCGGCGCCGTCTGCACCAGGCTCATCGCACCCGCCGTCGCCATGGACGCGAGCGCCGCAACGAAGAGGTCACGCAACGTCATCGGAAGTTGCCTCCATGCAACCGTGATTGAATGGGGTGGACTGCAGCAGAGGGAGGAGCGATGGAAGGACCGGCGAGAGGATGTCTTGCGGGGCTGTTCGCCTGGCGTTTCGGTGGCGGCTGCCTGTCCACGATAGTGCTGTTCGTGCTGGCGTTCTGGATGCTCGGATACGTCAACTGCTAGGTGCCACGATCAGCGGAGGGCCTCCCGGGACGATGCCTCGGCATCGCCCGGGAGTTGCCGCGTCTCAGGTGAGCGCCCAGCCCTTCCGGTACTCGCGCTTCAGGTACTGGTTGGCGTCGGGCGCGTTGGTGACGCGCATGTTCGCGCCGTCGTACTCGATGCGCTTGCCGGCGTTGAGCGCCACGATGCCGAGCAGCATCGTCTCGGTGAGCGGGGCGGCGTAGGAGAACGGGCACGACGCCTTGGTCTCCCCCTTGATCGCGCCGATCCAGTTCATCTCGTGGCTGGTCGTGATCCGCTCGAACAGCTGCGGCGGCTTCTGCATCGAGTCGTTGGCCGACCGGGGCAGCAGGCGCGGGTTGCCGCCGTAGTTGTCGTGCAGCAGCTTGCCCTTGCTCCCGATGTAGAGCACGCCGCCGCCCTTGTTCAGCTCCTCGTCGCCGAGCTCCTCCGGCTTCGGAGGCAGCAGGCCGCCGTCGTACCACGTCAGCTTCACCGCGGGGCGACCGTCCTTCGCCGGGAACGTGTAGTAGGTGGTCGTCGCCGCCGGGTACGTCCGCGGGCCGGGGTCGTCCTCCGCGCGCACGAACGGCGTGGACTGCGTCTCGATCGCCGTCGGGTAACCCAGGTCGAGTGCCCAGAACGGGTGGTCGATGAGGTGGGCGCCCATGTCGCCGATGGCACCGACACCCCAGTCCGTCCAGCCGCGCCAGTTGAACGGGTGGTACACCGGGTGGTACTCCGCCTCCGGGGCGGGCCCCAGGAAGAGATCCCAGTTGAGCTTGTCGGGCACCGGGTACTTGCCCATCGCGGCGGCGAGGCGCTTCATCACGCCGTCGAGGTTCCACCGCAGGTCCTCGTCCACCTTTCCGGCGGCCGGGCGCGGAATGCCCTGTGGCCAGTACGCGAGCGGACGGTTGGTCCAGACATGCACCTCGGAGACGTCGCCGATCACCTTGGCGGCGATGATCTCGTTCACGAGGCGGGCATCGTCGGACGAGTGTCCCTGGTTGCCCATCTGCGTGACGATCTTCGGGTTGTCGGCCGCCTTCTTCGCGAGCACGCGGCACTCCTCGACCGACCACGCCAGCGGCTTCTGCACGTAGACGTGCTTGCCGAGGCTCATCGCGGCAAGCGCGATCACCGCGTGCGTGTGATCGGGCGTGGCGATCATCACCGCGTCGATGTCCTTCTGCTTCTCGAGCATCTCGCGGTAGTCGTAGTAGCGCGCCGCCTTCTGGTACTGCTCGTGCAGCCGCCGCAGGCCCTCGATCTGCCGCTGCGCGCCCTCGCGCTGCTCGGCGGTGGCCGACGACGACTCCTTCAGCCGCTTGCTGATGCCTTCGATCTGCTGCGGGATGCCGCTGTAGTTGCGCTCGACGAATCCCCAGTCGACGTCGCAGAGCGCGACGATGTTCTGGCTGCTGAGGGCGGTGAGGTTGGAGCGGCCCATGCCGCCGATGCCGACACCGGCGACGTTCACGAGGTCGCTCGGCGCCGTGTACCCCTGGCCTCCCAGCACGTGGCGGGGGACGATCGTCATGCCGGCCGCGGCAATCGCGGCGCCGCGGAGGAACTCGCGCCGCGGCAGCGGCTGGGATTGGTCTGTGCGTCCTGTGTCACTCATCACGAATCCTCGTCAGTTGATGAAATTCAGGTCTGCCGGCTCCGCCCCGGTGACGCGGCTGACCGACGCGGCGCTGGAACCCGGGCGTCGGCATGATACGGATGTTTCGTAGCTGGAGATTATGACGCATTGCCGCGCGGCGGGCCACGGGTAGGATGCTTGGCGTGATCAATCCATTCGCGACGGCGGAAATGGCCGCCGGGTACGCCGCCGACCGTCCGCCGCTGCACGCGCGCGTCCTGGCGCGCGTACGGGCCGACCTCGCGGGGGCGCTGCCGACCGCTCTGGCCGTGGACGTCGGGTGCGGCGCGGGCCTGTCGACGGTGCCCCTCGCCGGCATTGCCGCGCGGTGCGTCGGCGTGGAGCCGGCGGTGCCCATGCTCGCCGGCGCGCGGCGCCTGGCCCCCGGCACGACGTTCCTCGCGGGCGCCGCCGAGCACCTGCCGCTGCCCTCACGCGTGGCGGGCCTCGTGACGGCAGCCGGCTCGCTCAACTTCACCCGCGTGCCCGAAGCCCTCGCGGAAATCCGGCGCATCCTCGCCCCCGACGGCGTGCTGGTGGCCTACGACTGGGCAACCGCACGCGAGTTCGTCGACGCCCCCAGCCTCGAGGCGTGGTTCCAGCAGTTCGACGCGCGCTGCCCGCGGCCACCGTCGGAAGCCGTCCCGCTCGACCCGCGCACACTCGAGCGGCTTGCCGACGGGCAGCTCCGCCTGACCGACGAGCTGACGTTCGCGTGGCCGCTGACGCTCACCGCCGATGCCTACGCGCGCTACATGCTCACCGAGACCAGGGTTGCGGCGGCAGTCCGGCGGGGCGAGCCGCTCGGGTCGATAGCGGACTGGTGCCACGCGACACTCGCCGAGGTGTTCGACCGGCGCGCTCGCGATGTCGTCTTTCGCGGGTACATCGCCTACCTGCGTCCGGCGTGAGCGGGCATCGGCGTACACTCTCGGCGATGCTGCGCACGTACGCCCCGGGCCCCGTCACGCTGCCCTCCTCATCCCCGTCCATCTCGCGTCATCGCCACCGTGCCGGCACCGCGGTGCTGGCGATGCTGCTGCTCGCGGGCGCGGCTGCCGCGGCCGCGCAGGATCCCGCCATGCGCAATCCTGCGACGACGGGGCGGTTCTCGCCGACCATCACGCCCGTCACGCTGGGTGCGGCCGGCTACGCCAAGATTCTGTGCTCGGCGATATTCGTGTCGGGGCGCGACGAGGCGGAAGCGCGCCGCAACAGCGCGTTCTTCCTCACGCCCGAAGCCGATCGCGACAGGATCACGACGCACGTCGACCGCGAGAAGCAGGTCGTGTACGTCACCGTCGGCGACGCGGTCACGCGCTCGGCCGGGTTCTACGGCGACCAGGGCTGCGTCATCCACCCGGAGGGCACCGAGAGCGTCTTGTTCACGCCGGTACCCGTCCGGACGACGCTGCCGGACGCCGCCACGACGCCGTGGCCCATGGGCGACGCGCCCGATGCGACGCCCTGGCCGGCCAACGTCGACAAGGCACGCCTCAAGGCCGCGGTCGACGTCGCCTTCTCGGATCCCGAGGCGCTGACGGCGGCCGTCGTCGTCCTGTACAAGGGGCGCATCGTCGCCGAGCGGTACGGGGAGGGCGCGACGCGCGACACGCAACTCGAGGGGTGGTCGATGGGCAAGAGCGTGACGGCGACGCTCGTCGGCCTGCTGATCCGGGAGGGCGCCCTGGCGCTGGATGCGCCGGCACCCGTGCCGGAGTGGCAGCGGCCCGGCGACCCGCGTGCCGCCATCCGCGTAAGCGACCTGCTTCGCATGAGCAGCGGGCTGCACTGCACCTCGCCCGCCGACCCCGACTTCGCCGAAAAGGACGGCTACCCGGCGCACGTGCTCGTGTACACCGGGGCCATCGACGTCTTCAGGTTCTCGGTCAGCCGCCCCCTCCAGTTCCGGCCAGGCACCGAGGGCCGCTACCGCAACTGCGACCCGCTCACGCTCGGGTACCTCGTGCGACGGGTCGTCGAGGCCCGCGGCGAGGAGTACCTGACGTGGCCGCAGCGTGCGCTGTTCGATCGCCTGGGCATCCGCCGCCAGGTGCTGGAGCCGGACGCGTACGGCAACTTCATCCTCAGCGGCTACGACTACGGCACGGCGCGCAACTGGGCACGGCTCGGCCTGCTCTACGCGCAGGACGGCGTCTGGCAGGGCGAGCGGTTGCTGCCCGAAGGTTTCGTGGACTTCGTCCGCACACCCGCGGCCGGGTGGAAGACCCCGGAGTACGGCGGCCTGTTCTGGCTCAACACCACAGGCGAGCTGAAAATGCCGAAGGACGCGTACTGGATGGCGGGCGCTGGCGGGCAGCGCGTGATCATCATCCCCTCGCGCGACCTCGTCGTCGTGCGGCTGGGGCATCAGCGCGGCGACGCGGTGGGGATGCGGCTCCTTGACGAGGCCGTCGCCGGAATGCTGACGGCGATCCGCTAGGCGTCCGCCTGGCGCTGCGCCCAGGGTGCCAGCGCGTTCACCTCCATGCGGCGTCCGCGCCAGTGCTCGTCGATCTCCTGCACGAAGCTCGGGCGTACCACTTTCGCTCGTCCGGACGGGTCGCCGCCGGCCGTCCACTTCAGGTACACGCCTTCGGCGGGCCCGTCGGTGAGCTGTGACGGCCCGAGCAGCCCCGGAACCTCTCCGAGCGTGAAGCGACCCGTCGCGATGTGCGGCACCCTCGCCAGGCCCATCGCCTCGACGAGGGCGTCCCGACGGGCGACGTCCCAGAACGCCCTGACGCCCCGGTCGTACACGTCGAAGGCGAGGAACCAGTCTGGCAGGCGCGTGTAGCGCACGCTGTGGACCGCATGGCACCACTCGCCGAAGAGGATCGCGTCCGGCGGCAGGTGGGCCAGCAGCGCGTAGCGGTGGCGTGCAAGCCAGCCGAACAGGGGGCGGAACTGCGGATGACACGTCTCGCGTTCGATCCATGCGCCGCGGTTCTGCGCGCGGAGCCCGCCCGCCGGGTCGATCGACAGGCCGACGTTCGCGCCGTCGACCTTCTCCTCCACCGTCACCTCGTGCGCGAGGAACGCCTCGGCCTCGTGGGGCGCCAGCACCTTGTCGGCGCGCGGCATGCCCTCGCCCAGCCACAGCAGGTGCGGCGTGTGGGGAAAGCGGAAGAAGTCGTCGCCGGCCGCGCCCGCTGTGCTCATCCTTCCCGCTCCGCGATGGAGGCGCGCAGCCACGCCTCGATCAGGTGGTGCACGACGACGCCCGCCCGCTTCAGCGCGTCCTCGATCTCGATCCAGTCGGAGTCGGCCGCGTTCACGATGGAGATGTGCTCGACGTCGGTGAGCGCCGCGGCGAGGAACTTCCTGTCGGACCGGTCGCACGCCTGCAGCGCCTCCGGCACGACGGCGTGCCCGTCGTCGTCCCACTCGAGCGTCACGCTGCGATGCGCCTGCATCTTGGCGTGGATCACCTGGAGCCCGACGTCCTGCTCGGTCAGCTTGTGCCGGTACTCCTCGTAGATCGCCAGCACGTCGTCGAGCACCAGGCGCCGGCTGTCGTCTCTGCCGAAGGCCACCAGCCAGTCCAGCACCTTCAGCTGCTCTTCCACCGGGACGTGCGTGTCGTCGAAAGGCGAAAAGGGGTGGGCCGCGCTCGCCACGAGGAGCACGTTCGTGTCGACGACGTGATCAGCCACCGTGGGACTTCCGGCGTGCGGCCGTGCGCTCGAGCATGTGCCTCGTCTGCTGCTCGGTCTCGCCGAGCGTGTCGCCGAAGAAGTGCCTCGGCCAGTTGGCGACACGGCCGTAGGCGTCGACCTCGAGCCGGTTCAGCTCGGCCCCGCCGGCACCGCTGTCGACAAAGTACAGCGCGCAGTCCTCCGGCCGCACGGTTTCGGCCGCCATGAGCGTCTGGAGGCGGCGGAAGACGTGCTCCGAGTGGGTCTCGACGAGGAACTGCACGCCGCGCTCGCGCGCGACCTCCGCCATCAGCTCCGCGAGGCCGCCCTGCGCGCGCGGGTGCAGGTGCAGCTCGGGCTGCTCGGCGATGATGGTGGCGCCGCGCGGGACGATGTGCGACAGCACGATCATCGGCAGCACCTGCGACACGCCGAAGCCGACGTCCATCAGGTTGGCACGCTGGTGCCCGCGCACGACGACGAGGCCGTAGTGGCGTGAGCGCCCCTGCCGCTCGAGCACGAGCTCGTCGGCCACGCCGAGCCGCGACAGCCAGGTGGACACCTTGTCCACCAGCCACTGCCGCCCGCCCTCGACGCCGGCCCGCGGCCGGACGCGCGTGTTGTCGCTCGCGAGCAGCGCATGGACGGCCAGCTCGCCACGCTTGCCGATGTCGCGCGGCTCGACGCCGCTCCACAGGTACGTGCGCTCGGGATGCTCGCGCAGGGGCCCAAGGTAGACGACCGCCCCGAGCGCCTGGCGCAACAGCAGCGACAGGTCCTGGATCGTGCTGCCGGCGGGCCCAAGCTCCACGATCGCGTCCTGCGAGAAGGAGAGCGACCGCTCGGGCTCGAACGACCGCCGCGCGCTGCCGCGCGTGCCTCCCCTGCGCGGCGAGTAGCCCGGCGCGGTGATGCGATAGCCGCCGCGCGGCTGACGCGTGGCCGTGAACGTCTGGTCGCCGCTGGAAATCCGCAGCGACCTGATGACAGGGGCGCCGTGCAGCGCGATGAACGTCGCCGTGTAGTCGATCTCCGTCGGCGTGGCGTCCGGTGCCGCGTCCGGCCTCGTGACACGCACCGTCAGGCCGACGCCAATCTCGCGCCTGGTGTCGTGCTGGTGGACGAGCGACTCGTAGCTGCCAAGGTCCACGAGATCGGTCGGCTGCCCTCCGAGGTTCAGGTGCACGAAGCGGTCGGGGCTCTCGAACGTCTGCTTCAGCAGCAGCGGCACCTGCAGCAGCGAGGTCTTGCCCGCGGAGTTCGGGCCGAGCAGCAGGGTGATGTTCGACAGGCCCACGCCCTCGTCCCAGAGCTGCTCGCCCCAGGCCTTGACGTTCTTCAGGCGCAGTCGCGTGAGCATGATGGAGGCACGCTACCACAGGCCGAATCGTGCCGGCGCGGGGCGTGCCGGCACCGATCAGGCAGTACTATCCGCACATGCCAGGCGCGGCGCCCCTCATCACCGACGACATCGTCCTGCTCGGGCTGATCGCCGCCACGCTGGCGCTCATCTTCTGGACGGCGAGCGGGCCGACGCCGTTCTGGGCACGGTTCTACCGATACGTGCCGGCGCTGCTGCTCTGCTACTTCGTGCCGGCGCTCTACAACACCGTCGGCCTCATCGACGGCCGGGCGACGGCGCTCTACAACCCCGTGTCGCGTGACGTCCTGCTGCCGGCCGCGCTCGTGCTGCTGACGCTGTCGATCGACCTGCCCGCCATGCTGCGCCTCGGGCCGCGGCTGCTGTTTGTCTTCTTCGCAGGCACCGCCGGCGTGATGTGCGGCGCGCCCATCGCGTTCCTCGTGATGCGCGTGCTGCACCCCGAGACGGTCGCGGGCGAGACGTGGGCCGGGATGGCTGCCCTGGCGGGCAGCTGGATTGGCGGCGGCGCGAACATGGTCGCGATGCGCGAGATCTTCGAGGTGGACGCCACGACGTTCGGGCAGTTCGCGGTCGTGGACGTCGCGGTGGCCAGCCTGTGGATGGCCGTCCTGCTGTGGCTGGCCGGCCGTGCCGGCGACATCGACAGGCGAAGCGGCGCCGACACGAGCGCCATCGACGAGATCCGCGCGCGGGTCGCCGCCTTCGAGGCCCGGCACGCACGCATCCCCACGCTCACCGACCTGATGGTCATCGTCGGCCTCGCCTTCGGCACCGTGGCGCTCGCGCACGCGCTTGCGGCGCCGGTGGCCGCGTGGTTCGACCGCAACGTGAGCTGGGCGGCGCAGTTGAGCCTTGCGTCGCCGTTCGTCTGGATGGTCCTCTCGGCGACGGCCATGGGCGTCGCCATGAGCTTCACGCCCCTGCGCCGGCTCGAGGGCGCCGGGGCGTCGCGGCTCGGCTCGCTGTTTCTCTACTTCCTCATCGCGAGCATCGGGATGCAGATGGACCTGATGGCGCTGTTTGACAGGCCGTGGCTGTTCCTGCTCGGCCTGATCTGGATGGCCGTGCACGTCGCCGCGCTCTGGGCCGCGGCCAGGATCGTGCGCGCGCCGCTCTTCTACTTCGCCATCGGCTCGCAGGGCAACATCGGCGCCGCCGCGTCGGCGCCCGTGGTGGCCGCTGCCTTCCACCCGAGCCTCGCGGCGGTCGGCGTGCTGCTCGGGTCCGTGGGCTACGCCACCGGCACGTACCTCGCGTATCTCGTGGGGCAGCTGCTTCGCCTGCTCGCCGGCGCGTGAGTCGGGGCGCGCTCCGCCGGCTGCTACACTCGCTGCAGCGTCACGTCAGCATTCACTCACGTAATCGGGAGCACCGCATGCGCTCGTACCCGTCGTTCCTCGCCCTGGCCCTGGTCCTGTCAGCGGTCTCGCCAGCGTGGGCCCAGGTTGACTACCTCACCGTCGCCACGACGAAAACGTCCACGGCCGAGAAGGAGATGAACGAGGCCGCCGCCGACGGCTTCCGTTTCGCCGGCGTGATGGGTGGCGAGACCGCCTTCGGGGGGGCGGAGGTCGTCACCGTGATGCACAGGACGCCGGAAGCGGTTCCGGGCCGGTACGCCTACAGGCTGCTCGCCGCCAACAGGACGTCGACCATGCAGCGGGAGCTGCAGCAGGCGGCCGACGCCGGCTACGAGTACAGGGGGCAGACGATCTTCAACTCGCTGTTCGGCGGGCGCGAGGTCGTCGTCATCCTCGAACGCGACGGGCAGGCCGAGGGTCGCCTGACCTTCGACTACCTGCTGGTGGCGACGTCGAAGACGTCCACGCTCCAGAAGGAGCTCAAGGAGGCAGGCGCCGCGGGCTACGAGTTCGTCGGGCTGACGGTCGGGCAGACGGCGCTCGGCGGCAGCGAGCTCGTGGCCATCCTTCGCAAGCCGCGTTCCTGACGCCGCCCCCGTCAGCTCTCCTCGCGCTCCATCTCCGCGAGGTAGGCGTCGGCCTCCGCGATGGCCTTCTGGAGCTCACCGAGCAGCGAGTCGACGTCGGCCTCGACGGCGGTCAGCTCGTTGGTCAGGGCTCCCAGCGCCTTCGCGTTGAGGTTGTGCTTGAGGAACAGCACGCGGTCCCGAAGAGGCCGCAGCACCGGCTCGACGCGCTTCTCCGACCGCCGCATCGCGGCGATGAGCGCCTCGGTCCGCTTGCGCGTCGCCTGGAGTTCGCGCTCGCTCTGCGCCCGCATGCTGCGGTCGCTGTACTGCCCGAGCTCCTTCCGCCATTCGTTGAAGAGGTCGTCGGCGACGTCCTCCACGGCATCGATGCGGTCGCGCAAGGTTCGCGCCCGGCGTTCCGCTCGCTCGAGCTGGCCGTTGAGCTGGTCGTACTTCTTCTCCAGCGTGCCGCCCTCGACCTCGACGACCTCGCGGAAGCGCTCGAGCGCCGTCTTGAACTCCTCCTGCGCTTCGTGCTGGGCCTTGCGCGCGTCCTTCACGCGACCAATCAGGATGTCGCGCTTCTCCCGGCCGAGCTTCTTCATCGTCCCGTAGTAGAGACGGTCACAGCCGGCGGTCGCGCCGGCCGCCACGGCCAGCAGCACGCACAGGGCGGCAAGTCGGCGGGTCACCCCAGCATTGTAGCGGGCGGCCAGCCCGCGCCCGCTCGGGCGTCGAGGCCCGGCTGGGTGAGCTACGTCCCGCTGTTCCCGCTCGCCCTGCTCATGGTGACTGGCGTATACCTGTTCGCGTATACCTGGTTCTTCGTGCCGTATGCCGGCCGCAGGGGCGGACGTCAGCCAGGCAGGGACGTGAAAGGAGTGCAGCAGTGACGAAGAAGGCGGCCCCGGAACACGAGACGGTCACGCTGCTGTCGGGCGGCAACCCGCAGATCCCGAAGGGCGACGGCGACGAGCCGGTCCAGCGGTATCTGGATGCGATGCCCGGGTGGAAGCAGGACGTCGGGCGCCGCCTCGACGCGCTCATCGTGCGCGCGGTCCCGAAGGTGCAGAAGGCCGTCCGCTGGAACTCGCCCTTCTACGGTGTCGAGGGCAAGGGCTGGGTCGTCTCGTTCCACTGCTTCACGAAGTACGTGAAGGTGACGTTCTTCCGGGGCGCGGACCTGGACCCGCCTCCGCCCGTCGGGTCGAAGGACCCGCACGCGCGGTACTACCACGTGCACGAGGGCGAGGCGATCGACGAGAAGCTCGTGACGCGCTGGATGAAGCAGGCGGCGAAGCTGCCCGGCTGGACTCCGTAGGCCTACACGGGTGGCGGGTTGCGGTCCGGCATCTCGACCCGCTGGTGCCAGTACGGGTAGATCGGCGGACGCGCGCTCGCCTCGTCGAGCCGCCGGACCTGCTCGGGCGTCAGCGACCAGCCGACGGCCCCCAGGTTGTCGCGCAGCTGCGCTTCCGTGCGGGCGCCGACAATCACCGACGACACGCTCGGGCGCCGGAGCAGCCAGTTGAGCGCGATCTGCGGGACGGACTTCCCCGTCTCGGCCGCGATGGCGTCGATCGCCTCCACCACGTCGAACACGTATTCGTCGTCGACCGGCGGCCCGGCGTGGCGCGTGGCGGGCAGCCGGCTGACGTCCGGCGGCGGCACCCCGCGGCGCAGCTTGCCCGTGAGGCGGCCCCATCCGAGCGGGCTCCACACGAACGTGCCGATGCCCTGGTCGAGCGCCAGCGGCATGAGCTCCCACTCGTACTCGCGGCCGACCAGCGAGTAGTACGCCTGGTGCGCCACGTAGCGTGCCCACCCGTACCTGTCGCTGACGGCGAGCGACTTCATCAGGTGCCAGCCCGAGAAGTTCGAGCAGCCGATGTAGCGGATCTTGCCGGCACGCACGAGGTCGTCGAGCGTCGTGAGCGTCTCCTCGACGGGCGTCAGCGCGTCGAAGCCGTGCAACTGGTAGAGGTCGATGTAGTCGGTGCCCAGGCGGCGCAGCGAGGCGTCCACGGCGTCGACGAGGTGCCTGCGCGAGCTGCCGATGTCGTGCAGGCCATCGCCCGTCCTGAACGTGCCCTTCGTCGAGATGAGCACGCGGTCCCGTCGGCCGGCGACCGCCTTGCCAAGGATCGTCTCGGCGAGACCGCCCGAGTAGACGTCCGCCGTGTCAAACAGCGTGACGCCGTGCTCCAGGCAGACGTCCACCAGGCGCGTCGCCTCGGCGACGTCGCTGCTGCCCCAGGCGCGGAAGAAGTCGTTGCCGCCGCCGAACGTGGCGGTGCCGAAGGCGAGGGCGGGAACGGTGAGGCCGGAACGGCCCATCTGTCGATATTCCATTTCGCTTCGCGAGGCAGCGACGGCCCTCCGGGCCATCCTGCGCGTGTTGGAAGGTAGGGACGGCCCTCCGGGCCGTCCCCACACGGATGGGCAGGACGGCTCGGAGAGCCGTCCCTACCGGTTCCAGTAGATGATGACGTTCTGCGTGCGGCGTCCCGACGCGATGATCTCGGGACGCCCGTCGCCGTCGAGGTCGGCCGCTGTCATGTCCTCGGTGGCCATCCGCTGGTTCTCGACGACCGTCTTCCGCTCGACCCTGCCGTTGCTGTCGATGTCGTAGACGGCGATGCCGCCGGGCTTGTCGCGCCAGCCGACGACCAGCTCCTGCGTGCCGTCGCCGTCCATGTCGGCCCAGGCCAGCGCGTGGCCCCAGATCAGCTGGTCCTCGATGACCACACGCTCCCAGAGCGTGCCCGCAGGCGCGCCCTGCTTCGGCTCGAGGAACAGCACGACCGACGTCCCGTGCCACGGCTCGATGGTCGCGATCACCGCCCGGCCGTCGATCCGTCCGAGCCGGATCTCGCCCGGGGCGCCGTCGCCGATCTTGGTGCGCCTCCAGGTGCCCGAGTCCTGCCGGCGATACGCGTGGACGCCCTCCTTGCTCGCCGTGATCACCGTCTGGTGCGGGTGTCCGGGCAGGTCCACGAGCTCGAAGTTGTGCATGGCGTGGAAGATGTCGTCCACGACCTCGGCCTTCCACTCGCCCTTCACGGCATCGTCCGGAATCCGGAACGCCAGCAGCCGCGCGCCTGCGCCCTGGAAGTCTGGCGGCGAGGTGCCGCGCCCGTGCAGCGGCCCCACGAGCAGCATCGGTTTCCCGGAGCCGTCCACGCGGCCCCAGCGGATGCGGTGCAGCGTCGGCTCGCTGCCGATCTCGTGCAGCTGCCACGGCTCGCCGGCGCGGGCAGGCTGCCGCACCCAGTGGAGCGTCCCCCCGCCCTGCGTGTCGCGCGGGTTCCAGCCGGAGCCGAGCGCGATGTCGAGGCGCCCGTCGCCGTCGATGTCGTGCGGTGCGATGGCCACGTTGTCCTTCGGCGTCTGGCCGTCGAGCACGACGTGCTCGGTCCACGACGGGTTCTCGAACCACACGAGCTGCGTCCCGTTGATCGCGACGATGTCTGGCTTGCCATCCGCGTTCACGTCGGCGATCGCCACGGCGTAGCCGACGCCGAAGTCGCGCTTGATCTCCTGCGCCTCGAAGGTCACTGGTCGTCCGGCGCCCGCGGCCGCCTGTCGCCCCATGGCGGCGCCGCCCTGCACGGCCGCCAGCACGCCAGTCGCGGCGAGCGCCGCGATCACGATGCCGTGCGGCTTCAGCCGTTGTCGCCGTTCTCTCCTCATGGCCTCACCTCGATACCCAGAATCGCCGCCAGCGTCTCGCCGTAGATCTTCCGTCGGCTGGCCTCCGGCACGCCGTTGGCCTCGAGCATGGCCTCGTAGCGTCCCAGCATGTTGTCGAGCTGTTCGGGCGGTTCGTCCGTGCCGAACACCAGCTTCTCGAACGCATACACGGCGTCGGACGAGCTGTGCGCCGTGGGCCCCACCCACCACAGGTACTCGCTGAACACCGACAGGTTGCGCGCCTTCTTGATCAGCGTCGAGCCGGTGACGTCGAAGTAGACGTTCTTCTCCCAGCGGGCGACCTCGGCGGCCTCGTCGTACCACGGGTTGCCGAGGTGGGCGCCCTGGATGCGCAGCTTCGGGAACGACCGCGCGATCGTGTGCAGGAACGAGGGGCGCATGCGCGCCATCGACGAGGGCTCGGGCTCGTCCGACGTCCCCGAGACGATGCCGGTGTGGAAGAGCGCGACCAGTCCGTGATCCTGGAGCCGCTGGTAGATCGGGAAGTAGCCGAAGTCGTCCCAGTCGTACTTCGGCCTGTGCATCTTGATGCCCTTGAACCCGGCCGCCGCGAACGCGTCGATCTGCGCGAGCGCCGCAGGGTTGTCGACGTCGATCTGCCCGTACGGAATGATGACGTCGGGGTACTCGGCCGCCGCCTGCTTCACGGCGTCGAGGCCGCGGAAGGGCGTGAGCACGCAGGCCATCGCGTTGCGCGGGCGATACGTGCGCACGAGCGTGTCGATGTACCCGGGACCGCTGCGCCAGTGCTGGTGCGAGTCGATGACGAAGCGCCGCGGCGGCTGGCGCGTGGCCTGCGCGTGCGTGGTCGTCACCACGGGCGCAAGGCCGGAGAGCGTCACGACGACAGCGGCAGCGAGCGCCGACGTGCACGCCGCCACCGTCGCCAGCGACGCTCGTGGAGCGTAGGGGATGCGGATCATGCCCGTAGCCTTCACGCGATGGACGCGCAAGTCAACTGCTCCCGGGACTCACTGGCGGGCCGACCTCCGGCGGACCTGGCGGGGTCCTGCGGGCAGCCGTCGGTCGAGCTCGTCGAGCGTGAAGCGGACGCTCACCACGTACGGCGGCTCGCCCGGCGTCCAGTGGCCGTACGTCGTGACGACGAACGTGCCGTCGGGAAGCCGCTCGACGCCCGGGTACGCCGTGTCGAACTCGTGGTGGTTGTCCATGAAACGCACGCGGTACTGGCCCTCGCGCCCGTGGACGATGTCGTCGTAGGTACCGACCCAGCCCACCCAGTCGCCCCTGGTCACGCTCTCGTGCGTCGTGTCGCGGAACGACAGGAACAGGCGTCCGTCGGGCGCGTACGCGCCGACATGCCTGTCGCCGGTGAGCGCGCCGGGCAGCTCGCGCGGGGCCGTCCACGTGCGTCCCTCGTCGTTCGAGAACATCACGTGGGAGTTGCGTCGGCGGCGGTTCTCGCGCAGCAGCATCGCCAGTTGGGTGCCGTCGGGCGAGCGGATGACGCCGGGCTCGCAGAGGTGGATCTCCGCCGAGCTGTGGAGGACGCGCGGCGCCGACCACGTCAGCCCGCCGTCGGTGCTCTCGATCTGGTACAGCACCATCTCCGGGGTCGTCCTGCCGCTGCCGCCGATGAAGCGGCCGTCGTCGTGGAAGAACGCGAGGTAGTGTCCGGCGCCTGTGCGGCGCTCGACGACGCTCGCCATGGCGACGATGCCGCCGAAGTCGCCGATGGGTGCCAGCGGCGTCCACGTCCGCCCGTCGTCCTCCGACGCGGCCATCCGGATGGGATGGAGGCCGGAGAAGAGGATCAGCCGCTTCGTGCCGTCCGGGCCAACGACGCGGTGGATGGTCGGCGTCTCCTGCGACGTCGCCCAGTTGTCGGGGACGGGCAGGCGGTCCGACCAGGTGCGTCCGCCGTCCTCGCTGCGCTTGAGGACGATGGCGCCCTTGCCGTGGCCCTTCGGGTAGACGGCAAGGATGGTGCGTCCGTCCTCGAGGAGCACGGTGGTGGGATGCCCGAGGTACTGACCCGGCTCGCGGTCGACGACAACCTGCCGGTGCGTCTCGTAGGCGAGGTCGAGGAGCGGCACGGTGTAGCCACGCGGTTGCGGGGAGGAGTCCTGTCGGGCCGTGGCCGGCTGGGCCGCGGTGTCCGCCTCAGGCGAGGACACCATGAACCCCGTCGTCGAGGGCGCCAGGACAGCGGCAACGAGCAGAATCTGCAACGTTCGAGTCACGAGACCTGACCCCACGGAACGCGAAATCGAGACCTGACCCCGCGGATCTTACTGCAGCGTGGTAGGCTCCACGGCAAATCGCAATCGAGGGTTGGACATGGAGGCACGTGCGCTCGTGGTGAGCGGAATGCTGGCCTGCCTGTCGGCGACGGCCGGCGCCGAGGTCCGCACGACAGGCGGCCTGGTCGAGGGCACCACCGTCGCCGACGGCAAGGTGCGCGTCTACAAGGGCATCCCCTATGCGGCCCCGCCTGTGGGCGAGCTCCGCTGGAAGCCGCCGCAGCCAGCCGCGCCGTGGACGGGCGTCCGCCAGGCCACCGCGTTCGGCCCGCAGTGCATGCAGGGCACGATCTTCAGCGACATCGTCTTCGACAGGCCGGCCAGCGAGGACTGCCTGTACCTCAACGTCTGGACGCCTGCCGCGCCCGCCGCAACGCCGCGCCCCGTGATGGTGTGGATCCACGGCGGCGGCTTCCAGGCCGGTGCGGCCTCGGAGCCGCGACACGACGGCCATCACCTCGTCCAGAAGGACGTGGTGCTGGTGACGCTCAACTACCGGCTCGGAGTGTTCGGCTTCCTCGCGCATCCGGAGATGGCCGAGGAGGACGGCAACGTCGTCGGCAACTTCGCATTGCTCGACATGATCGCGGCGCTCCGGTGGGTCAGGGAGAACGCCGCGGCGTTCGGCGGCGATCCCGACAACGTGACGATCTTCGGCGAGTCGGCAGGGTCGTTCGCCGTGAGCGCCCTCATGGCGTCGCCGAAGGCACGCGGCCTGTTCCACAAGGCGATCGGCGAGAGCGGCGCGTTCTTCGGTCCGACGCTGGCCGAGGCCACGCGCGAAGCGGCCGTCGAGCGTGGTGCCGCGTTCGCGGAAGGCCTGGGCGCCACGTCGCTCGAGGCCCTGCGCGCGCTTCCCGCCGACGCCGTGCTCGCCGCGGCCCTCAAGGCGCAGCCATGGTTCGGCGTCATCGTGGACGGCCAGGTGCTGGAGGCACCGGTCGCCGAGACGTTCGCCGCGGGACGGCAGGCCGCGGTTCCGCTGCTCGCCGGCTGGAACCGGGACGAGTCGCGCGGCGGCGTGGTGCTCGGCAGGGAGCGCCCCACGGCCGCGACGTTCACCGAGCAGGTGACCAGGCGCTTCGGGCCGCGCGCCGCCGACGTCCTGAAGGTGTATCCGGCCGGCTCGGATGCCGAGGCCCTCGAGTCGGCCGCCGATCTGGCCGGCGACACGTTCATCGGCTACTCGACATGGAAGTGGATCGAGACCCACGCGGCCATGGCGAAGGCGCCGGTGTTCCGCTATCGCTTCGACAGGAAGATCCCCGTGGCGCCCGGCACGACGATCAACGGCCGCGAGGCGACCGCCGACGACATCGGCGCCCGGCACGCCGGCGAGATCGAATACGTCTTCGGCACGCTCGACAGCGTCGCACGCGTGCCGTGGACGCCCGAGGACCGGGCACTCTCGGACGCGATCATGACGTACTGGACCGCGTTTGCCCGGACCGGCACGCCAGGCGGCGCGGGGTTGCCCGCCTGGCCGCCTTACACGCCGGGCAACGGCCAGGTGCAGCTTCTCGACGCGACCATCCGCTCGGCCCCCGACGTGCATCGTGCACGCTACGAGGTGCTCGACGCCGCCCTTGGCGTCCGCCCGTGACACCGGCGAACGCGGCCCTCACCCGTTCGGCGACCGGGCGAGCGCGCGTCGGGCCTTCCAGATCGACTCGAGGACGGCCCCGACGTGCTGCTCGTCGGAGAACGGGCTGAGGATGTACGACTTGAGCGCGTTGATGGGCTCGCCGTAGTCCGACATGCGATAGCAGTCGGTGAGCGAGATGATGACGCCGCGTCCCTCCATGGCGTCGGCCTGGATCATGTCGAAGATGCGGCGGTTGTACTCGTTGTGCGCAAGGAGCGTGGCCCTGCAGGCCGGGTCGGTGCGCTCCTGCTCGGGCATGCTGAAGGTGTCGACGCCGTCGGGGTAGACACGGAAGAGCGTCACGGGACCGAAGTTCTCGCCGTTGAGCACCGTCGTGGCGGCGTGCCCCTCGAGGTGCTCGCGCAGTTCCTCGGCCATCGTGACGACGTGGCCGAGCAGCGCCTGCAGCCCGCGCCTGCCGAAGAGACGCAGGTTCGCGATGGCGGCAAGCGGACCGCCCCCGGCGCGGGTGGTCTCGAGCGTGTACTTGCCCGGGTGCCGCGTGCCCGACTGGAAGATGTACGGCGTGTCCTCGTCGGGGCGCGTGAGGTACGCGAAGTCGCCGCCGTCCTTCAGAAGGATGGCGCTCGAGATGTACGGCGTGAATCCCGTCTTGTGGTAATCCACGCCAAGCGAGTCGGCCAGGCCGAGGTGCCTGATACGCCGGACGGTCCCCGCCAGCGCCCGCCCGGTGCGGTGCCGGAACCCGAGCGGATTGCCCTCGAAGTCGTAGTCGTTGAAGACGCTCCAGGCCCAGCCAATCACGGCGTCCGCGTGCACGTGCGGGACGTAGTCGAGGCCGCACTCCGCGACGAGCTCGTCGCGCACCTTGACGATGGCGGCAAGGTCGTCGAGCCCGAAGGCATCGGTCGTGCCCATCGTCGCGACGATGCACGCGATGCGCCCTCCGTCCTTGACGATCTCGCGCAGCCGCGCCGCGAGCGCGTCCACGCGCATCTGGTTGTCGTCTGTCGTCGGGATCCGGACGACGTTGGCCTCGCCGATGCCGAGCCAGTTGCTCACGGTGAGGCACGCGTAGTGGGCGCGATCCGAGCACACGATGACGGCCGGCGTGCGCAGCCCCGCGCGGCGCGTGCCGGGAACCGCCTTCTCGAGGCCGATCTTCGCGCCGTAGAGCAGTGTGCCTGTGCCACCGAACGTGAACACGCCGTCGGCCCTGGCCGGGTCGTAGCCGACCAGCGCGGCGGTCATCGCCATCGCCTCGACCTCCGCGAGCGAGACGAGGCGCGACGTCTCTTCGCTCACGAGGTTCGGGTTGTAGATGGACGGCAGCAGCCCCCCGATGATGCTCGGGATCGTGGGCGACGGCACGACATTGACCTGCGCCCGCGGGTGGCCCCAGATGAACATCCCCGAGAGGTAGCTGACCAGCTCCGCGGTGACGGCCTCGAGCGTGGAGGGGTCGGCCTCGACGCGGCGCTGCCGCGCGGCGTCGTAGTCGAGCGTCACGGGCGACCCGAGCATGGGCGCCGCCGACTTGAGGGCGTCCACCTGATCGAGCGCGCGCAGGAACGAGAACACGAAGTACGCGTCGTGGACGCGGTCGGAGACCGGCGCGGGGAAAGCCGTGCGCAGCTGCGCGAGCAGCTCCTTGTACGGAGGCATGTGTCACAGCCATCCTACGATGGACCCGTATCCGCAGGATGCCCGACGTCCCGTTCCGCCTTCACTGGTTCGCCACGCTCGTCCCGCCCGATGCCACCCGGCCGATGCTCGAGGTGGGCTGCGGCAGCGGGATCCTGCTGGAACTGCTCGCGGCGAGGTGTCCGCGCGCGGAGCTGGTCGGCATCGACAGATCGGAGCTCCAGGTCCGCCGAGCGGCGCAGCGGCTGGCGAAGCTGCCACGCGTGACGCAGGTTCATCACCTGGCGCTGGAGTCCGCTGGCGTGCGCCTCGGGGTTGGGCGGTTCGGGCTGGTCGTCGCGATGAACGTCAACGTCGTGTGGACACGGCCCGAGGCGGCCGGCGCGGCGCTGAGGACGCTGCTCGCACACGACGGACGTGTCCTGCTCGGCTACGAGCCGCCGACGCCCGGCGGACGCGAAGCGCTGCGGACGAAGCTGCTCGATGCCATTTCGGGCACTGGCTTCGTGCCGCACGTCGAACATCAGCCGAGCGATTCCACCCCTGGCGTGTTCGCGATCGAGCTCCGACGCCGTTCACAGACGTCGGCCGGGCGTCAGCCAGCGGCGCGTCTGGCGGTGCAGAAACGCCAACGTTCGCAAGGCGAGACCTGACCCCGGGAAGGCCTCATTTCGAGACCTGACCCCCGACAGGGATGTCTTTCCTCAGGAGGTGGCGGGTGCCGGACTTGAAGCCGGCGCGCTCGTACAGGCGGGCGGCATCGTCGTTGACGTGCTCCACTTCGAGCAGCAGCACGCGGACGCCCTGGTGACGGCACCAGCACTCCACCTGGGCCAGCGCCGCGCGCCCGAGGCCCCGGCCGCGGTGCGAGGGCGCCACGTACAGCTCGTCCACGAACGCGTCGCGGCCCAGGTGCTCCAGGCTGTAGCCGAGCGTCGCCACGACGTAGGCCACCGCCTGCCTGTCCTCCTCGGCCAGCCAGGCCTGCCCGAGCCAGGGGTCGGTGAGCAGCCGCGGCCAGACGTGACGCATGGCTGCGGCGTCGTACGGATACCCCTGCTCGACGTAGAAGCCGCGTTGCAGCTCCAGCAGACGGTCGAGGTCTGACGTGGTCGCGCGGCGATAGGGGGTCCGCATGGCGCTGGCACCTGCCGGGCGGAACGGCCCGGGGACACGGACGTCGGGGCTGACGTGACGCCAACAGGATACGCTCCGCGGCGCGTCTCGTGTTACGTTCGGCTGCCGGCCGGCCGCGGCGCCGGCATCGACCATCCCGAGGTGACGTCATGGACCGACATTCCGACCTGACCCGACGCTCGTTCCTTGCACTGGCGGGTGCGGCGCCGTTTGCCGCGGCAGCGTCGCTGCGCGCGCAGGCCGGCCGCGTGCCGGTGGGCCTCGAGCTGTACTCGGTGCGCGACGAGCTGCAGAAGGACCTCATGGGCACGGTCCGCGGTGTCGCGGCCATGGGCTACGAGGTGGTCGAGTTCTACTCGCCGTACTACGAGTGGACGCCGGCGTACGCGAAAGAGGTCCGCGCGCTGCTTGACGACCTCGGCATTCGCTGCCTCTCGACGCACAACTCGGCGACCGTGTTCTCGGAGGGCACGCTCGACAAGGCCATCGAGCTCAACCGGATCCTCGGGTCGACGTCGATCGTCATGGCGAGCGCCGGCCGGAAAATCACCGACGCCGATGGCTGGAAGGAAGTGGCCGCGAGCCTCGCCGCCGCGAGCGAGAAGCTCCGGGCGGTCGGCATGACGGCCGGCTTCCACAACCACGCCGCGGAGTTCAGCCCGCTGCCGGACGGGAAGCGCCCGATGGACATCCTCGCGAACGAGACGCCCCGCGACGTCGTCCTCCAGCTCGACGTCGGCACCTGCGTCGAGGCGAAGGCCGACCCGGTGGCCTGGATCAAGGCCCACCCGGGCCGGATCGGCAGCATCCACTGCAAGGACTGGGGCCCCGACCAGGGCTACCAGGTGCTCTTCGGCGAGGGCATCGCGCCGTGGAAGGAAATCTTCGCCGCCGCCGAGTCGGTGGGCGGCGTGACGCACTACCTCATCGAACAGGAAGGCAGCCGCTTCCCGTCGATGGAGACGGCACGACGGTGCCTGGAGACCTACAAGTCGATGCGCGGATGAGCGCGTCGCCACCCCGGGGAGCACGAGAGACTGCATGGCCGGCCTGATCGAAGCGATCGACGTGAAACGCAAGATGTTCATCGAGCTCGATGACACCCCCTACCACGCGCTCGACGTGGAGGTGTCACGGCCGACGGCCCGCGGCGGGCAGACGCTCGTGCGCATAAAGATGCGCAACCTGCTGACGCGCGCCGTGTTCGACCGCACGTTCAAGGCCGGCGAGAAGTTCAGGGAGCCCGATCTGGTCAAGGTACCGGTGTCGTTCCAGTACGCCGACGCCTCCGGCCTGCACTTCATGGACCTCGAGAGCTTCGAGACGCTGACGCTGTCGCTCGAGACGGTCGGCGACGACAGGCTGCTGCTGGCCGACAACGCTGAGCTGCACCTCCAGAAGTACAACGGCAACCCGATCGGGCTGATGTTCCCGCCCCACGTCGAGCTGACGGTGGTCTACACCGAGCCGGGCGCGCGCGGCGACACCGCCAGCGGCGCCGTGACCAAGCTGGCGCGCGTGGAGACGGGCCTCGAGGTGCGCGTCCCGCTCTTTGTCAACGAGGGCGAGCGCATCAAGGTCCATACCGAGACGCACGAGTTCGCCGGGCGCGCCTGACGAGCTGTCCGCACGCGATGTCCTGACGAACGGACATCGCGTCCGTCGCCGAGGACACGCGCGCGCGGCGGCACGCCTCGTGACGCCGTCAGACGCCGCGCCTGCCCGCTGCACCTTCACCGGAGCGCGTCTTGCATTGCGCTCGACGACTCCGCCTGCCTGTGTTGGAGAGGTGCGTGGTGCTGAAGAAGTGTGGACTCATCGCGCTGGTGGCAGCGGCGACCGCTGCCTGTGGTTCCGACGGTTCCCTGTCGGCCGACGGCCAGGCCGGCCTGCCGACGTCGCCTTCCCAGGTCGCGCCCGCGCCGGGCAACGTGGAGGTGTCGCGCGTCCGGGTGTTCGTCAAGGACGGACGGCCGCAGGCCTACGTGGAGGGGACGCTTGGCGACGGCTGCACACGCCTGCTGCCGGTGACGCAGCAACGAGCAGGCTCGACGTTCCACATCTCGCTCTCGTCGGTGCGCGAGGGCGAGGTCTGCACGATGATCCTTCAGCTGGTGAACGAGTGGGTGCCGCTCGAGGGCCTCGACGCCCCCGGGACGTACCAGGTGCGGGCAAACGCGGCGACGGTGGCCTTCGAGCTGGTCGCGGATGGCGACGGCCAGCTGCGGATCGAGCCGGATCCGGGTCCGCTCCCGACCGTACCGACGACGGAGATCCCCGGACACGTCGCGCCGAACGACCCGCCTCGCGGCGGTGACGACTCGTCCGGGCAGGTCCAGCCGGCAGTTCCCGGTGGCGACAGCAACCGCTGACGTCTGCACAGGGGCCTGCCCCTGCGGTAGGCTAGTGACCGCTCCGATCACGGGGCGGTCCCTGCATGCCCAACGCCCCTGCCCAGCTCACCGTCACCCGCCCCGGGCCCGGCACGTGGAGCGACAATTACGGGATGTCGGTGTCGCTCGACGGCGAGGTGATCGCCCGGCTCGCCGCCGGGCGATCCGTCACGCGCGAAATACCTCCCGGGCCGCACCGCCTGCGCGTCAACAACACGCTGATGTGGAAGACCATCGAGTTCGACGCCGAGCCCGGTGCCCGCATCCACTACGTCGCGTCGAACCGGCCTGGCTGGCTCACGACCATCCTGGCCATGGTGGGCACCAGCTGGTTCTATCTGGACGTCGACCGCGTTGACGACAAAGGGAGCGACGAGCCCATGAGCCGTCCGTCGGAAGGGTAGGGACGGCTCCCATCCCTCGCGCCCGGGAGGCCGCCATGGAGAAGGCCCTCGAAACCCAGCTGGCCAACATCGAGAAGCGCACGGGCCGGTCTGTTGCCGACCTGATCGCGGTCGTCAGGAACAGCGGGCTCGAGAAGCACGGCGAGATGCGCGACATGCTGAAGCGCGATCTCGGCATGGGCCACGGCGACGCCAACGTCATCGTCCACCTGGCGCTGCACGCGGGTGGCGCCGAAGGCGACGGCCCCTCGGTCGTGGAGGCGGTGGACGCGCTCTACACGGGCCCGAAGGCGGCGCTGCGGCCGATCCACGACGCCGTCATGACGGCCGTCGAGGGCTTCGGCCATTTCGAGGTTGCCCCCAGGAAGACCTACGTGAGCCTGCGGCGGTCGAAGCAGTTCGCCACGCTCGGCCCGGCGACCAGCACGCGGGTAGAGCTCGGCCTCAACATGAAGGGCGTCGCCCCCACCGACAGGTTGCTCGCGGAGCCCCCCGGCCGGATGTGCCAGTACAAGGTGAAGCTGACGAGCGTCGACGAGGTGGACGGCGAGCTGGTCGGCTGGATCCGGCGGGCGTACGAATCGGCGTGATCAGCGGGCGAGCGTCGCTTTGACCTTTGCCTCGCGGGCCCGCCTTGCGCGCGCGAACTGCTCGAGCAGCGGCTCGGTCTGCTCCAGCGACAGGCAGGCGTCGGTGATGCTCTGGCCGTAGACCGCCTTCATGCCGGGCACGTAGTCCTGCCGCCCCTCGACGAGGTGGCTCTCGAGCATCGCCCCGAAGATGCGCGCCTCGCCGCCGGAGACCTGCTCGGCGATGGAGGCCGCGACGGTCACCTGCCGGAGGTGGTTCTTCTGGCTGTTGCCGTGGGAGCAGTCGATGAGGACGGCCTCGCGCAGGCCCTTCGCGCGCAGCCGGGTGCAGACGTCGTCGACGCACTCGGGCGTGTAGTTCGGGCCGGTGCGCGAGCCGCCCCGCAGGATCACATGGCACGTGTCGTTGCCGGTCGTCTGGAAGATCGCCGACACGCCCTGCTTGGTGACCGACGGGAAGAGGTGCGGCGACCGCGCGGACAGCACCGCGTCCACGGCGGTCTGCGTCGTGCCATCCGTGCTGTTCTTGAAGCCCACCGGCATCGACAGCCCGGAAGCGAGCTCTCGATGCACCTGGCTCTCCGTGGTGCGCGCCCCGATGGCGACGTAGCTCGTCAGGTCGGCGATGTGCTGGGGCAGCTGCGTGTCGAGGAACTCGCAGGCCGTCGGCAGCCCGAGGTCGTTCACGTCGAGCAGCAGCCGGCGCGCCAGGCGGATGCCCTTGTTGATCTGGAAGCTCTCGTCGAGATCGGGGTCGTTGACCAGGCCCTTCCAGCCGACCGACGTCCGCGGCTTCTCGAAGTACGAGCGCATGACGACGATGAGGTCGTCGCTGTAGCGCTGGGCCAGCGCCGACAGCCGCGTGGCGTACTCGAGCGCCGCCTCCGTGTCGTGGATGGAACAGGGGCCCACCACGACGACGAAGCGCGAGTCCTCGCCGTCGAGCACCTGCCCGATCGCCCGCCGGGTATCCGCGACGACGTTCGAGGCCCGCTCGGATGCGGGAATCTCCTCGATGAGGATGGCCGGCGGCAGCAGGGGCTTGACCTGGGCGATACGGAGGTCGTCGGTCCTTCGGTACATACGACCTTCTAGGGTAGCAAACCGCCGGGGTCGGGGCGCCCGCTACCTGTCCGAGAGCCTGATCGAGCGTCCCACGCGTTCGAAGGCCCCCTGGTAGGCCGCCGCGTCGCGCTCGGGCACGACCGTCAGGTAGTAGAACAGGCTGCCGTCGGCGAGCAGCGTCGTGTACAGGCCGATGCGCTCGGTGCCTCCGAGCACCGACCGGCCCACGAGGGGCGTGGCCAGCGCCGTCCGGCCCGAGATCGTGGTCGTCTGCTGCGCCCCGGCCTGCTCCAGCCCGGCGTTGGACTGCACAAACGCCTGCACGAGCGTCCGGGTCGCCTCCCGCAGGTCGCGCGACGAGGCGCGGGCGACGCCCAGCTCCACGCCGTGAGTCAGGACGCTCGTCCCCGACGACACGCCGAGGCCGTTCTCCGGCACGTACTTCACCGAGTTGGTGGACGAGACGGCCTGCCAGTTGTCGGGCACCTGCACCTGGAAGAGCCGGCCGCCCCGCGCCGTCCGGTAGCGGCTGGACGGGGGCGGCACGGGGTTGCCAATGACGCCCGTCGTGGCCGGCGCCTCGCCGCCGCGGCCGCCGGAGTCGTTGCGCGCGAGGTCGGCCATCGACCGCGCCGGCGGCAGCGACGCCAGCGCCCGCCGGACGTCCTCGAACCGGCCGGTCGGCTGCGCCCGGGCAATCTGGAGCCTAGAGGCTTCCTCGGCGATGTACCGCGACCGGTTGCCCGGGTCCGGGTGGCTGCTCAGCCACTCGGGCGGCGCCCCGCCCCGGCCCCGGCTCTGGATCGTCTCGAACATGCGTCCGAGGTCACGCGGGTCGTAGCCGGCACGCGCCATGATCTGCGCGCCGAGCAGGTCGGCCTGCTTCTCGTACTCGCGCGAGTACTTCATCAGCCACGTGCCGAGGCCGAACTCGGTCCCCTGCGCGATGGCCTCGCCCCATCCGCCGCCGATCACGGCGCCGGCGATGGCCCCGGCCAGCGCCCCGAGCTGGAAGCCCTGGGCCTTCGTGGCGTTGGCGGTGCCGTGGCGCAGCAGCACGTGGCTGAGCTCGTGCGCCATCACCCCCACGACCTCCCCCTCGGAGCTCGCCGCCTCGATCATCCCGCGGTTGACGAACATCGGTCCGCCGGGCAGGGCGAAGGCGTTGATCTCCTGGAGGTTGACGGGGGTGAACGAGTATTCGAAGACCGGCAGGTCGAGCTCGGCCGGCGCCTGGGCGACGAGCCGCTCTCCGAGACGCGCGAGGTAGTCGGAGATGGCGTCGTTGCTGATGATGGGGTACTGCTGGCGCACCTGCTCGGCCGCCTCGCGTCCCAGCTGGACGTCCTGTTCCGGGGTGAACCGGTTCTTCGGCGGCGTGATCCGCGTCTGCGCCGCGAGGCCGGCGCTCACGAGCGCAACGGCCAGGACGGCAGGCACCAGGGGACGCACACGCATCAGGGAAACCTCCTGTGGCTCGATTATGGCGGATCGGGCTGCCGCCGCGTCGGGCTGCCCGCCTTGCGTAGCTGCCTGCAAATTGGCAAGCTGGCGAGCCGCCATGCTGCTCGCCCTCGCCGTCATCGCCCTCATTGCCCACGCGCCCGTCCCGCAGGCGCCCGCTGCCCTCGTGCCGGACGCACCGACCGTCTGCAACGCCTGCGACGAGTGGAACGCGCCGCAGGAGCCCTTCCGCATCTTCGGCAACGCCTGGTACGTCGGCACGGCGGGCCTGTCCGCCGTGCTCATCACTTCTGACGCCGGCCACGTGCTGATCGACGGCGGGCTCCCGCAGTCGGCGCCGCGCATCGACGCGAACATCCGGGCGCTCGGGTTCCGGACGGCCGACATCCGCCTCATCGTGACGTCGCACGCGCACTTCGACCACGTCGGCGGCGTGGCCGCACTCCAGCGCGCGAGCGGCGCGACGGTGGCTGCCACGGCGGCGGCGGCGCGGGCGCTCGAGGCCGGACTGCCGATGCCGGACGATCCCCAGTACGGCCTGGGACGCGAGGCGAACGCCTTCCCTCCGGTGGCGCGGGTGAAGGTCATTGCCGACGGCGAGGTCCTGCGGGTGGGCGACGCCGCGCTGACGGCGCACGCGACGCCCGGCCACACCCCCGGCGGGACGTCGTGGTCGTGGCGGTCGTGCGAGGGCGATCGATGCCTGACCATCGTCTATGCCGACAGCCTGACGGCGGTGTCGGCCGACGACTTCAGGTTCAGCGACGGTCCGCTCGCCGCCGCCTTCCGCGCAACGATCGACAGGGTGGCGGCGCTGCCATGCGACATCGTGGTGGCCGCGCACCCGGGCTTCACCGATCTGCAGGGCAGGCTCGAGCGGCGCCGGGCCGGAGTGACGCCGGATCCGTTCGTCGATCCGGCAGGCTGCCGGGCCTACGCGGCGGCTGCACGCGAGCGGCTCGAGAAACGCCTCGACGCCGAACGCGCACGCTGAGCCTGCCTAGCGGGCGGCGGCCAGCGCCTCGATGGTGGAGGCCAGCGCCGCCAGGCGGGACGCGTCGACGCCGGACGCCTTTGCCGCGTCCTGCTTCAGCAGCGCCACGAGCTTCGGTGCCCCGGCGGGCGTGTCCTGCGCGAGCCACGCGCGAATCGCGCCTGCCTGCCGCGTCGAGAGCGTCCCGCTCCGCTCGAGCTGCGCCACGTAGGCTCGCCCCACCGCGGGATGCGCCGGCCAGGTGATGCGGTCCTGGTGCTGGACGTTGAAGTGCTGCGCCTGCACCAGGCGTGCGGCTTCGAGCTCGTCCTCGGAGAGGTGCGGGCCGGGCGTCAGCCTGAACACGTCGAGGCCGCGCGCCATCTCGGCGCCGTAGACGTAGCCGTTGTACCAGTAGGCCGACCAGTAGCCGCCGGTGATCAGCCGCTTCGCGTCCAGGGGCCCGCGGTCGAAGTACGCGATCTCGACGGGCGTCGACGGGTCGGTGAAATCGAAGACCGAGATGCCGCCCTGGTACCAGGCCTGCACCATGATGTCGCGCCCGGGGACGGGCACGAGCGACCCGTTGTGGGCCACGCAGTTCTCGGTCGCCGTCTGCGGCGCGGGCAGCTTGTAGTAGCCGGCGAACTTCAGCTTGCGGTCGACGATCTCGAAGATCGCATTCGCGCCCCACGTCGGCTTGTCGGTCGCCTGGCAGCGCGGCCGCAGGCCGCCGCCCCACTCATCGGTGAAGATCACCTTCGTCCCGCTGTTGTCGAACGTGGCCGAGTGCCAGTAGGCGAAGTTCTCGTCCGCGACGTGGTCGAGGCGCTTCGGCGCGACCGGGTCGCTGATGTCGAGCAGGATGCCGTTGCCCGAGCAGGCGCCTGCCGCGAGCCCCACCTCCGGGTACACCGTGATGTCGTGGCACTGGTTGGTGGTCGCGGTGGTCTGGGTGCCGGGCCCGTGGTCGCCGCCGGCCCAGAGCGCCGCGATCCTGCCTGTCGCCTCGTCGGCGAAGATGCGCGGCCGCGAGACGATGCGGGCGCGCTCGGGGTTGGCAACGGGCACCTCGATGACGTCGATGCTGAAGAGCGCCGTGTCGGGGTTCTCGTCGGGGTCGCCGTCGGAGCAGCCCTCGAGCTCCTCGCTCGACCGGACAACGGACGTCCCCGAACCGTAGACGTACACCCGCGACGGGTCGTCGGGCCTGGTGACGAGCGTGTGGGTGTGCGACCCGCGGCAGGTCTGCACGGCCGCCACCTGACGGGGCATGCGCACGTCGCTGATGTCGAAGATGCGGACGCCGCGGAACCGCTCGCGGCTCACCGGGTCTTCGACGCCGCCCGTGCCGCAGTCGATGCGCCCCCGCGTCTGCTCGACAGACATGAAGAGCAGCGACCCGTGCACCGAGACGTCGCCCTGCCCGCCGGGACAGACGACCGAGGTCACCAGCTCGGGCTTCGACGGCGTCGAGACGTCGTAGACGTTGAAGCCGTTGAAGTTGCCGATGAACAGGTGATTGCCGGCAAACGCGAGGTCGGTGTTGGCGAAGTTCAGGCCCGTGAAGGGCTTCGGCGCCGGCTTGTTCGCGCTCTCCTCCGAGTCGGCCTTCTCTTCTGCTGCCTTCTTCTCGTCAGCCTTCTCGTCGTCGTTCGAGACGCCTGGCACCGGCTCGCCGGCGGGCGCTTCGGGGTCGTAGAACCCCTGCGGCCGCGGCACGTTGGCCACCAGCTCCATGTGCCAGGCCGCCTCGCCGGCGTCCTCGTACCCCGCGGCGAGCCCGACGCGCGGGTCGCCGCCGCCCTGCGCCGCCTGCTGCGCCGCCAGTGGCATGACCAGGATCGTGACGACGGCGGACAGGCCGCCGAGCAACAACACACGCCTCATCGGGTCCTCTCTCCGAGCATGCGGCGCATCCGCCGAATCTCCATGCCCTGGTCTGCCTCGACGTCCGAGACGAACGCGAACAGCTCCGGTTCCTGCCCCGCGCCTGGCGTCTCGAGCAGCGTCCGCACCATCACCAGGGCGCCCTCGTGGTGCCGGATCATGCCGGCAAGGAACAGCTCGTCGAAGCGCGAGCCCTCCGCGGCGCGCAACTCCGCCATCTCGTCGGCGGTCAGCATTCCCGGCATCAGCGTGCCCGCCGCGTCATGGTGCCCGTGATGGTGCGCATGCGCGTCGTCGGGCGTGGCGCCGCGGCTCGCGAGCCACTCGCGCATCATCGTCATCTCGTCGGCCTGGCTGGCGGCGATGCGCTCGGCGAGCTTGACGATATCGGGGCTCGTCGTGCGGGCGGGCACGAGCGACGTCATCTCGAGGGCCTGCGCGTGATGCGCAAGCATCCCCTGCATGAAGGTGACGTCGGCGGCCGTATGACGCACGGCGCTGGTGTCGGTAGCCGTGGCCGCGTCGATGACGCGCGTCGGCTCGCCAGGCGCGCCCGGCTGCACGAGACGCGGCCCTGACGGCGCGGCGTCCTGACCGGCTGCGGCGGAAGCCCCCGCGAACGCGAGGGCGAGGGCGACGAGTCCGCGCGCGGATCTCACCCGCCCATGGTAGCGGAAACGTCCCGACGGGCGCGCCCTAGGTGGCACGCCTGGCCTCCGGCCACTCGCGCATCCAGCGGGGCGCCGCCGAACGTGCAGCCCGGATCACTCGTATCCAGCGACGACAGGCCCGCCGATCGGCGTCGTCGCAGCGCAGGCCGTACGCCTCGCGGATGTCGTCGGGGAGCATCGCCGTCGTCAGCACCCTGTTGGCGTGCCTGGCGGGAGCGACAAGCGGGCCGAACGGAGGAGACAGGACGGTCGCCGCCAGCATCCGTGCGTCGGGACCGACGGCCAGGTGGCCGCTCCGGCGGATCCGCTCGACGTACACGTCGAGCTGGGCCCTGCTGCGCGGCACGTCCGCCGGGTGTGCCCCGAGCTCGCAGGCCACGTCTGCCGACTCTCGGCAGTAGGCGTCGTGCTCGGCTGGCGCGAGCGGCGCGACGAGCCACTCGTAAGCCATCGGCAACGAGTCGAGCAGCGTCGCGTGCACCCACAGGACGAGCGCCGGATCCTCGGCGCTGTACGGGGTGCCGGCCGGCCACGGGCCGACGGCCTGGCGCAGCCGTCCATTCACGCGGCGGTGAATGGCCAGGATGCCGGCGATGGCCCTGGCATGCTCCTCGGGCGACCCGAAGGTGAGGCGCGTCATCGCGCGCACGGTCGAGTGCAGGCGGCGTGCCGGCGCGAACACCCCGTGTCGCACCTCGCTGTGGTCGGCGACTCCGGCCGCGATGAGCGGGTGCGCGAGCTGGAGAAGGATGGCGCGGCTCCAGCCGAACAGCACCACGCGCTCGGCGTTGACGCGCTGCGACACCGTGCGCATGCGCCCATCGTAACGAAACCGTGTGCGGTGGCCGGCGTCCCGACGTTACCTCCTTTCGGCGACGCACCTCCCGCACCCGGCGCCCGGCGTTCGGAGGTCGAGCCCTTCATTCCGCGTCGCCCGTCATCCGGAGAGTCTTCATGCGATCACAAGCGTTGGTCACCAGCGCGCTGGCGCTGACCCTTGCCGTCCTCCCTGGAGCCATCAGCTGGAAGGTGCTGGGCCGGGGGCCGAACGATTCGTCGTCGAGCACACTGGCCGCGGATGCGGCGCGCGTGGAGCGCGGCGCCTATCTCGTGCGCGTGATGGGGTGCAACGACTGCCACACGCCGTGGAAGATCGGCGAGCGCGGCCCCGAGCCCGACATGTCGCGCGCGCTGACGGGCCACCCGGCAGACCTCGTCATGCCGCCGCCGCCAAAGCTGCCCGCGGGCCCGTGGGTGTGGATGGGCGCGGCGTCCAACACGGCGTTTGCGGGGCCCTGGGGCGTCAGCTTCGCCGCAAACCTGACGCCCGATCCCGAGACAGGCATCGGCAGGTGGACCGAGGACACCTTCATCATCGCCTTGCGCACCGGCCGCCACGAAGGGAAGGGACGCCCGATCCTGCCGCCCATGCCGTGGCCGATGTTCGGCACGATGACCGATGAGGATCTCGGGTCGATCTTTGCCTACCTCAAGTCGCTGCCGCCCGTGCAGAACCGGGTGCCCGCACCCGTCGATCCACCCGAGGCCCAATGAGCATCGCGCGCCTCACGCTGTCCGCCGTGACGACGACGGCCGTCGCGACGTGGCTCGCGGCCTGCATCGTGACGGCGGGCGCGGCGGCGCCGTCGGCACAGGAAGCGCCCCGGCCACCGCAGTTGCTCTCGGAGACGGGCCTCTACGCCGGCGACGCGACCGGGCCGGTCGCCGACGGCGTGCTTCCGTACGCCCCGCAGTATCCGCTGTGGTCCGACGGGCTCGGGAAGCGCCGCTGGATCGCGCTGCCCGATGGCGCGACGATTGGCGGCGACGACCCGTTCGCGTGGGACTTCCCCATCGGCACGAAGCTGTGGAAGGAGTTCGCGCTCGGCGATCGACGCGTCGAGACGCGCTTCTTCTGGCGCGCGAGCACCGCGGGCTGGATCGCCGTGTCGTACGTCTGGAACGAGGCGGGAACGGAAGCGGAGCTGGCGCCCGCGGAGGGCGTGAGGAGGGTCGTTGAAGTGGCCCCGGGACGCTGGCACGACGTCCCGACGCGCAACGACTGCCGCGCGTGCCACGGACCGGCCGACAGGTCGCGTGTCCTTGGCGTGAACGCCCTCCAGCTCTCGGCCGATCGCGATCCCGGCGCCCTCCACGCGGAGCCGCAGCAACCCGGCATGCTGACGGTGGACACGCTTGTCGCCGATGGACGCTTCGGTCCGACGCCGCCCGCGTGGACGGCCGCGCCCGTGCGCATTGCCGCCCGTGAGCCAGAGACCCGCGCCGTGCTCGGCTACCTTGCCGCCAACTGCGGCATGTGCCATGACGGCTCGCCGGCGATTGCCGGCTTCGATGCCTCGCTCGCCACGCGCGATGCCGTCGCGGATCCCGATGGCACGGTGGCACGCCTCGTCGGCACGCCCACGCGCTGGCAGGCGCCGGGTGTGCCGGACGGGCAGAGCGTGCTGGTGATGCCAGGCCACGCCGAGGCCAGCGCCCTCTACCTGCGCATGCGCTCCCGTTCGCCGTCCACGCAGATGGCGCCCCTCGGCACCGTCATCCGTGACGCCGAGGCCGTCGCGGCCATCGCGCGCTGGATCGACGTTACGCTCGCCTTGTCGCCTCGACGTGTCGCGGCGGCCAGGTGACACTACGCTGTCGCCATGCCCCGCATGTACGACGAGCTCGCCGGATGGTGGCCGCTGCTCTCCGCGCCTGACGAATACGAGGAAGAGGCGCGGGCCTACGGGCAGCTCCTCGCCGGCGCCAGCCAGCGCCCGCTGACGTCGCTGCTCGAGCTTGGCAGCGGCGGCGGCAACAACGCCTCCCATCTCAAGCGGCTCGCGCCGATGACCCTCGTCGAGCCGTCCGCCGGCATGCGCAGCGTGAGCGAGGCACTCAACCCCGAGTGCGAACACGTGGAGGGCGACATGCGGACGGTCAGGCTCGGGCGAACGTTCGACGCCGTCTTCGTCCACGACGCCATCTGCTACATGAGCACGGGCGACGACCTCCAGCGCGCGCTCGACACGGCGTTCGTGCACTGCCGTCCCGGCGGCGTCGCGCTGTTGGTCCCGGACTTCGTGCGCGAGACCTTCGAGCCGTCGACGAGCCACGGCGGTCGCGACGACGAGACGGGACGCGGGCTGCGGTACCTCGAGTGGTGCTGGGATCCCGATCCGGCCGACACGGCGTACGTGGCCGAGTACGCGCTGCTGCTGCGCGAGGCCGAAGGCACCGTGCGCGCCGAGCACGACCGTCACGTCGAAGGGCTCTTCCCGCGTCAGGAGTGGCTCGACCGCCTGCACGGGGCGGGCTTCGCGTCGGCACGTGTCGAGACCGTGACGCTCGGGGACGGCGCGACGATTGTCGAGACGTTCCTCGCGACGCGCGGCGGCTGAGTCGAAACGGGGCCGCGGCGGGCATATACTGCGGAACACTCCGCATCGGTGTCCGATCGGTGCGTCGAAGCGCCTGAGCCGCTCCACTTCGATGGCGACGCCACCGTCACCCGCCGGTCCGCCCGACCTCCGAGACAGCCTGCAGGATGCGATCGAGCGCATGCCCGACGGGTTCTGTCTTATCGACCGCCACTGGAAGTTCCGCTACGTGAATGCCGCGGCCGAGGCGGTGCTCCAGCGGCCGCGCGAGGCGCTGCTCGGACGCGGCGTCTGGGACGAGTTCCCGGAAGCGCTCGCGCTCGGGTTGCGCCAGGAGTTCCAGCGCGCCGTCGACGCGGGGCAGGCGACGAGCGTCGAGGTCTACTACGAGCCGTTCGACGTGTGGATCGAGGCCAACGCGCAGCCCACCGGCACCGGACTTGCCGTGTACTTCCGCGACATCACGGCACGCAAGAAGCGCGAGCTCTCGCTGCGCGCGAGTGAGGAACGGCTGCGTGTGCTGAGCACGACGACGTCGGACGTCGTCTGGGAGTGGAACCTGTCGGACGACTCGCTCTCCTGGAACGAGGGGATCGAGACCGTCCTCGGCTACAGGCGCGAGGCCATCGACCCGACGATCGACTTCCGGCGGACGAGCATCCATCCCGACGACGCGTCGCGCGTTTCCGTCGGCCTGTCACGCTCGCTGGCGGGAGGGGATGCGGCCTGGGCCGACGAGTACCGCTTCCGCCGCGCCGACGGCTCCTACGCGCACGTCTACGACCGCGCCAGGATCCTGCGCAACGCCGAGGGCGAGCCCTTGCGCGTGATGGGCGGGCTGAGTGACGTCTCCGAACGGAAGCGCGCCGAGACGCAGATGCTCCGCGCGCAGCGCCTGGAGAGCATCGGCACGCTCGCCGGCGGGATGGCGCACGATCTCAACAACGTGCTGGCGCCCATCCTCCTCTCGCTCGAGGTGCTGCGCGAGGTCTCGCCGGACCCGATGGCCCTCGGGCTCATCGACACCATCCAGCACAGCGCGCGCCGGGGCGCCGACCTCGTCGCGCAGGTGCTGTCCTTCGCGCGCGGCGTCGAGGGCGAGCGCGCGCCCGTGCCGGTCATCCACCTGGTCGACGACGTCAGGCGCCTGCTGCTTGAGACGTTCCCGAAGTCGATCGTCGTCAGGACCGACGTGGACGAAGAGGTGTGGGACGTGCACGGTGACCGCACGCAGCTGCACCAGGTGCTGATGAACCTCTGCGTCAACGCGCGCGACGCGATGCCGAAGGGCGGCGTGCTGGCCATCACCGCGGGCAACCGCGTGCTCGACGACCTGTACGTCGAGCAGCATCCGGGCACCACGCCGGGGCCCTACGTCTTCATCCAGGTGGAAGACACGGGCACGGGCATGACCGAGGCGGTCCGCGAGCGGCTGTTCGAGCCGTTCTTCACGACCAAGCCCGCGGGCATGGGCAGCGGGCTCGGCCTGCCGACGTCGCTGGCGATCGTCAACAGCCACGGCGGCGTCATGGACGTGTACACGGAGCTGGACCGGGGAACCGCGTTCAAGGTCTACCTGCCGGCGAGGACGGTCTCGACCAGACGCCCGGCGCCGGAGCCACGTGCGCCGCTGCCGCGCGGCCACGGTGAGCTGGTCCTGCTCGTCGACGACGAGGAGCACGTGCGCACGGTGGCGCGGCGGACGCTCGAGCACTACGGCTATCGCGTCCTCACGGCGGCCAACGGGGCCGAGGCCGTCGCGTTGTTTGCGAGCCACATCGCCGAGTCGCCCGTCGTGCTCACCGACATGACGATGCCCGTGATGGACGGGCCCAGCGCGATCATCGCGATGCGCGCGCTGGACCCCGACGTGCGCGTCATCGGCTCGAGCGGCCTCGGTCCAGACGGCGAGCACGCGCGGGCGCTCGGGGCGGCGCTCACGCACTTCGTGCCGAAGCCCTACACGGCCGAGCACCTGCTGCGGACGCTGCGCGAGGTGATCGACGAGTGGTCCTGAGGGCGCCCGGCCCCGCGGTGGTCCCCGAGCCTGTCCTTCCGCGCGAGGACTAGACGAGGCCGAGCGCCAGCATCGACCGCGCGACGCGCAGGAAGCCGGCGATGTTCGCGCCGTTGACGTAGTTGCCGGGCGTGCCGAACTCCTCGGCCGTCGCGTAGCACGACTCGTGGATGTTGACCATGATCTCCGCGAGCCGCTGCTCGGTGTACTCGAACGACCAGGCGTCGCGGCTGGCGTTCTGCTGCATCTCGAGCGCGGAGGTCGCGACGCCGCCGGCGTTGGCGGCCTTGCCCGGCCCGAACGCGACGCCGGCCTCCTGGAACAGCTTGATCGCTTCGGGCGTGACGGGCATGTTGGCGCCCTCGGCCACCAGCGTGCAGCCGTTGTTGATGAGGAGCTTGGCGTCGCGCCCGTTGAGCTCGTTCTGCGTGGCGCATGGCAGCGCGATGTCGCAGGGCACGCTCCAGATGTTGCCGCCGGCGATGTAGCGGCCCCGGTGGCCGTCCTCGACGTAGCGGCTCAACCGCCCGCGCTCGACCTCCTTGATCTGCTTCACGAGGTCGAGGTCGATGCCCTGCTCGTCGATGACGACGCCTGACGAGTCGGAGCAGGCGACCACGCGCGCGCCGAGGCTCGTGGCCTTCTCCATCGTGTAGATGGCGACGTTGCCCGACCCCGAGACCACGCACGTGCGGCCGTCGAGCGACTCGTCCCGCGCCTTGAGCATCTCGTTGACGAAGTACACGAGGCCGTACCCGGTGGCCTCGCGCCGGACGAGCGCGCCGCCGTAGTCGAGGCCCTTGCCCGTCAGCACGCCCGACTCGTAGCGGTTGGTGATGCGCTTGTACTGCCCGAACATGAAGCCGATCTCGCGCCCGCCGACGCCGATGTCGCCCGCGGGCACGTCGGTGTACTCGCCGAGGTGCCGGTAGAGCTCGGTCATCAGGCTCTGGCAGAAGCGCATGACC
>CAYSHC010000020.1:0-2852 GCA_964430855.1 uncultured Vicinamibacteraceae bacterium
GGCGGCCGCGGGTCGACGCGCGGCTGCCGCAGCGGCGGCGCCGACACCGGGCGATCCGGATCCTCGACGCGCAGGCGGATGGACGGCGGCACCACGCGGCCCTTCGGCCGGGCGGGTTCCTGTGCGGCCGCGGGTGCCGCGGCCTGGGGCATGGTCTCCGTAGAGGACTCCTCCGCAGCCGGTGCGGCCGCTTCTGCAGGCGCCGCTGCCGACGGCTCGGTCACGGCGGCTGCCGGCACGGCGTCGGGGGCGGGTTCGGCGACGGGCGTGTCCGCCGGCGCGGGGGCGGGCGTCTCGACGGCCGTCGGCGCCTGCTCCTCGACCGGCGGGGCGGGCGGCGTCTCCACGACCTCGCCGACCTCCACCGGGGCCGGCGGCTCGGCCGGCGGCTCCGACGGGGGCGCCGGCGGCGGGACGGGCGGCCGCGGCGCGGCGGTCCTGGACGCCTTCACGAGGCGCGGCGGCGGCAGGGTCGGACCCTTCGGCGCCTCCGGCACGGCCGGCTTGCCGCCCTTCCTGCTCGAGCGCGCCGTCGCGGCGTCACTGAACATCTGGCTGGGCGACGAAGGCAGCGCGATGTTGCGCTTCCGGGCGTGGCGCTCCACGAACTGGCGTGCCACGACCTCCTCGATCGTGCTCGAGGCGCTCTTCACCTCGATGCCAGCCTCCGAGCGCAGCAGGTCGATGACCTCCTGGCTCGTGGTGTTCAGCAGTTCCGCGACTTTGTAGATCCGGACTGTCGACAACGTGTCCCCTTCGTCTAGTCGTTCCTGTGGTCGGCGACGGGCTCAGCGTCGCCTGCGCCCTCGGCGCGCGCGGCATCATCGGCCGTGGTCTCGGCAGCAGGCTCCGCCTCTGCCGACGCACCGGCCGCGTGCGTCTCTTCCTGGGCTCCGGCCTCGGGCGCAGCCTCGGCCTCGGGGGCCGGCGCCTCGACGGTCGCCGCGTCGTCAGCCGCAGGCTCCGCGGTGGCCTCGGCGGTCTCCCCGAACAGGGCGGCCACGTCCGCGGCGGCCGACCCGGTGGCCGTGTCGGACGTCTCGCCGACCGAGCCCCAGTTGAACCCTTCGAGCTGCGCCTCGACCTCGGCGCGCTTCTCTTCCTCGTTCTTGATGTCGATCTTCCAGCCGGTCAGCTTCGCCGCAAGACGGACGTTCTGCCCCTTCTTGCCGATGGCAAGCGACAGCTGCTTGTCCTCGACGACCACTTCCATCACGCGGTTGACGTCGTCGACGATCGTCACCCGCTGCACCCGCGCCGGGCTGATGGCGTTGGTCACAAACTCGAGCGGATCCTCCGAGTACTCGACGATGTCGATCTTCTCGCCGCGCAGCTCGCGGATGATCGCCTGCACGCGCGTGCCCTTCATGCCGACGCACGCGCCGACGGGGTCGACGTCGCGCTCGCGGCTGTAGACGGCCACCTTCGCGCGGTCACCCGCCTCGCGGACGGCGCCGCGGATCATCACGGTGCCGTCGTAGATCTCCGGCACCTCCTGCTCGAACAGCTTGATGAGCAGCGCCGGGTCGGTGCGCGACAGGATGACCTGCGGTCCCTTCAGGTTCTCGTTGACGCTCTTGATGACCGCGCGCACGCGGTCGCCGATCGAGTAGTTCTCCGCGCGCGACTGCTCCTTGCGCGGCAGGCTCGCCTCGACACGGCCCAGCTCGACGATGATGTCGCCCTGCTCGAACCGCTTCACGACGCCGGTGACGACCTCGCCGACCCGCCCGCTGAACTCCTCGTACACGTTGCGGCGCTCGGCCTCGCGCACCTTCTGGAAGATCACCTGCTTGGCGGTCTGCGCGGCGATGCGTCCGAGCTTCTCCTTCGACTTCGAGAACTCGATCTCGTCGTCGAGCTCGATGCTCTCGGCGTACTCCTCGCCGTAGACGCGATAGATGTTCTTGGCGTCCTCGAGCGAGATCTCGGTGGCCGGGTCGGTCACCTCGGCGACGACCTTCTTCACCGCCAGCAGCTCGACTTCGCCGGTCTCCTGATTCAGGCGCGCCTTGAGGTTCTCGCCGTCCTTCCCGTAGGACTTGCGCGACGCCGTCAGCACGGCCTCCTCGATCGCGCTGATCACGATCGACGGGTCGATGCCACGCTCCTTGGCCAGCGTCTCGATCGACAACACCAGCGGGTTGGTACTCATCGCGTCAGAACTCCACCTCGAGCCTCGCCTTGGTCACCTGGCCAAGGGGAATGCGTTTCTCTTTGTTGCGACCCACCGTGAGCAGCACCATGTCGCCCTCGACCCCGGCGATCCGGCCCTCGAAATGGGTCTGGCCGTCCACGCCGTCGGGCACCACCAGCTTGGCCAGCCGTCCGGCGAACCGGCGATAGTCGTCGGCGTGGCGCAAGGGCCTGTCGAGCCCGGGCGACGACACCTCCAGTGTGTAGGCGTGGTCGAGCACGTCCTCGACGTCGAGGATCGCGCTCAGATCCGTGCTGACCAGCTGACACTCGTCGATGCCGATCGCATGTTCCGGCGTGTCGACCTCGACGGTGCCGTCGGCCCCGCGGCGCAACGGCCGGTCGATGACCACCCGCAGCACCCATCCGCCGGACTCCCGCCGCAACTGCACGTCGAAGACGTCCAGACCGAGCGAGCCGGCGACGCGCTCGGCTGCAGCGCGCACACGCTCCAGGGGATCACCAGAAGCCACAGACACCGGGTTCAGGCGCCCTAAACGAAAAAAGTGGGCAAGAGGCCCACTCCACCGGGGTTAGCCTGAACTCCAATCTGGAAGTCTAGCACGGTGTTTCACGCCCGGCAATGGCCGAAATCGGCCCATTCCGGCCCTCGGGCCGGCGCCCGGGGCGGCATCACGGGGCGGCATCACGGGGCG
>CAYSHC010000020.1:2952-56540 GCA_964430855.1 uncultured Vicinamibacteraceae bacterium
CGGGGCGGCATCACGGGGCGGCATCACGGGGCGTCAGGCCCGTCTGGGCGCGTCGAGCGGGCGCACGACCACGTCGTAGCCGCTGGCGTCCACAATCTCGGCCCGGACCAGGTCGCCCGGGTGGAGCGTCGCCGGGTCGCAGTCGGTGAAGTAGGCAACCGGGTCCACCTCGGGCGCCTGGCCTTCCAGCCGGCCCTGGACGACGAGCTCGTGCTCGGGCGACGGGCCGTCCACCAGCACATCCACCTGCTCGCCGATGCGCGCGGTCAGCCTGCGGGCGACGATGTCCTGCTGCAGCTGCATCAGGCGCCGCTGGCGCGCCGCCTTCGTGCGGGCGGGCACGTCGTCGGGCAGCGCAGCCGCCGCCGTGCCTTCCTCCGCCGAGTACGTGAAGACGCCGACGTGGTCGAACTCCACCACCCGGAGGAAGTCCTCGAGCTCGCGCACGTCGGCCGCGGTCTCACCGGGGAACCCGGTGATGAGCGTCGTTCGCAGCGTGACGCCGGGCAGGCGCTCGCGCAGGCCGGTGAGCAGCGCCTCGTAGCTCCGGCGCGAGCCGGGGCGGCGCATGCGCTTGAGCACGGCGTCCGACGCGTGCTGGAGGGGCAGGTCGATGTACCGGGCCACCTTGTCGCACTCCGCGATCGCGTCGATGGTGGCGGCCGTGATCGTCGTCGGGTAGAGGTACAGCAGCCGGATCCAGACGAGGCCGTCCACGGCATTGAGCGCCCGCAGCAGCCTGGCCAGCGCGTCACGCTCCCGCCGGTCGACGCCGAAGAAGGTCGTGTCCTGCGAGACGAGCAGCAGCTCCTTCACGCCGCGCTCGGCGAGCCGCTTCGCCTCGTCGACGATGGAGGCAATGCTCCGGCTGCGGTACGGGCCGCGCAGGCGCGGGATGATGCAGAAGGCGCAGTTGTAGTCGCAGCCCTCGGCGATCTTCACGTACGCGTAGTGTGGCGGCGTCGTCAGCCGCCTTGGCGTCGCCGCGTCATAGAGGTAGGTGGGCAGCTCGTGGGTCGCGCCACGGTGCCGCGCGGCCAGCCCGCCGCGCTCGACCACCGCGCCCGAGGCATGGCGCGCAAAGAGCGTCACCGGCGCGGCGCCGTTCCCCGCCACGCCCTTGTCGGCGCACACCTCACCCTCGGCACCGTTGACCGCCGCGACGATGCCCTCGACCTCGCCCGTGCCGAGCACGGCGTCGATCTCGGGAATCTGCTCGCGGAGCTCGTCCCTGTACCGCTCGGCCAGGCACCCGGTGACGACCAGGCGGCGGCACTGCCCGTGCTCCTTGTGCCGTGCCATCTCGAGGATCGTGTCGATCGACTCCTGCTTGGCCCTGTCGATGAACGCGCACGTGTTCACGACGAGCACGTCGGCCTCGGCCGCGTCGTGCGTGATCACGTGTCCCGCCTGCTCGGTCAGGCCGAGCATCACCTCCGAGTCCACGAGGTTCTTGGGGCACCCGAGGGAAACAACGCCGATCTTCACGGGTACATCCTGTACAGCATCCGCGGGTAGGGAATGGTCTCGCGGACGTGCTCGAGTCCGCAGATCCACGCGACGACGCGTTCGATGCCCATGCCGAAGCCGGCGTGGGGCACCGAGCCGAAGCGCCGCAGGTCGAGGTACCAGTCGAACGCCTCCTTCGGCAGCCCGTGCTCCTCGATCCGCTGGAGGAGCAGGTCATGGTCGTCGATGCGCTGACCGCCGCCGATGATCTCGCCGTAGCCCTCGGGCGCCAGGACGTCGACGCACAGCGCCAGGTCCGGGCGTGCCGGGTCGGGCTTCATGTAGAAGGCCTTCACCTGCGCGGGGTACCGGTGCACCATCACCGGCCTGTCGAACTGCTCCGACAGGACGGTCTCGTCCGTGCCGCCGAAGTCGCCGCCCCACTCGATTGGCTGGCCGGCCTGGTTGAGCCGCGCGATCGCCTCGTCGTAGCTGATGCGCGGGAACGGCGTCCTGACGGCCTCGAGCCTCGAGGTGTCGCGTTCGAGCTGCCGGAGCTCGCGCGCCCGCACGTCGAGCACGCGCGCGACGACCGACTCGACGAGCTTCTCGGCAAGGTCCATCGTGTCGTCGAGGTCGGCGTAGGCCATCTCCGGTTCGACCATCCAGAACTCGGTCAAATGCCGGCGGGTCTTGCTCTTCTCGGCGCGGAACGTCGGGCCGAAGCAGTACACGCGGCCGAGCGCCATGGCGTTGGCCTCGTTGTACAGCTGCCCGCTCTGCGTGAGGTACGCCGTCGTGTCCTCGAAGTACTGCACGGGGAACAGCGTCGTCGTGCCCTCGCAGGCCGACGGCGTGAAGATCGGCGTGTCGGCGAGGATGAACCCGCGGCTGTTGAAGAAGTCGCGCACCGCGTTGATCACCTCGTGACGGACGCGCAGGATCGCCTGCTGCCGCTGCGAGCGGATCCACAGGTGGCGCCGGTCCATGAGGAAGTCGACGCCGTGCTCCTTCGGCGTGATGGGGTAGTCCTGCGTCTCGTGCACCACCTCGAGCGCCGAGGCGAGCAGCTCGTAGCCGCCCGGCGCGCGCGCGTCGGCGCGGACGGTCCCGGTCACGATGAGCGCGGTCTCCTGTCCGAGGTGATCCGCCCTGGCGAACATCTCGTCGCCGACGTCGGCCTTCGACATCACCGCCTGGATGAAGCCGGTGCCGTCGCGCAGCGTCAGGAAGTGAATCTTCCCGCTCGACCGGCGGTTGTGCAGCCAGCCGCGGATGGTGACGTCCTGGCCCTCGTAACGGGCGATGTTCTCGATGTACGCCATGGTGTGCCTGCGTCCTCAGAAGGTGAGCTCGTCGCCGAGGATGTGCTCGAGGTGGCGGCGCGCGGCCGCGGCGCCCTCGAGCGTCGCCTGCGCGCCCTGCGGGCCGGCCGCCAGCTCGAACAGCAGCGTGCCGCCGTAGCCGACCTTCTGGAACGCCATCAGCGTGGCCGGCCAGTCGATCACGCCGTCGAAGGGCAGCAGGTGGTCGTCGGACCGGCCGCCGTTGTCATGGACGTGCGTGGTCAGCAGGTAGCCGCCTGCCGTCTCGATGGCCTCGCTCACGTCGCCCTGCAGCTGCGCATGCCCGACGTCCAGGCAGATGCCGACGTCGTGCAGGTCGTGCTCCTCGATGAGCCGCACGAGCGCCGACGCTGTGGAGAGCCCGTTCGGGATGACCTCGAGCGCGAGCCGGACGCCGGTGCCGTCGGCCGCCGCGCGCAGCGCCTCGACGCTGCGAAGCGCCGAGTCGCGGTGGTTGTCGCCGGCCGCCGCGTAGGCCTCCGGCACGCCGAGGTGCAGCACGAGGAACTCGAACGGCACGGCCGCGGCAATCTCGAGCGCCTGCCGGCACGCGTCGATGGCGCGGCTCCGCGCCGCCGCGCTCGAGGCGCCCGTCGAGATCGGCGGCCCCCACGTCGTGCCGTGCAGGAACTCGGCGATGGGCGCGTGCACGCTGTGCAGCCGGAGGCCGGCCTGGCGCGTCCACGCGGCAAGGTCGCGCGCCTGCGACGGGTCGGTGTAGTCGAAGTGCGACTGCGTGGCAAACAGCTCGACGCGCGCGAACCCCGCGGCCGCGACGGCGTCGAGGTGCGCCGGGCCGAGGCGCTCGGCATGAAAGAGGTGCGTCGAGATTCCGAAGTCCACGTCGGGCAGGCGGCCCGGCCGTGCGCCGGGCGACTGTTCATTGTACCTGCCGGGGCGGCAGGGCCGTTACCGCAGCTCGTCGATGTGGGCGGCGAGCAGGTCGTGCAGGCGGCCGAGCGACGTGTAACGCAGGAGGTTCGTCCGCACGTAGCGCAGCGTGCGCGGCATGTACTGGATGTACACGGGATTGCGCTTGGTGAGCGTCTGGAAGCCGAAGGTGCCGAGCGCTTTCAGGTTGCGCTGCAACGCCATCATGTCGAAACGCTCCCGGAAGGCGCGCTCCTCGTCGGCCCGTCCCTTGAGCGCCAGGAAGTACGCGATGAGCCAGTCGACCATCGGCTCGCTCAGGTCGACGTACGAGTCGCGCAGCAGCGACACCAGGTCGTAGGTGTCGGGCCCCATGCGCGCGTCCTGGTAATCGATGAGGTACAGCCGCTCGTCGTGCAGCATCAGGTTGCGGCTGTGATAGTCGCGATGGCACAGGACGCGGGGCTCGGCTGCCAGTCGCTCGACGAGCAGCCCCAGCTCTCCGCGGATGGCTTCGCGCGCCGCGTCGGTGAGCACCGCGCCCCGGTAGCCGGCGACGAAATGCTTCAGGAAGAAGTCCATCTCCCACGTGAGCTTCTCGACGTCGAAGGCCACGGTGTAGGGCAGGTACTCGGGCGAGGCGAGCTCGCTGCCGCGGCACTGGAGGATCGCGATCAGCCGGACGGCCTCGCGGTAGAGCCGCGCGTGCGCCTCGGGCGACGTGCCGAGGTGCGCCTGGAGGGTGACGTCGCCGAGGTCCTCGAGCAGCAGGAGGCCGAGATCGGGCGCTTCGTCGAGGATCTCGGGCACGGGGACGGGCATTCGCGCCAGCAGCCGCGTGACGTTCAGGAACGACAGCGACTCGTCGAACGCCGTGGGGTAGACGGCGGCCACCCTCGTGGCGCCGTCCGGGGAAATCAACCGGTAGTAGCGGCGATCGGAGGCATCGCCGGTGAGCGGCACGATCTGCACGTCACGTCCACGACCCCCGAGGCGCTCGAGATACCGCTCAACCCGCTGCACGAACGACTTCGACAACCCGCGTCCTCCCGCCCGAGGACGTCCCGAGCACGGAAATACTAGCAAGGGAGGAGTGGAGGAGGGGAGGAAAGCGGAAAGAGGACGACGAAAGAGGACGGAGGAAACAGAAGGAGAGGAGCTGTGTCGTCACAGGAACACGTCCCTGACGGCCTGCGTTCCTGCGGACACCACGGCGCGGTCGGTGACGATGCAGTCCTCGAGTCGACAGCCCGCCTCCACGCGCCCCCCGGCCCAGACGATGGTGCGCGTGAGGACCGCGGTGGGATGGACGTCGGCGGCAGGGGCGATCACGTTGCCGTTCCCGTCGCCGGCAAGCTCGACGCACGTGGCGCGATAGTCGTCGACCGTGCCGATGTCGCGGAACCGGCCGTGATGCACGAAGCCGCGCACCGCGCCAGGCTGCGCCGCGATGAGTTCCGGGTAGAGCACCTTGACGTACTCGGCTGGCTCGTTGTCGGGCAGGGTCTCGAACACGCGCCGCTCGATGACCTGCACACCCGGGTAGTGCCAGGTCGTCGTCCAGGCCCCGGGTGTCGAGAAGCCGGTGACGGCGCCGCCCTCGTCGAGCACGACGCCGTTGTACTTCTCCGGCGCCGGGTGCGGCATCAGCCCCATCGTCACGAGCGCGCCGGAGGCGGCGTGGGCCTCGGCCAGCGCCTGCACGGGCAGGTCGCAGAGCGTGTCGCCGTTCACGACGAGCAGGCGCTCGTCGCTGACGAGCGGCAGCATGTGCCGGATGCTGCCCGCCGACCCGAGCGGTCCCGGATGCTCCCACGCATAGCGGACCGACAGCCCCAGCTGACGGCCGTCACCGACCTCCGCGGCAATCGTCGCCGGGAGGTGGTAGAGGTTCAGGACGGCGTGGCGAACGCCCTGCGCGGCGAGCTGCCGGAGGACACGGCACACGAGCGCCTCCTCGCCGACGGGCAGTGCGGGCTTGGCCCGCACGTCGGTCAGCGGCCGCAGACGCGTCCCGAGGCCGGCCGTCAGGACGAGGGCCGTGAGCGGCCAGGTTTTCATGCGCCGAAGACCATGTGCGCCTGCCCGCCGAGCCCGCAGCGGTCGCGGCGCTCGAAGAAGAGCCGGGCGTACGACGCGGTGATGAAGTCGGGCTCGCCGGCGCCGAGCGCGGCGGCCGCCTGGCGGATGGCTGCCTCTTCGCCTTCGAGCTCGACGAAGACGCCGACCGGGGTTTCGTCGAGCGCCACCACCAGCGCAGGCGTCTCGCCGTACTCCTCGCGGTACTTCTGGTAGCGGAACGACGGCTGGAGGCCCAGGCCTTCGAGGATGGCGGTGAGCTGCTGCGCGTCGTCGACGCGCGTCTCGTGCTCGGGCCTGGCCTTGAGCGGACCCGGGAGCCGGGGGCCCTTGAAGGTGAGCACCGTGGTCGTCCCCTCGGTGCGCACGCGGACGGTGCTGCCGCGCGCACGCAGCGCGCCGTCCGGCGTGTCAAACAGCGTGTCGTCCTGGAGGCGGCGCCGCTGGCGCAGCGGCAGGCCGAGGCGCGCGACGGCCGCGCGCGCCTCGGCGACGGAGGGGAACTCGAGCTTGACCTCGCGTTCGACGCCAGACACGGGGCGTGCGGCTACTCCTTCCTGATGCTCAGGAAGAGCTCCTGCCCGCCGCGAACCACGATGATGCGCGCCAGCCGGCCCTGCGGAATCGCCTGGAGCTTGCGGACGGCATCGGCCGCGCTGGTGACCTCCTCGCCGTTGATCCGCGTGATGACGTCGAAGCGGCGCACGCCGGCGCGGGCCGCGAGGCCAGCCGGGTCGAGATCGGCCACCAAAGCGCCCTGCGTGGCGCGCGGCAGCTCGAGGCGGCGGGCGATGTCGGGCGTCAGGTCGTCGAGCGACATCCCGAAGCCCGCCGTTTCCTCGGTCAGGCTCTCTTCCTCGGTCCTGCCCGCCTCCGCGTCGAGGTCGAGCTCGCCGACCGTCACGGTCAGCGACATGGGCTTCGCGTTGCGCAGCACCTTGACGGGCACCTTCGTGCCGGGCGCCGTCCGCGTGACCATCGACACGAGCTCGTCGCGGTTGGGCACGCGCCGGCCGTTGTACTCGACGATCACGTCACCCGGCCTGATCCCGGCCTGGTCCGCCGGCCCCCCGGCCGTGACGGCCGCCACGACGGCGCCCTCGCGCGTCGTCAGGCCGTAGTCCTCGTAGGCCTGCGCGTCCACCGCCGTGATCTGCACGCCGATCATGCCGCGCGTGACCTTGCCCGTGCGCAGCTGCGGGATCAGCTCGCGCACCGCGTTGATCGGCACCGCGAAGCCGATGCCCATGTTCGAGGCCGCGCCCCGGTCGGCGAGGATCGCGGTGTTGATGCCCACGACTTCACCGCGTACGTTCAGCATCGGGCCGCCCGAGTTGCCCGGGTTGATGGCCGCGTCGGTCTGGAGCATCTCGACGCTGCGGCCCGGGGCCACGGGAAACGGCCGGCCGAGCGCGGAGATCACGCCCACGGTGACGGTGTGATTCAGGTTGAACGGGTTGCCGATGGCCACGACCCAGTCGCCGGGCTGCATCTGCGCCGAGTCGCCGAAGCGGACCTCGGTGAGCTCGCGCGACGGCTTCTCGTTGAGCTGGATGAGGGCGCTGTCGGTCAGCGGATCCCGCCCGACGACCGTCTCTTCGAAGGTCTAGTCGGCGGCGTCGCCGAAGAACCCGAACTCGATCTTGGTGGTGTCCTCCACCACGTGGTTGTTCGTCAGGATCAGGCCCCCCTCGGCGTCGATGACAAACCCGGTGCCGGCGCCGACCGTCGGCGGGCGGGGCGCACGCCGGCGCTCGTTGCCCTGGGGCAGCCTGTCGCCGAAGAACCGGCGGAACAGCTCGTCGCCCCCGAAGAACTCGGTCAGCTCGTCGGTCCGGGGTGACGACTCCGTGCGGATGTTGACGACCGCCGGCGACACCTCGGCCGCGATCGTGCGGAACGTCGTCGCGTCGAGGCTCCCGGTGATGGGGGCGCTGTTGGCCGGCGGCGCGGCGCTCAGCATCTGCGCGGTGGACGTCGGCGACAGGTCGAGCCGCGAGGCGATCACCATGCCAATCGCCACCGACGCGATGGCGACCAGGATGGTGTAGAAGAGGGTGGTCTTGCGGGTGGACATCTGAGCCTCCGACGTACCGATCAGGCGACGAGGGGAATGATGACTTGCTGCCGCGGCCCTGTCACCTCCACGTGACCGTCGCCGACGAGCACGTTGATCTCGGACCGCATGCCGAACTGCTTGAAGTAGACGCCGGGCTCGACCGTGAAGCCGGTACCGGGCAGGAGGCGGCGCTCGTCGCGCGTCTCGTAATCGTCCATGTGGACGCCCTGCCCGTGCACCGTCTCGCCGAGGCTGTGCCCGGTGCGGTGCAGGATTGCCTGCGCGTAGCCGGCCTGCTCGAGCACCGCGCGGGCGGCCCTGTCGACGTCGCAGCCGCGCACCGGCTGGCCGGCGCCCACGCGCTCCTCGACCAGTGTCACGGCCGCGTCGCGCGCCCGGACGACGGCGTCAAACGCGCGGGCCATGTCCTCGGGCACCGTCGGGCCGGTGAAGCCGACCCACGAGATGTCGGCGTACACGGCGCCCTCGTCCCGAGTCTTGCCCCAGAGGTCGAGCAGCACCAGCTCGTCGGGACGAATGGCCCGTGACGAGCGTTCAGTCGGCTGGTAGTGCGGGTCGCCCGCATGCTCCATGGCCGCGACGACCGGAGCCGCGTCGCTGACCAGGCCTTCTTCCTCGAACCAGCCGACCATCAGCTGCTGCAGGGCGTATTCGTCGAGCGTCTCGCCTGCCGAGACGCGGCGCAGGGCCTCGAACGCGCGGTCCTTGATGCGATAAAGTGCGGCTGCGGCCCGCCGGTGCGTCTCGGCCTGGGCGTCGGACCAGCCCGCCATGAACTCCTGGACCAGGTCGCCGGAGGTCACGACCTCCACGCCGTTGGCGCGCACCTGCTCCACGGTGCCCGCGTCCACGCGGGACAGGTACGGGATGGCGCACCGCGGAGAGTACTCCATCGCCACGCGGCGGCATCCGGCAAGCAGCGCCGAGAGGCCCTCGTCGAGCGACGCGTGGCCGGCGTAGGTCGTGGTCTCGCCGGGCACGCCATCGAGGACGTGCGCCTCGATGCGGTGCACCAACTTGCGCGGCGCTCCCTCGGCCGGCACCATGTAATACCAGCGCCGCGTCGTCATCTTGGTCGTGCCGCCGAGGCCGACCAGGGCACGCGCGATCGGGTTGACGCCCTGGAAGTCGTAGAGCAGCCACCCGTCGAGCGACGCGGCGCGGAGCGCCGCCTGTATGGCCGGCACGTCGGCAGGCATGACTTCCAGTATAGGACGGCCGCGGGCGGGCCGGCGCGCATCGCCAGAGCTGGCGCGTCGGTCGTCCTATAATTCGCAGTCGGGGACGCCGCCAGCGCGTTGCCGAACCGGCGGGGCGACCAGTCCGCTCCAGATCGAAGAGCCATCCACATCATGCGTCGACTCCTTACCTCCGGTGCGCTCGTCACCCTGCTAGCCGGGGCCGTCCTCGCGGGACAGCAGCAGGGCACCGACAGCCAGCCGCAGCGGCCCACCTTCAGGGCGCAGATCGACTACGTCGAGGTCTCGGCCATCGTCTCCGACGATGACGGAAACCTGGTGGACGACCTGCAGGCCTCCGACTTCCAGATCCTCGAGGACGGCCAGCCGCAGACCATCGCGGTGTTCACGCCCGTGCGCATCCCGGTCGAGAAGCACGAGCGGACGCTCGTCGACGGCAAGCCGCTGACCTACGACGTGATGACCAACGAGGGCATCCGCGACGGCCGCGTCTACGTGATCGTCCTCGACGACTACCACGTCGGCGCGCTGCGCGCGACCCTCGTCAAGAACGCCGCGCGGCAGTTCGTCGAGGAGTACGTGGCGCCGAACGACCTGGTGGCCGTGATCCACGCCAGCGGGCGCAGCGACGCGTCGCAGGAGTTCACCACCAACAAGGACCTGATGCTCGCGTCGATTGACAAGTTCCAGGGCATGAAGGTGCGGTCGTCCACGCTCGAGCGGCTCGACTACTACCGCATGACCCAGGAGTACCGCTGCCGCGAGCGCGACGGCACGGGCGACGGGCAGGTCCAGCAGGAGTGCGATCGCATCCTCGACCAGCTCGACCCGCAGCGCGCCTACTTCGCCCGCTCGGCCATGGACACGCTGCGCAACGTGTCGCGCCTGCTCGACACGGTCAACGGCCGCCGCAAGGCGGTCCTCTACTTCAGCGAAGGCATCGATTACAACACGGTGGACGTCATGGGCGAGGTCGCGCGCTTCGCCACCGACGTGCTCTACGCGATGCGCGACGCCATCGGCGCGGCCACGCGCAGCAACGTCGCCTACTACGCCATCGACCCCCGCGGCCTCGTCGGCATCAGCGACGACGAGTTCATGATGGACGCGCCGCCGCAGGACCCCACGCTGGGCCTCAACCCGTGGAACGTCCGCGACGAGCAGCGACTGGCACAGAACGCGCTCCGATCGCTCGCGGAGGGCACTGGCGGGTTCGCCTCGGTCAACAGCAACGACTTCAAGACGGCCTTCGAGCGCGTCGTCCGCGACAGCAGCAACTACTACCTGCTCGGCTACTACCCGACCAACACGCGCCGCGACGGCAGGCTGCGCCGCATCGAGGTGAAGGTGAACCGCCCCGGCGTGAAGGTGTTCGCCCGCAAGGCGTACATCGCGCCGAAGGACCGCGAAGAGAAGCGCCCCGAGGAGTCGGCCTCCGGGACCTCGCCCGAGCTCCGGGCGGTGCTCAACGCCGCGCTCCCGACGCCCGGTCTCGGGCTGTCCGTCCACACGGCCGCCTTCAAGGGCACGGCGCCGAAGAGCTCGGTCACCGTGACGGTGCAGATCGACGGCTCGGGGCTCGGCTTCCAACAGGAAGGCGAGACCTTCAACAACACGCTCGAGATCTCGATGATGGCGATGGACACCAACGGACGGATCCAGGGCGGCGACCGCACGCAGCTGGATCTGAAGCTGCGCGAGCAGACGCGCAACCTGGTGTCGCAGACGGGCTTCCGATCCGTTCTCGAGCTCGAGCTGCCGCCCGGCCGCTACCAGCTGCGCGTCGCGGCCCGCGAGCTGAACGGCGGGACCACCGGATCGGTGTACACCGACCTGGTCGTCCCCGACTTCTCGAAGCCGAGCCTGTCGATGAGCGGCGTGCTCCTGACGTCGAGCTCCGCAGCTCTCACGCCGACGCCGCGCATCCCCGACGACGTCAAGGAACTGCTGCCCGCCCCGCCCACCACCATCCGGGGATTCGCTCACGTGGAGAGCATCTACGGCTACGTGGACGTGTACGACTCGGTGACGCCGGCCCACACGGTGGACATCACGACGACGGTCACGGGCACGGAAGGCACGCAGGTCTTCTCGACGACGCAGGAGCGCTCGTCCACCGAGCTGGCGGGCTCCGGCGGCGGGTACGGCGTGCAGTTCGAGATCCCGCTGCGCGACTTCGCGCCGGGGCTGTACGTGCTGAAGGTGGAGGCGAAGCCGCGGCTTTCCAACGTCGAGCCGGTCTCGCGCGAGCTGACCTTCGCGGTCTACGGGCCGCCGTCGTCGACGAGCGCCGCGCCGGCGGCGCCGCAGATGGTGCCCGTCGCGCACGGGCCGCTCAGCAACAGGGCCAGGGCCGAGGAGCTGGTCATCCGCGACAACGACACGTGGCAGCGCGTCTGGGGCTCGCTCCCGACACGGCAGGACGCCCCGAGCGTCGCCTTCGGCGACACGATGATGGTCGGCGTGTTCGTCGGCAACCGGCCGTCGGCCGGGTACCGGGTGGAGGTGACCGGCGTGCGCTATGACGGCGACACGCTGGTCGTCTCGTGGCGCGAGGTCACGCCGGCGCCCGACGCCGTGGTCAACCAGACGGTGACGACCCCGTTTGCCCTGGCGGCCGTCACCCGGCACGACGGGCCTGTCCGCTTCGAGAAGGTCGACTGACGTGGCCCATCGGACGACAAGGGGCCTTGACCTGCCGATTGCGGGCGCACCGGCGGCACAGATCGACGAGCGCGCGGTGTCGCGCGTGGCGATCGTGGCCGCCGACTCGATCGGGCTGCGGCCGACGCTGCACGTCGCCGAGGGCGACGAGGTCCGGCAGGGGCAGCTGCTCGCCGACGACAAGAAGACCCCTGGCGTGCGCTACACCGCGCCGCTTGCCGGCCGCGTGGCAGGCATCCACCGCGGCGCGCGCCGCGCGCTCCAGAGCATCGTGATCGACACCACGGGCGTCGATCAGCAGGCCGTGGAGCCCGTCGCGTTCGAGTCGTACGATGGCCGGCCCATCGACGCCGTCGACCGCGCGTACGCGATGGCGCTGCTGCTCGAGTCGGGCGAATGGCCGGCACTGCGGGCGCGGCCGTTCTCGCGCGTGGCGAACCCGGCCGTCGAGCCGCGCGCGATCTTCGTGACCGCGATCGACACCGAGCCGCTGGCGCCGCCTGTCGAGGCGGCGCTCGAGGGACGCGCCGACGACTTCGCGGCGGGGCTGACGGTGCTCTCCACCCTGACTGACGGCGCCCTGTACGTGTGTACCGCTCCGGGCTGGACGACGCCGTTGCCGACGCTGCCGCGCCTGCGGCACGAGACGTTCTCGGGGCCGCATCCGTCTGGAACCGTGGGCTACCACATCCACGTCCTCGAGCCCGCCGGACGCGGCCGCATCATCTGGCACGCCGGCTACCAGGACGTGATCGCCATCGGCGCGCTGTTCCGGATCGGCCGGCTCGACGTCTCGCGGGTGATCGCGCTCGCGGGGCCGTCGGTGCGCCGGCCACGCCTGCTGCGCGTGCCGCGTGGGGCCTCCACCGACGAGATCGTCGCGGGCGAGACCGGGGACGGCGAGGTGCGGGTGGTGTCGGGGTCGGTCCTGGCCGGCCGGCTCGCCTCGGGCCCGGTGCACGGCTTCCTCGGGCGCTATCACCGTCAGGTCGCGGTGCTGCCCGAAGGGCGCACGCGTACGCTGCTCGGCTGGGCGCTCCCGGGGACGGACCGGTTCTCGGTGCTGCCGGTGTTCGTCTCGGCGCTGTCGCGCGCGAAGCGGTTCGCGTTCACGACGGCAACCAACGGCTCGCCGCGCGCCATCATCCCGGTGGGGCAATACGAACGCGTCTTCCCGTTCGACCTCCAGCCGACCTACCTGCTCAAGGCGCTGGTCACGCGTGACATCGAGCGCGCCGAGCAGCTCGGGTGCCTCGAGCTCGACGAGGAAGACCTCGCGCTCTGCACCTTCGTGTGCCCGGGGAAGAACGACTATGGGCCGCACCTGCGCGAGGTGCTGACCCTCATCGAGAAGGAAGGCTGATGCTCCGGAAGCTGCTCGATCGCTATGCGCCGCTCTTCCACAAGGGAGGGCGGTTCGAGCGGATGTACCCGCTCTACGACGCGATCGACACGTTCCTCTACACGCCGGCCACCGTCACCGCGACGGCCTCGCACGTCCGCGATGGCCTCGATCTCAAGCGCCTGATGTCGCTCGTCGTCGTCTCGCTCGTGCCGACGATCGTGATGGCGCTCTACAACACGGGCTACCAGGCGCATCGCGCGATCGAGGCCGGCGGCGCCCCGCTCGACACGTGGCAGACCGGCGTGATGCAGGCGCTCGGGTTCGCCTTCTCGAGCGGCGACGTCGTGGCGTGCCTGGTGCACGGCGCGCTGTACTTCCTGCCGATCACGCTGGTGACCTACGCCGTCGGCGGCGCGTGGGAGGCGCTGTTTGCGCAGGTGCGCGGGCACGAGATCAACGAAGGGTTCCTCGTCACCGGCATGCTGATCCCGCTCATCGTCCCGCCGACGATTCCGCTGTGGCAGGTGGCGCTCGGCACCTCGTTCGGCGTCGTCGTCGGCAAGGAGATCTTCGGCGGCACGGGGATGAACATCCTGAACCCGGCGCTGACGGCGCGGGCATTCCTCTTCTTCGCGTACCCCGCGCAGATCTCCGGCGATGTCTGGATTGCCGCCGGAGCGGCCGGCGAGGCCGGTCCGGTGCCGTCGCCCGACGCGTTCACCGGCGCGACGTGGCTGGCCGCCGCGAAGGTCGGCGGCCTCGAGGCGCTCGCCGACCTGTCGTGGTGGGATGCATTTGTCGGCCTCATCCCCGGGTCCATGGGCGAGACCTCGGCGCTCGCCTGCCTGATTGGCGCGGCGCTGCTGCTCGTCACCCGGGTGGCGTCGTGGCGCATCATGGCCGGCGTCACGCTCGGCACGGTCGCCACGGCGCTGCTGTTCAACGCGATCGGGTCGGACACCAACCCGATGTTCGGCCTGCCGGCTCACTGGCATTTCGTCCTGGGCGGCTGGATGTTCGGCATGGTGTACATGGCCACCGACCCGGTGTCGGGAGCGCACACGCTGGCGGGCCACTGGATCTACGGCGCGCTGATCGGCGTGCTGACCGTACTCATCAGGGTCGTCAACCCGGCGTATCCCGAAGGGATGATGCTGGCGATCCTCTTCATGAACGTGTTCGCCTCGACGATCGACTACTACGTCGTCCGCGCGAACATCCGACGGAGGCAGGCACGTGTCGCAGCGTAGCTCCGTGCAGTACACGCTCCGTTTTGCCTTCGCCGTCTGCGTGGTCTGTGCCGTGCTGGTGTCGGCCTCGGCGGTGACGCTGCGCGAGCGCCAGCAGTCCAACGCCGAGCTCGATCGCCGGCGCAACGTCCTGCTCGCGGCGGGCATGATGTCGCCAGGGGAGCGCCTCGATCGCGCCGAAATCGAGCGGCGGTTCGGCGCCTTCGAGGTGGTGGCCATCGACCTGCGGACGGGTGAGGTGACCGAGGCGGTCGACGTCTCGACCTACGACCCGCAGCGGGCGCTCGCCGACCCGTCGGCCAGCCGGGCCGTGGGGCGCAACGCCGCCCAGATCACCCGCGTGCCCAACGTCGCGCTCGTGTACCAGCGCCGTGACGATGCGGGTCGGCCCGAGCTCATCGTCCTGCCGATCGAGGGCAAGGGGCTGTGGTCGACGATGTACGGCTTCCTCGCGCTCGGGCCCGACCTCAGCACCGTGCGCGGGCTGACGTTCTACCAGCACGGCGAGACGCCGGGGCTCGGCGGCGAGGTGGACAACCCGCGCTGGCAGGCACTCTGGCCCGGCCGCCAGGTGTACGACGACGCTGGCAACGTCCGGCTCGAGGTGATCCGCGGCACGGCCGGCCCGCCCGACTCCGATCCCTACCGCGTGGACGGCCTGGCCGGCGCCACCATCACCAGCCGCGGCGTCTCGGCGATGATCGACTTCTGGCTCGGCCCCGAGGGATACGGCCCCTACCTTCAGCGACTCCGGAAGGAGGCGACGTGAGTACCGCCCGCGATGTCCTGATCGACCCGCTGTTCAACAACAACCCCATCGCGCTGCAGGTGCTCGGCATCTGTTCGGCGCTGGCCGTGACGACGAAGATGGAGACCACCGTCGTCATGTCGGTCGCCGTGATCTTCGTCGTCGCCTGCGCGAACCTCTTCGTGAGCCTGCTGCGCGAGTACATCCCGAACAACATCCGCATCATCGTGCAGCTCACGATCATCGCGTCCCTCGTGATCGTGGTGGACCAGGTGCTGAAGGCCTACCTGTTCGACATCTCGCGCCAGCTGTCGGTGTTTGTCGGCCTCATCATCACCAACTGCATCGTGATGGGGCGCACCGAGGCCTTCGCGATGCAGAACCCGCCGAGGCTCAGCGTGCTCGACGGCATCGGCAACGGCCTGGGCTACGCGCTGATCCTGCTGTTTGTCGGGACGCTGCGCGAGATCTTCGGGTCGGGGACGTTCTTCGGCATGACGGTGCTGCCCTCGGTCAACGCCGGCGGCTGGTACCTGCCCAACGGCCTGATGGTGCTCGCGCCCGGCGCGTTCTTCCTGATCGGGCTGTTCATCTGGGCACTCCGTACGTGGAAGCCCGAGCAGGTCGAGAGCGAGGAGGAGGCCTGAGATGGTCGAGCACTACCTCAGCATCCTGGTGACCTCGATCTTCGTCGAGAACATCGCGCTGGCGTTCTTTCTCGGCATGTGTTCCTTCCTCGCGGTGTCAAAGAAGGTCGAGACGGCCGTCGGCCTCGGCTTCGCCGTGATTGTCGTCCAGACGATCACCGTGCCGGTCAACAACCTCGTCTACCACAACCTGCTGAAGGAAGGCGCGATGGCATGGATCAGCCCGGCGCTGGCGAGCTACGACCTCAGCTTCCTCGGCTTTCTCACCTATATCGGGACGATTGCGGCGATCGTGCAGGTGGTGGAGATGACGCTCGACAGGCACGTGCCGGCCCTCTACGCGACGCTCGGCATCTTCCTGCCGCTGATTGCCGTCAACTGCGCGATCCTCGGGGGGACGCTGTTCATGGTCGAGCGCTCCTACACGTTCGGCGAGAGCGTCGTCTACGGCATCGGGTCCGGCACCGGCTGGGCGCTGGCCATCGTCGCGCTGGCCGCGATCCGCGAGCGCATGCGCTACAGCAACGTGCCCGAGGGGCTGCGCGGCCTGGGCATCACCTTCATCGTCACCGGCCTGATGGCAATCGGGTTCATGGCCTTCGCGGGGATCCAGCTGTGACGACCATCGTGCTCGGCGTCGGGATGTTCACCGGGATCATCCTGGCGCTCGTCGGCCTGCTGCTGGTCGCGCGGCGGAAGCTCGTGGCGCTGGGCAATGTCTCGATCACGCTCGACGGCGTGGACCAGCCGCCTCTGGACGTCCCCGCGGGCGGCACCCTGCTGTCGACGCTCGCCGAGCAGCGCATCTTCATCCCGTCGGCATGCGGGGGCAAGGGTACCTGCGGCGTCTGCAAGGTGAAGGTGATCGAGGGCGGCGGGGCGCTGCTGCCCACCGAGCGCAGCCACGTGACGCGCGGGGAGGCCCGCGAGGGCATCCGGCTCAGCTGCCAGGTGAAGGTCAAGTCGGACATGCGGATCGAGGTGCCCCACGAGGTCTTCTCGGTCAGGCAGTGGGAATGCACGGTCCGCTCCAACAGGAACGTCGCGACCTTCATCAAGGAGCTCGTGCTCGAGCTGCCGAAGGGCGAGACCGTGCCGTTCCGCGCGGGCGGCTACATCCAGATCGAGTGCCCGCCCCACGTGGTGCACTACCGCGACTTCGACATCGACGAGGAGTACCGCGCCGACTGGGACAAGTACGACATGTGGCGCTACGTGTCGAAGGTGGACGAGCCGGTCACGCGCGCCTACTCGATGGCCAACTACCCGGACGAGTCGGACATCATCATGCTCAACGTCCGGATTGCCTCGCCGCCTCCGCGCGGGCCCGAGGGCATCCCGCCGGGCAAGATGTCGTCGTACATCTTCAGCCTCAAGCCGGGCGACCAGGTCACCATCTCCGGGCCGTTTGGCGAGTTCTTCGCGCGCGACACCGATGCCGAGATGGTCTTTGTCGGCGGCGGCGCGGGCATGGCGCCGATGCGGTCGCACATCTTCGACCTCTTCCGCCGCCTGAAGACGAAGCGGAAGGTCTCGTTCTGGTACGGCGCCCGCAGCCTGCGCGAGGCGTTCTACATCGAGGACTTCGACAGCATCGCGCGCGAGAACCCGAACTTCACGTGGACGCTCGCGCTCTCCGAGCCGCTGCCCGAGGACAACTGGCAGGGCGACGTGGGCTTCATCCACCAGGTGCTGCACGACAAGTACCTGGCCACGCACCCGGCACCCGAGGACGTGGAGTACTACCTGTGCGGGCCGCCGCAGATGCTCGCCGCCTGCATGCAGATGCTCACCGACCTCGGCGTCGAGCGCGAGAACATCATGTTCGACGACTTCGGATGATGCACCCGCGGGCCGCCGCCCTCCTCGGCGCTGCCGGCCTGCTGCTGGCGGGCACGGGCGCGTGTGCGCCCGCCGCGCCGCGATCCGCCACCGTGGTCTTCAGCGGCCCGACGATGGGCACGACCTTCACGGTCAAGGTCGTGCCAGGGCCGGGCGGGCTCACGTCCGATGAGCGGCAGGTCATCGACGACGGCATCCGCGACCTGCTGGCCCGCATCGACAGGCAGATTTCCACTTGGCGCAACGACTCCGATCTCGCGCGCTTCAACGAGTCGGAATCGCTCGATCCCGTGCCCTTCGGACCAGAGGCGTTCGCGCTTTTCGAACAGGCCGTGGCGGTGGCCACGTTCACCGGCGGCGCCGTGGACGTGACAGTGGCGCCAGTCGTGGACGCCTGGGGCTTCGGTCCTCACGGCCAGGCCGACATTGCTCCCGACGAGGCGACCCTAAAGGCGCTCGAGGCGAGCGTCGGGGTCGACAAGCTGGTCGTGGACCCCGCGTCGCGTACGGTCGCCAAGCGGCATCCGCGCGTGCGCTGCGACTTCTCGGCGCTGGCCGCCGGCTATGCCGCCGATCGCGTCGCGGCCTTCCTCGAGGCCCGGGGACACCGGGACTTCCTGGTGGACATGAGCGGCGAGCTCGTCGCCCGCGGGTTCAACGAGGCCGGCGAGCCGTGGCGCGTCGCCATCGAGCGCCCCCGGGCCGCGACGCGCAGCATCCTGCGGGTGGTGCCCCTCACCGACATGGCCGTGTCGACATCGGGGGCCTACAGGAACTATCGTGAGGTGGAGGGGCGCCGGGTGACGCACATCCTGGACCCTCGGACGCGTCGGCCGGTGACGCACTACCTCGCGTCGGTCACCGTCATTGCGCCGTCGGCGGCCTGGGCGGACGCGCTCTCGACGGCGCTCATGGTGATGGGCCCCGACGAGGGCGCCGCCTTCGCCGCCCGCCACGACGTCGCCGCGCTGTTTGTCGTGCCTGACGTCGACGGCGAGTTCCGCGAGCGTCCCTCGCCGGCGTTCACGGCCTGGCTGTCCGGAAAGTCCTGAGATGCTCCTGGTCCTCCTGCTCTCGATCGTCGTCGTCGGCGCGGCCATGGCCGCGATGGCGGTCGGCGTCGTGCTGTCGAACCGCTGCCTGCGCGGATCGTGCGGCGGGCCGGAGGTGCTCGGGCCGGACGGGCAGCCGCTCTCGTGCGATGCCTGCCCGGCACGCCGGCGCGAGGCCTGCGAACACGCCTCCTGAGCAGCGTCGCCGCGCATGCTACGCTGACAGGTGCCTGCCAGCGTCCTTTCCGGAGAAGCCTTCATGCGCCTCGTCGTCGCGCTCGTGACGATCTCGTGCCTGGCGTGGCCGGCCACGACGCCGTCACGCCTGCTCGCGCACCCGCAGGCCGTCCGTTCAGGCGCCGGTCTCGTCCATGTGCCCGTCGTCGTGCGCGACGCTGACGGGCAGCCTGTCGCCGACATCCCCGCGGAGGCGTTCGACGTCTTCGAGAACGGCCGCAGGATGGCGCTCGTCGACGTCCGTCACGTGCGGCGCGGCGGGCCCGATGGTGCGCCGCGGGAGCTGGTCATCGTGCTCGACGACTCGAGCATCAGGCCCGAGATGATGCCGCGGGCAGCGCAGGCGGCGCGCGACCTGCTGGAGAGGCTCGACCCGGGTGATCGCGTCGCGCTCGTCAACACCAGCACGCTTCCCGACGTCCGCGTGGAGTTTACGACCAGCCGCGTCGCCCTAGAGCGCGCCACCGCGCGCGTCCGGGGGCAGCGCGACCGCGCGCAGGCGTTTGGCTGGCACCGGTCGCGCCAGGGTCTGGCCGTGCTGGCCTCGCTGCTCGATCACCTGCGGGAGGTCCTGCCCGGCGATCGGCTCTCGGCGCTGGTGCTGTTCTCGGAGGGGTACGACATCGAGGTCGCCGCCCAGCGCGGCCTCGTCGATCCCGACATCCTGCGGGGCGTCAGGGCGGTGGTGGGGCGCGCGGCGCTTGCCAGCGTGGCGATCTACGCCATCGATCCGGCAGGCCTCCAGCCCGACGCTCCCGTGTCGCAGGCCACGGGGACACGCCCCGTCGGCCCGGCGAACCGGCTCGGGCGGACCGGCGTGTCGTCGAGCCTCCGAGCCATCGACGACCTCTCCGCGCTGGCCGCCGTGGCGCACGACACGGGCGGCCGGCTCACGCGGCACAGGAACGACCTGCTCGCGCACGTCCCGACCATGCTGGCCGACGTGGACCACCACTACGTCCTGACCTACGAGATGCCGGAGGCCGCCGAACGGGATCGCCGCGGTCACGTCCCGGCCGTGCGCCAGGTGGACGTGCGCGTGCGCCGTGCCGGCCTCGAGGTCCGGGCCCGCCAGGCCTACATCCACCCGACGGTGCTCGGCGGCGTCTGAGCGCGACAGGCGCCGAGGCGTCAGCGATTCGCGTTACGCTGGAGGCGCATGTCTTCGCCCGTCTCCCCGCTCCGGCCCCTGCCCGACGTCGCGACATCGGAGGCGCCCGCCGCCGACGCGTCCAGCGCCGGCGTGCTGTCGCTGCCGCTCTCCACACGCGCAGCGTCGATGCTCGCCTACGCGGCGGGATGGGTGTCGGGGGCGCTCGTACTCGCGCTCGAAGGCCGCCGACTGGAGGTCAGGCGCCACGCCGCGCAGGCGCTCGTCGGCTTCGGGGCGCTCTCGCTGATCGCGCTGGCGCTGCTGGCCGCCGCGGCGCTCAGCCTGTTTGCGTCGATCACGGCGTTCCGCGTCCTGCTGGTGCTGGCGCAGCTGGTGGTCGTGCTGGGGGTGGGGTGCTGGGTGCTGGCCCTCGTGCAGACGGCCCGCGGGGTGGACTGGCGCTGGCCCCTGGTCGCGCCCTGGGCGGACCGTCTGGCGCGCCTGAGCGAGGTGCAGCGGACGTCGCCGGAGCGTTGAGCCCGTCCCTACATCTCCCCGTTCCATTCCTCCGGCTCGGCAGCCGTGGAACGGATGATCTCCATGTGCCACTTGCCGCCGCCCCACGGCTCGATGACCTCGGCGGCGACGACGTCCACGAGCAGCTCGCCGAAGCTCCGCGATTCCGGGTCGCCCTCGAGGTGGTATGCGGGGTCGTCCCACCCGAAGTTCGGGTACAGCACGAGCGTCAGGAACAGGTCGTAGCCGTCGTCGACGACGATGAGCTGGCCGCAGGGGCGCTTCAGCGTCGAGTGGTAGATGAGGTACTTCTCGGCGCTGTGCGCCCTGATGTAGCGCTTCAGGGCGAACTCGCGCGCGACGATCTCTTCGACGGCGATCTTCTTGTCCCAGCAGTCGCGGCAGTACTTCTCTTCACCGCGGGGCTCGGTGACGTCCTTCGCCCCGCAGAGGGCACAGCGCGCACTGGAGACGGTCCGGCGAGGCATGACCCATCATTGTAGCAAGCCGCCCCGCGACAGCCCTGCCGTCAGCGGCTTGCCGTGGCGTGGTCGAACGCGGGCTGGTACATCCGCTCGACGTACTCCTTCAGCATCCGTCGCGTGCTGAAGGCGGGGGACACGGTCCGCATGGAGGCCTTGACCATGTGCACCCAGCGCCGCGGGACGTCACGGGCGTCGCGGTCGTAGAACGCGGGCACCACCTCGTCCTCGAGCAGCCGGTACATCGCGTCGGCGTCGGCGGCATCCTGCTGGCCGCTGTCGGCGAGCTGGACGCCCGGGTCAATCAGCCAGCCATTCTGGCCGGCGAAGCCCTCCGCCCACCAGCCGTCACCGATACTGACGTTCAGCACGCCGTTGACGGCGGCCTTCATCCCGCTGGTGCCGCTCGCCTCCATCGGCTTGCGCGGGTTGTTCAGCCAGACGTCGCAGCCCTGCACCAGGTAGTGCGCGACGTGCAGGTCATAGTCGTCCACGAACGCGATGCGCCCCGCGAAGCGCGGATCGAGCGCGCGCCTGTAGATGCCCTGGAGCGCGTGCTTGCCGGCCTCGTCGGCCGGGTGGGCCTTGCCCGCGAACACGATCTGCACCGGGCGGCGCGGGTCGTTGAGCAGCCGCGCCAGGCGATCGGGGTCGCTGAAGATCAGCTCGGGGCGCTTGTAGGCCGTCATGCGGCGAGCGAACCCGATGGTCAGCGCGGCCGGGTCGAGCAGCGTCCCGCCCGCCACCACGCGCGCGGGCGCCGACTCGCGCATCCACCGCTCACGGACGCGCTCGCGCACGAAGTCGTACATGTAGGCGCGCATCCGCAGCCGCGTCGCCCACAGCTCCTCGTCGGGGATGCTGTCGATGGCCTCCCAGACCGACGGCTCGTCATGGCGCTCGCGCCAGCCCGAAGGCAGGTAGCGATCGAGCAGGCGGCCGAGCTCGGCCGAGAGCCAGTTGCCCAGGTGGATGCCGTTGGTCACGGCCTTGACCGGCTCGTCCTGCGGCGGCAGCTCCGCGATGAGCGGCGCCCACATCTCGCGGGTCACCTCGCCGTGCAGCTGGCTCACGCCGTTGATGAACGCGGCGCTGCGCATCGCGAGCGCCGTCATGTTGAAGAGCGTCCCGTGGCCGTTGTCGTAGCGCCCCAGGGCGAGGAAGTCCTCGCGGTGATCACCGAGCCCGCCCCAGCAGCCGGCCAGGTGTGTCTCCACCATGTGGAAGGGGAAGGCGTCGTGCCCGGCCGCCACCGGGGTATGGGTGGTGAAGACCGTCGTCTGCCGCACCTCGTCGTGCGCCGCCTGGAATGTCGATCCCTGCTCGAGCAGCTCGCGAATCCGCTGGAGGACGACGAAGGCGGCGTGACCCTCGTTGAGGTGCCAGACGGCAGGGTCGTAGCCGAGCGCGCGGAGCACGCGGACGCCGCCGATGCCGAGGATGATCTCCTGCTGGACGCGCGTCTCCTTGTCGCCGCCGTACAGGCGGGCCGAGAGCTCGCGGTCCCAGGGCGCGTTCTCCTCGAGGTTGGTGTCCATCAGGTAGAGGCTCACGCCTCCCAGCCGCACCTGCCACACCGACACCAGCACCGTGCGGTTGCCGAGCGGCACGGCGATGTCGAGGTCGCGGCCCTCGGGCGTGCGGGCGCGCCGGACCGGCGCGTCGTGCCAGTTCAGCTGCTCGTAGATTTCCTGCTGCCACCCGTCGGGCGTCAGGCTCTGGTGGAAGTACCCCTGCGGGTACATGAAGCCCACGCCGATGAAGGGCAGGCCGAGGTCCGACGCTTCCTTGCAGTGGTCGCCCGCCAGCACGCCCAGGCCGCCCGCGTAGATCGGCAGCGACTGATGCAGCGCGAACTCCGCCGAGAAGTACGCAATCGGCCGGTCACGGCCGACGCCCCGTTGCTCCCACCAGGTTCCGGTGCCGCGACGCGCCCGCTCGAGGTCGGCCATCGCGGCGTCGTACACCGCCAGGAACGCCGGATCCTCGGCGGCCGCCCGGCACCGATCCGGCGAGACGAGCTGGAGCACCTTGACGGGGTTGTGGTGGGTCAGCCGCCACAGCTTGTAGTCGAGGAGGCGGAAGACCTGGCGTGCACCGTCGTGCCACACCCACCACAGGTCGGTGGCGAGGTCGATGAGGCCGGAGATGCGTTCGGGGAGCTCGGGAGGATGATGCATGAGTCTAAAAGGCTCCTATCGTACACTCTCAGCCATGCCACGGATGAACCGCCGCGATTTCGTCAGGAGCGGTGCCCTCGCTGCCGGTCTCGGGGGACTGCCCGTCGGGGCCGGGGCGGCCCCGGCGGTGCGACAGGCCCGGTCGCGCCCCGTCGTCATCGCCTCGGCCAACGGCCACAAGCACACCAATGGGGGCACGGAGACCTGCGTCGTCCGGGCGTTCCGCCTGATGACCGAAGGCCGCGACGTGCTCGAGTCGCTGATCGAGGGCGTCGTCATCGTGGAGCTCGACCCGGCTGACACGAGCGTCGGCTATGGCGGCCTGCCGAATGCCGACGGCGTCGTCCAGCTCGACGCGTGCTGCATGCACGGGCCGCTGAAGCGGGCCGGCGGCGTCGCCGCGCTCGAAGGCGTGCGCACGCCGTCGAAGGTGGCGCACGCGGTGATGCAGCAGACCGACCATCACCTGATCGTCGGCAAGGGCGCGCAGACGTTGGCGCGGCAGCTCGGGTTCCCCATCGAAGACGACCTCAACACGGAGACGTCGCGGCGCCTGTGGCTCGAGTGGAAGCGGCGCATCGACCCCGAGCACTTCCTCACGCCGGAGGACCGGGCGCGCGCCGGCTTCGAGGCCGGCCTGGACATGGTGCGCGAGGGCCTCGTCGACCCCGAGCACTACTTCGGCACCATCAACTGCAACGGCGTGAACGCCCGCGGCGAGGTCTGCGGCGTCACGACGACGAGCGGCCTCGCGTGGAAGATCCCCGGCCGCGTCGGCGACTCGCCGATCCTCGGGGCGGGCCTCTACGTGGACGGCGAGGTGGGGGCCGCGGGCTCGACGGGCCGCGGCGAGGCCAACCTGTACGGGCTGTGCTCGTTCCTGGTCGTGGAGCAGATGCGGCAGGGCCGGTCGCCCAAGGACGCCGGCATGGAGGCGCTGCGGCGTGTCAAGGCCGCGACGATCGAGAAGCGGCTGCTCGACGCCAACGGCAACCCGCGGTTCCAGCTCAACTTCTACGTCGTCAACCGCGCCGGCGAGTTCGCCGGCGTCGCGCTGTACGAGAGCACGTATGCCGTCTGCACCGAGAACGGGCCCGAGATTCGGCAGGCCGAGGCGCTCCTCCCGGGCCGTCCGTCCTGGTAGCCGCGCCGGACTGGCGCGGGGGCTGTCGGTGCGGCTCTGGGGATGGGTGCTGCTGGCGGGCCTCGTCGCCGCGCCTGCCTCGGCGCAGCCTGACCGCACGCGGCTGGCGGAGGCCTTCCCCGAGATCGACGCGATCTTCACCACCTACGCCCGCGAGGCGCACGTCCCCGGCATCGCCTGGGGCGTCATCGTCGACGGCACGCTGGCGCACACGGGCACGGCGGGCGTGCGCGACGTCGCCACCGGCGCGCCCGTCGAGGCGCGCTCGGTGTTCCGCATCGCGTCGATGACCAAGAGCTTCACGGCGCTGGCCATCCTCAAGCTGCGCGACGAGGGGCGCCTGTCGCTCGACGATCCCGCGGAACGCTACGTGCCCGAGCTGAAGGCGCTGCCGTATCCCACCGCCGACGCGCCGCGTGTGACCATCAGGCACCTGCTCACGCACTCGGCCGGCTTCCCCGAGGACAACCCGTGGGGTGACCGTCAGCTCGCGATCGGCGAGGAGCGGATGACGGAGCTCCTGCGGCAGGGCATTCCGTTCTCGAACGTCCCTGGCGTCGCGTACGAGTACTCGAACTTCGGCTTCGCGATCCTGGGGCGCGTCGTGTCGGCGGCAAGCGGGACACCGTACCGCACGTACCTCCAGCGCGAGATCCTCACGCCGCTCGGCCTCTCGTCCACCACGCTGGAGCCAGGCGACGTGCCAGGGGATCGCCTGGTCCGCGGGTACCGTCGCGAGGACGAGACATGGGTGCTCGAGCCGCCGCTTGCCGATGGCGCATTCGGCGCGATGGGCGGCATGCTGACATCGCTCGAGGATCTCGGCCGGTACGTGGCGTACTTCCTCTCGGCCTGGCCGCCGCGCGACGGGCCCGAGAACGGCCCCGTGCGTCGCGCCTCGCTGCGCGAGATGCAGCAGGTGTGGCGGATGCGGCCGGCGTCGGTCTCCCGCGACGGGACGGGGCTGGCGCTCAGTGCGGGCGGCTACGGCTATGGCCTCCGCGTCACGCAGTCGTGCGCCTTCCGGCACGTCGTCGCGCATGCCGGCGGGCTGCCTGGATACGGCTCGCTGATGCTGTGGCTGCCGGAGTACGGCGTGGGCCTGGTGGCGATGGGCAACCTCACCTACACCTCGTGGGGGCCGCGGTTCGACGCCGCCCTCGAGGCGCTCCGGCGAACCGGCGGCCTGGTGCCGCGTGCGCCAGAGCCTTCGCCGGAGCTCACCGCGGCGAGCCGGGCCGTGGCCTCCCTCGTCGCGCGCTGGGACGACGGGCTCGTGCGGTCACTGGCCGCCGATAACCTGCTCCTCGACGAGCCGCTCGATCGCCGCAGGGCCGCCTTCGAGGCGGTACGTGCACGCCATGGCGTGTGCCGCGCGGAGAAGGGGACCTTCGAGGTCGAGAACGCCCTGCGCGGCACCTGGACGATGCCCTGCGAGCGCGGCGCGGTCAGGGTCGCCCTCACGCTGTCGCCGACAGTCCCGCCACGCGTGCAGCACCTCTCGGCCTCGTCGCTCGACGCCATGCCAGCCGCCGGCGGGCCCTCGGCATGTCCCGCCGTGCCCTGACCGTGACGGCCGCTGCCCGGCCGTCGGCGCTAGTCGGCGCGCTGGACGGCCAGCGTCATCACGGTCAGGAGTTCATCGTCACAGGTCACCTCGAACCGATAGACGCCGGTCTCGGGCAGTTCGAGCTCCAGCGGCACGTTCATCGTCACGGCCGGGCGGGCGTCGGTGAACTGCACGGGGCGCTGCGCGGAGAGGCCCTCGGCGCCGGACGGATACCAGCCGCGGATGCCGATGGTGCGGAGGCCGCGCACTTCGCCGGCGCGCAGGCCGATGACCGCGCGCAGGTTGAGGACGAGCGTCGGGGCGTCCTCGGGCTGCTGGGGCGTCAGCGCGACGCCGTCGACGATGCCGATGAGGTCGGCGGAACCGTCGGGCTGGATGTCCACGCGCTGGCAGAAGACGGCGAGGGCGACGTACGGCCCGCGGGCTGGAGCAGACATGCCGGCAAGTGTAGAGGAAGCCGGCGCCGACGGCAGGCGCTGGAGACACGAAAGGCCCGCGCGAGCCGACTGGCGCACGCGAGCCTCGAGACAGGAACGTGATGACGGCTGGTCAGGAAACGGCGCTGAGGTGCGAGCCGCCGAACGACGCGGCCTGCCAGCCGCGCAGGCGCAGGCCTTCGTGCCAGGAGCGCGCGACGCGCTCGAGCGCATCCCACTCCTCGAAGACACGGCTCATCAGTTGCTTTCCGTTTACCAGGTACCGCAGCTCCGTGCCGAACGGATGCGGACAAATCTCACAGCGCACCATCTGGCCTGCTCGGCGCAACTTCCACAGTACGCGTCGTCGGGTGTGCAGCATGCGCATGGTGTCTTGGTCTCCCTCGGTGCTGGCGGAAACGGGGGAGTTCCCGCCGGACGCCCCTAGCTGGAGCAATAGCCGTGCCGCCTGAACAGCTGGATTTTCCCGAGGAAGAGATGACAGAACGGCAGGACGACCGTGGCGCGTGCGTAGTGATTCAAGTCAGTAGATTCTTCCTGTGGGAAGGAAGGGGCATGGGCCCCGATCCACTGACACGCCGGCGGCTGCTGACGGGCTGGTCAGCCGACGCGTCGGGCGCCGACCGGGTCACGCCCGTCGGCCGACGATCCGATGAACTGAGGAGATTGGTGCGGAAGGAGGGATTTGAACCCTCACCGAGTTGCCCCGACAGGTTCCTGAGACCTGCGCGTCTGCCAATTCCGCCACTTCCGCGTGGTGGGCGTGACCAGGGGGTCACGGACAAGCGAGTATAGCGCAACTTCCTCCCGGGGAAAATACCCGCGCGGCCTACAATGGCCGCTGGGTCCGGAGCACCTACCGAAAGGACTGAGCGTGGCTGTGCGTCGAGGCGTCTGGATTGTCTTCTTCCTGCTGTTTGTGGCGGTGGCCGTGTCGGCTTCCTTCGTCGCGCTCTCGTGGTTCCTGTTCTCGCGCGGCCCGTCGCTTGCCAGCAAGGGCGTGCTGGTGGTGCGCGTCGCCGGCGATCTGGACGAGATCCCCGTGACGCTCGTCGACCAGATCTTTCAGGAGAAGGCGACACTGCGCGCCGTGGTCGACGCCATCCGCGCCGCCAAGACCGACGACCGCGTCACCGGCATCCTGCTCGAGCCGGTCGAGGCGCCCTCGCTGTGGGGCAAGGTCCAGGAGCTGCGCGACGCGCTGGTCGACTTCCGCTCGTCGGGCAAGCCGCTGGTCGCCTTCCTCGAGCACGCCGGCGACCGCGAGTACGCGCTGGCGACGGCCGCCAACCGCATCGTGCTCGTGCCGTCGGGCCAGCTGAACCTCGTGGGCCTGGCCAGCTACCAGGTGTTCCTGCGCGGCACGCTCGACAAGATCGGCACGACGCCCGACCTGCTCCACATCGGCGACTACAAGACGGCGGTCAACACGTTCACCGAGACGGGCTTCACGCCTGCCCACCGGGAGATGACCACCTCCCTGAACCACGATGCCTTCGAGCACCTCGTCGCCACGCTCGCCGAGGCCCGCAACAAGTCGATGACGGAGGTGCGTGCCCTCATCGACGAAGGGCCCATGCTGCCGGCGGCCGCGCTCCAGCACGGCCTCGTCGACGACGTGGCGTACTTCGACGAGATGGGGCGGGCGACGGGGCTCGGCGACCGGTTCGAGACCATCGAGCTCAAGGACTACATCCGGGTCGCGCGACAGCCGCGGGCGCCGGCATCGGCGCCGCGCGTGGCGGTGCTGTACGCCATCGGCACGATCGTGTCGGGCGAGAGCGGCGAAGGGCCCACCGGCGTGACGGTCGGCTCCGACTCGCTCACCACGCACATCAGGCGCATCCGCGAGGACGACAGCATCAAGGCCGTGGTCCTGCGCATCGACAGCCCCGGCGGATCGAGCGTCGCCTCCGACGTCATCTGGCGCGAGCTGATGCTGTTGCGCGAGAAGAAGCCGCTCGTCGTGTCGATGTCGGACCTGGCGGCCTCCGGCGGCTACTACATCGCGATGCCGGGGCATGCGATCGTCGCGCAGCCCGGCACGCTGACGGGCTCGATCGGCATCTTCTCGGGCAAGTTCGTCGTTGGCGGCACCTACAACAAGCTGGGCATGACCATCGAGTCGGTGAGCGAGGGGCGCTATGCCGAGATGTACTCCGGTGCGCGTCCCTTCACGCCCGACGAGCGCCTCAAGGTTCAGGAGCACATGCAGGCCTTCTACGACCAGTTCGTCGAGAAGGTCGCCGCCGCGCGCCAGTCGACGCCCGAGCAGATCGACGCCATCGCGCAGGGGCGCGTGTGGACGGGCCGGCAGGCCCGGGAGGTGGGCCTCGTCGACGAACTGGGCGGCCTCGACCGGGCCATCGTGCTGGCCAAGGAGCGCGCGGGGCTGGAGAGTGACGAGCCCGTGCGGCTCATCACCTACCCGCCACCGCGGACGCTCTTCGACGTGCTGTCGGGGTCGCTCACCGGCGCGCAGGGCCTGCGCGCGGCGCTCCTCGGCTCGCTGCTGTCGGCAGAGGAACGCATGGCGCTCGGCGCCATTCGCCAGCCGATGTCGATGCTCAGGCGCGGCGAGCCGCTCGCGCTGATGCCCTGGGTGTTCGTACGGTAGGGGAGACGGCGGGAGCCGCGTCGCGCGGCTCCCGCATTCGGAACGGGGTGTCCGTCAGGCCGTCAGCCGGCTGAGGACGGCGCGGTCGACGGTGATCTGCATGCGCTCCTTCGCCTTGGTCATGTAGGCGGCGAAGAACTGCGCCCGCCGCTGCGAGGCGAGCTCCTGGCGCAGCTGCTCGCGCGCGGCCGCCATCGCGGCCTCGTCGACGGCCGGCCGCTCCACGACGCGGATGATGACGGCGCCGTGGTTCGTCTGGATCGGGTCGCTCACGGCACCCACGGGCAGCGAGAACGCGGCCGCGTCCACGGCGACGCTCGGGCCGACCTCCGGGATCGAGCTGCCGCGCGTGATGGGGTCGGTCGTCCGCACCGACAGGCCCGAGGCCGCGGCGGCCGCACGGAAGTTGGCGGCCGACTTCAGGGTTGGCGCCACCGCCGCCGCACGCTCCGCGGCGAGGGCCTGCGTCCGCTCGCGGCGCAGGTCGGCTTCCACGCGCGTCCGCACCTCCTCGAGATCGGGGAGCCGCGAGGGCTCGGTACCGGTCACGGTGAAGACGACAAAGCCGTTGGGCGTGCGGAGGGCGTCGCTCACGGCGCCCGGTTCGAGCTCGAAGGCGGCGTTGGCGACAGCCGGCGCCGGACCGAGGCCCGGAATCGGCTGGTCGCGCGTGAAGAATTCCGACTCGACCACCTTCAGGCCGCGTGCGGCGCCGACGCGTTCGAGATCCGCCGGCGTGGACACCTCGGCGTCCACGGCGTTGGCCAGATCCTGCGCGCGCGTCTGGGCCCGCTCGAACTGGAGCTGCTGCTGAATCGCGGCGCGCACCGCGTCGAGCGGCTGGACGTCACCGGCCCTCTTCTCTTCCACCTTGATGATGTGGAAGCCGAACGGCGTCCGGACCAGGTCGCTCACCTCACCGGGCGCGAGCGAGAAGGCGACCTGCTCGAACTCCGGCACCATCCGCCCGCGGCCGAAGAACCCGAGGTCGCCGCCACGGCTGGCGCTGGCCACGTCCTGCGAGTGCTTCTCGGCGAGCGCGGCGAAGTCGGCGCCGCCCTTCACCTGGGCAAGCAGCGCCTCGGCCCGCGCGCGGACCTCGGCCTCGTTGCCGCCTTCGACGTTCAGCAGGATGTGACGCGCACGCACTTCCTCGGGCGTCGAGTACTGGTCGATGTTCTGGTTGTAGTGGCGCTGGATGTCCTGCTCGGGGACGGTGATGTTGGCGCGGATGGCCTCGGTGTCGATCTGCAGGTACTTGATCTTGCGCCGCTCGCCGATCCGGTAGGTCTCCCGGTTGGCCTCGAAGTAGGCGGCGATGTCGCTGTCGGTCAGCGTGACCTTGTCGGCAAAGTCGACGGCCGCGAACGGCACGACGTCGATGGTCACCGTCTCGTGACGACGACGATACTCCTCGTCGGCCTCGGCATCCGACACCGTGATCCACTCGGTCAGCGTCGCGCGCAGCTTGTCGAGCAGGATGCTGCTGCGTACCTCGTCCTCGAACTCGGCCGTCGTCAGCGGCGGGCGCTGCAGCCTGAGCAGCTGGCGGTAGCGCTGCTCGCCGATGAACACGCCGTTCTCCTGGAAGGCGGGCAGCTCCATGATCCGCTGCCGGACCTCGGCGTCCGAGGCCCGCAGGCCGAGCCGCTGGGCCTCGGCGATCGTCGCCTGCTGGTCGATGAGCTGCGCGAGCACCTGCTGGTCGAGGCCCAGCTGGCGGATCATGGCGTCGTTGATGCCGTTGCCGTATACCTGCCGGAACTGCGCCAGGTGGGCGTTGTACGCCCTCGTGAACTCGCCGACCGTGACGCGGCGCCCGTCGACGGTGGCGAGGGCCTCGCCCGTGGCGCTCGGCGTGGTTGGCGTCAGAAAGTCGGGAATGTAGAACACGATGAACGCGAGGACGACCAGGCCCAGGCTCCACTTGAGCCATGCCTGCTGCCGTCGCATTCGATCCAGCATCGTCATAGGGTGCGCTCTCCGCCCGCCGGCGCCGTGGCCCGGCAAGACCGCCCATTATACGGCACCGCTTGGGCCCGCCGGCCGGGAAGAATGCTATAGTCAGGCCAGTTTCCGACGTCGCGTCGATAGACGGTCCCGCCCGCCCGCGTGAGCCGACGCTCGCCTCGACGCGCCGCGAACCCCCAGTGAACGAGACCCTGGACCGCCGCCTACGAACGCTGCCGGGCATCGTCCGTCGCGCGCTGGCCCCGCGGGCGGCCCTGCGCGAGTGGCACGCCGCCTTCGCCGGCGTGCAGACGCCGTCGGCCGTCGGCCGTACGCTCGTGGCGTACCTCTCGCGCTGGCAGCCGGACGTCCGCTGGGCGCTGGCCCTGGCCGACGCGGCGGGCGGACCCGCTGTCATCGCCGCTCACGGGGGAGGACGTCTCCGCGGGCGTGCGGGCCTGCTGGCCCTGGCGGCCACGGCGATCGAGCAGGGCGACCACCTCGGCGTCGGATCGCTCCGGACCCTGGCACCGCGCGGTCAGGACGGCGCCGCTATCGGATGGCTCCTCAGAGGCCGAAGAGAGATCGTGGGGGTGCTGCTCGGCTGGACGGAGACGCCTGACACGGCCGTCCGTTCGGCCGGTGCCGTCGCCGCCGCGCTGCACGACGAGGTGCTCGGGCCCGTGGGGCTCGCGCTCGAAGTCGCGGTGCGCGTCAGCCGGCTCGAGCAGCTGGCGGCCATCGACGACCTCACGGGGTTGTGCAACGCGCGGCAGCTGCACCGCGTGATCGCCCGCGAGATCCACCGGCAGGCGCGCACGTCGAAGCCGGTCTCCCTGCTGTTCCTGGATCTGGACGCGTTCAAGCGCGTCAACGACGGGCACGGCCACCTGATGGGCAGCCGTGCGCTGGTCGAATTCGGCGCGCTGCTGCAGAGCTGCATCCGTGCCACCGATACAGTGGCCAGGTACGGCGGGGACGAGTTTGTCGTGGTGCTGCCCGAGACCGACAGGCGGCAGGCCCGGCTCGTGGCCCGCCGCATCCAGGAGCGGATGGGGTCGGCCGTCTTCCTCCAGGCCTGCGGCCTGAGCGTCCGGCTCACCGTCTCGGTGGGCATCGCGACGCTGACGAAGGCGGGTGGCTCGTCTGCCGATCTCCTGCGCATGGCCGACGAGGCGATGTACTGGGTGAAGCATCACGGCCGTGACGGCATCAAGGTGGCGCCTTCCGCGCCCCGCACTCCGCGAGGGAGTAGGACAACGTGAGTCTGCGTTCGCTGTTTTCGCTGTTCTCGAGTGACCTGGCCATCGACCTGGGCACGGCCAACACCTGCGTCTATGCGCGGGGCAAGGGCATCGTCGTCAACGAGCCGTCCATCGTCGCCATCAACAAGATCAACGGTCGCATCGAGGCGGTCGGGAAGGAAGCCAAGGACATGCTTGGCCGCACGCCCGGCAACATCGTCGCCATCAAGCCGATGAAGGACGGCGTCATCGCCGACTTCGAGGTCACCGAGAAGATGCTGACCTACTTCATCAAGAAGGCGCACAACCGGAACGTGTGGGTGCGGCCCCGCATCGTCATCGGCGTCCCGAGCGAGATCACCCAGGTCGAGAAGCGGGCGGTGAAAGACAGCGCCTACCGCGCCAAGGCCAGCGAGGTGCACCTGGTGGAGGAGGCCATGGCGGCGGCCATCGGCGCCGGCATGCCGATCACCGAGCCGGCCGGCAACATGATCGTCGACATCGGCGGCGGCACCACCGACATCGCCGTCATCTCGCTCGCGGGCATCGTCTACAGCAAGGCCGTCCGCGTCGCGGGCAACGAGATGGACGAGGCGATCATCTCGTACATCAAGAAGACCTACAACCTCCTCATCGGCGAGCGGACCGCCGAGCAGATCAAGATCGAGCTCGGCTCGGCCTATCCGCTCGAGGAGCCGATGGAGATGGAAATCAAGGGCCGCCACCTCGTCGAGGGCGTGCCGAAGACCATCACCATCAGCGACGAGGAGATCCGCAAGGCCCTCGCCGAGACGGTCAACGTCATCGTCGACGCCGTGCGGATCGCGCTCGAGCGCACGCCGCCGGAGCTGTCGGCCGACATCGTCGATCGCGGCATCGTCCTTACCGGTGGAGGCTCGATGCTCAAGAACCTCGACCGCCGGCTCCGCGAGGAGACGGGCCTGCCCGTGGCCATGGCCGAGGATCCGCTCTCGACCGTGGTGCTCGGCGCCGGCAAGATGCTGCTCGACTTCAACCTGCTCCGGAAGATTTCCATCGACTAGCGGCCACGGCCCCGGGCCCGCGCCGCGGGCGCCGGACGCACGTGCCCGCCGACGCCGCCCGTGTTCCCAGGCAACGATCGCAGCACGGTCCTCGAATCGCACAGGCGCACCGGTTACCTCCTGGTGGCCGTGGTGCTGGCGCACGTGCTGCTCATCTCCGCCCAGGTGAGCAACAGGACCGGCGCGAGCCTCCTCGAGACCGCGCTCTTCGGCGTCCTCTCGCAGGCGCAGGTGCTCTCGGCCCGCGTGGCCCAGGGCGTGAGCGGCTTCTGGAGCGAGTACGTCGCGCTGCGCAACGCGCGGGTCGAGGCGGCGCGGTTGCACGAGTCGATGGACCGTCTTGGCGTCGAACTCCAGCAGGCGCGTGCGCAGGCGCGCCGGACGGCCGCCCTGGAGCGGCTGCTCGGGCTGAGGCAGAGCGCGCTGCCGGACGCGCTGGCCGCCCGCGTCATCGCCGCGGATCCGACGTCGGTGTTCCGGACGGTGACCATCGACAAGGGCGCGGCCGACGGCGTGCGGGCCGACATGGCGGTGCTCGCGTCGGACGGCGTCGTCGGTCGGGTGATCGACGAGCCGGCGCGCCACAGCGCCAAGGTCCAGCTCATCATCGACAGGAACGCCGGCGTGGGGGCGGTGCTCGAGCGGACGCAGACCGGGGGCGTCGTCCTCGGCGGCGACGGCGACCCGCCGCTGCGCATGGAATACGTGTCGAACCTGGCCGAGGTGGACGAGGGTGACCTCGTCGTGACGTCCGGCCTCGACGGCATCTACCCGCCGGGCTTCGTCATCGGCCGGGTCTCCCGGGCCGAACGCGGGTCGGGCCTGTACCGCGAGATTCGGGTGCGCCCGCTCGTCGACTTCTCCGCGCTCGACACGGTGCTGGTGGTGCCGGCGCCCGCGCGTGCCGATGAACCGGGCACGGCGCCATGATGCGGGTCCTCGTGGTGGCCGCCCTCGGTGTCGCCGGCCTGGTCGTGCAGTCGGTCGTTGGCTATCAGGTGGCGGGACGGCAGCCGCCGCTCGACCTCGGCCTGGTGGCCGTCGTGTCGGGCGCCATCTTCTTCGGCCCGACCGTCGGCCTGCTGGCGGGCTCGATCGTCGGCCTGGCGCAGGATGCGCTCTCGGGCGGCGTGCTCGGGGTGGCGGGCCTCGCCAAGACGCTCGTGGGCTTTGTCGCCGGCGTGCTCGCCACCCAGTTCATCGTGTCGAGCGTACTGCCGCGGTTGGTGGTCTTCGCCGTGATGACGTGGATCTACGGCGTGTGTTTTCTCGGGGTGTACGCGATGATAGAAGGCGTCGGCCTCGGCAGTCCCTGGCGCATGCTGCTCATGCAGAGCGTGATCAACGGCGTGATCGGCGTCGTGGCGACGCGCGTGGTGGAGCGCGGGCCCGAGGCCTGGCGGCGCCGGCGGCTCCAGCCCCGCAGCATCGGCCGGGGCCGTTTCTGACGGAAACGCAGGCGCAGGACGCGCAGTGTCAATGCCTTTCAGCGACGAACGCCACAGCCTGACGATTCGCCTCCGCATCCTGCAATGGGGCGCGGCCGTGGGCGTGCTCGCCCTGGTCGCGGCCTTCTGGTACTTCCAGGTCGCCCGCCACCACCAGTTCCTGGTGATGGCCGAGAACAACCACCAGCGATCGCTGCCCCTCCAGGCACCGCGCGGCGTGCTCTTCGACCGCAACGGCGAGGTGCTCGTCGAGAACCGCTACGCGTTCAACATCTCGATCGTCCGCGAGCAGAGCCGCAATCTGTCGGAGACCGTCGCGCTGCTCGCCGAGCTGACGGGCACGCCGGAGTCGGCCATCGCCGAGGCCGTCGAGCGCAGCCGCCGCCTGCCGCCCTACCGGCCCGTCGTCGTCGTGCGTGACGCGACGCAGGCGCAGCTGGCGGCCGTCGCGGCTCACCGGCTCGAGCTGCCGGACGTGGTGATCGAGAAGGTGCCCACGCGGCGCTACCCCGACCAGTCGCTGGCTGCGCACATCATCGGCTACGTCGGCGAGGTGACCGAGGCGCAGCTGAACCGCGAGGAGTTCGAGGGCATCTCCGGCGGCGCGGTCGTGGGGCAGGCCGGCGTCGAGCAGACGTACAACCGCTACCTCATGGGCGAGGACGGCGCGCGTCACGTCGTCGTCAACAGCCTCGGACGCGAGATCGACACGATCCGCGAGGACGACCCGAGCGAGGGCCAGCGCGTCCAGCTGACCATCGACGCCGACGTCCAGCGTGCGGCGGAAGCGGCGTTCCGGCACTACGGGTTCCGCGGCGCCGCCATCGCGCTCGAGCCGTCGACCGGCGAGGTGCTGGCCATGGCCAGCCTGCCGGCCTACGACCCGAACGCGTTTGCCTCGGGCATCAGCCGCGACGCGTGGCAGGCGCTGCTGAACGACCCGCTCCGACCGCTCCAGAACCGCGCCATCCAGGGCCGGTACTCACCCGGATCCACGTTCAAGGTGGCCATGGCGGTGGCTGGCCTCGAGGAAGGCGTCATCACGCCCAGCACACGGATCTTCTGCGGCGGAGGCGCGACCTTCTACGGCCGCTACTTCAGGTGCCACCTGCGCGGCGGGCACGGCAGCGTCGACGTCCGCCACGCCCTCGAGAAGTCGTGCAACGTCTTCTTCTACACGATCGGCAACATGCTCGGCGTCGATCGGATCCACAAGTGGGCGACGGCCATGGGCCTCGGAGAGCTGTCGGGCATCGATCTGCCGTTCGAGACGGTGGGCATCATGCCGTCCACCGAGTGGAAGCGGGAGCGGACGGGTGAGCGGTGGTACGCCGGCGAGACGATCTCGGTGGCGATCGGGCAGGGCCAGGTGTCGGTGACGCCCATCTCGCTCGCCGTGATGATGGCCACCGTCGCCAACGGCGGCACGCGCGTGGTGCCGCACCTCGTGCGCGCGGTCGACGGCGGCGACGGCTGGCGCCCGCTCCCGAAGCCCGAGGGGCAGCGGTCGCTCGGGATGTCGCCCGAGACCGTCAGCGCCGTACATGACGGCCTCTGGCTCGCCGTCAACGGCGCCGGCACGGCACGGCGCGCGCAGATCCCCGGCTACGACGTCGGCGGAAAGACGGGCACGGCGCAGGTGATCTCCCTGCAGGGCCGGGCCCGCGCGCGGGGCGACCGCGACCTGCGCGACCACGGCTGGTTCGTCTTCTTTGCCCCGACGCACAACCCCACGATCGCGGGCGTCATCTTCGGCGAGCATGCCGAGCACGGGTACTCGGCCGCGCCCGTGGCGAAATTCATGATGGAGACATGGTTCGCCAAGCAGGAGGGCCGGGAACTGCCGACCCTGCCGTCCCAGCCGCCTCCTGCGCCGCAGCCGTCCGCGTCGCCGACGGCGCCCGTCGTCGTCGCACGCAGCGGGACCGCCGCCCAGGCCGGCAGCACGGAGCGGTCCGCCGCCCCGGCCGTCGTCGAGGTCGCGTCGGCCAGTCGCGGGGAGCCCTGAGATGTTCGAGCAGCGTCTCTACAGACACCTCGACTGGGGGCTCCTCATCGCCGTGCTGCTGCTCTGCGGCATCGGCCTGCTGATGATCTACAGCACGACCTACGACCCGATCCGCGACCGCGTCGGCTCGCAGGTCTTCACGCAGGCGTCGGCCGTCGCGATCGGGCTCGTCGCCATGGCGGGGGCGCTCGTGATCGACTACCGGACGCTGCTGCGCAACGCGCCGGTGCTCTTCGGGCTCACGGCGCTCCTGCTGCTCTACGTGCTCTTCTTCGGTGTCGTCGCCGGGGGCTCGCGCCGCTGGGTGTCGCTCGGCGTCTTCAACCTCCAGCCGTCGGAGTTTGCCAAGATCACGCTGGCGCTGCTGCTCGCGTCGTGGTTCGGCTCCGAGAAGCTGTCGGCCACCAAGATGGGCGACCTGGCCGTGGCCGCGGGCATCCTCGCGGTGCCCTTCCTGCTCATCGCGCGCGAGCCCGACCTCGGGTCGGCCGTGACGCTGGTGCCCGTGCTGGCGGGCATCGCCTACGCTGCGGGCCTGCGGATGCGGCTCGTGGGCTACGCCCTCGTGGCGCTGCTGCTGCTGGCCCCCGTTGCCTGGACGTACGGGCTCCAGGACTACCAGAAGTCGCGCGTCATCACCTTCCTCGACCCGTCGCAGGACCCGCGGGGTGCCGGATACCAGCAGATTCAGGCGAGAATTTCAGTAGGCTCTGGAGGGCTGACAGGCAAGGGCTTCCTCCAGGGCACGCAGGGGCAGTACAAGTTCCTGCCGGTCGCCCACAACGACTTCGTGTACTCGGTGCTCGCCGAGGAGCACGGGTTCGTGGGCGTCCTGGTGACACTGGGGTTGTACCTGTTCGTCCTCGTGCGCTCGCTCGAGGCGGCCAGGCTGGCTCGCGACCGCGCCGGTGCCTACCTCGTGGTGGGCCTGGTGTCGTATTTCGCGTTCCAGATGTTCTACAACGTGGCGATGTCGGCCGGGCTGGCCCCCGTGAAGGGGCTGACCCTGCCGCTGATGAGTTATGGAGGGTCGTCGATGATCGCGACCCTCACGAGTTTCGGCCTCATCCTCAACGTGAGGATGCGGCGCTTTGTCAATTGATGCTCGAGCTCCTGTGGCTCATCGTGATGCGCTGCCTCCCGCCGGCCTGGGGTCGGGAGCGGACCGCCGTGCTGCGCGCACCGCGGCCGGGCGGCGCTCGCGTGACAGGAGTGCGGGCCGGGAGTGTTCTTCATGGTCAAGGAGATGATCGTCTCCGCGAACGACCGCGAGACCGCGGTCGCCATCCTCGAGGACGACCAGGTCGTCGAGTTCTTCGTCGAGCGCGAGAAGCAGCAGGGCGTGGTCGGCAACATCTACAAGGGCCGCGTCTCGAAGGTGCTGCCGGGCATGCAGTCGGCCTTCGTCGACCTGGGTCTCGAACGCGACGGGTTCCTGTACGTCTCGGACGTCCTGCCACCTGAAGAGGCGCTCGACGACGACGCCGACGACGACGGGGCCGCGGCCACGCCGCCGGCGGCCCTGGCGCCCGTCGCGGTGGGCGATGCCGTCGAGACCGCCGAGACGGTGGGCGAGGTGCTCGACACCGCGCCGCCGGCCGCCCCGGCGGACACGCCGCGCCCTGACCGCCGCCAGCGGCTCGACCGGGCAGCCCAGCCCAACATCGAGGACCTGCTCAAGGAAGGGCAGGACGTGCTCGTCCAGGTCGCCAAGGAGCCAATCGGCACCAAGGGCGCCCGCATCACGTCGCACATCACCATCCCGGGGCGGTTCCTCGTGTTCATGCCGACCGTCGACCACGTCGGCGTCTCGCGCAAGATCGAGTCGCGCGAGGAGCGGGCGCGGCTGCGCGGCATCGTCCGGCAGTTCCGGGAGAGCCACGGCTTCACGGGCGGCGTGATCATCCGCACGGCCGCGGCCAACCGCGCCGAGGCCGACATCATCGGCGACCTCGAGTACTTCCACCAGACCTGGCAGGAGATTCAGCACAAGTCGGGCACGCAGCGCGCGCCGTCCACGGTCTACCGCGAGCAGAGCCTCGTGGCCAAGCTGCTGCGCGACCTGCTCACCGAGGAGTTCAGCGTCATCCGCATCGACTCGCCGAGCGAGTACCGCAAGGCCGTCGCGCTGCTCGAGCGCATCATGCCGTCGATGCTGCCGCGCCTGAAGCTCTACTCGCGCGAGTACCCGATTCTCGAGGAGTACGGCGTCCGCAGCGAGATCGACAAGGCGCTGCGCAGCAAGGTGTGGCTGAAGTCGGGCGGCTACCTGGTCATCAACCAGACCGAGGCGCTCGTGGCCATCGACGTCAACACCGGCCGCTACGTCGGCAAGAAGACGACGGGGCGGCTCGAGGACACAATCCTCAAGACGAACCTCGAGGCGGTGAAGGAGATTGTCCGACAGCTCCGGCTGCGCGACATGGGCGGCATCGTCGTCCTCGACTTCATCGACATGGAGGACAAGAAAAACCGTCAGAAGGTCCTCCAGGCGCTCGAGCAGGAACTGCGCCGCGACCGCGCGCCGAGCAAGGCCGTCCAGGTGTCGGAGTTCGGCCTCATCATCATCACGCGCAAGCGCGTGAAGCAGAGCCTCGAGCGGCTGATGAGCGAGCCGTGTCCCTACTGCAGCGGCACCGGCACCATCAAGTCGAGCATGACGATCTGCCAGGACATCCTGAACGAGATGCGCAAGGTCGGGCCGGACATCGACGGGCACGGCGTGCTGCTGCGCGTCAACCCGGACGTGGCCCGGGCGCTGCACGACGACGAGCGCGGCGTGCTGCGCGAGATCGAGAAGATCACCGGGCGCCGGGTGACGCTCAAGCCCGACGCCCACCTCCACCACGAGCAGTTCGACGTGATGGCGATCTAGCCGCGGCCGGCGTCGGCAGAAAGAGGAAGGGCCCGCCAGCGCTCGCGGCGCGGCGGGCCCTTGTCATGAATGCCGGGGTATCGAAACGGGCCTAGGCCGGGACGAGGTGCACGAGGTAGTGCGTGCCGCCCCTGTTGATCCAGACCCTGATGTAGTCGTTGCCGCGGAGCATCTCGACCTTCGCACTGCCGGGCGCCGGCGCGCCGCCCTTGGCGACGGCGTCGATCTCGGCCTGCGGAACGATGCTCACGACTTCCTTGCCGCGGACTTCACCGCCACGGACGAACTCGACCCAGCGTGCATACGACTCGGTCGCGCCCGTCGCGGCCGGCGCCGTCTCTGCCGTCAGCCGCACCTGATAGGTGCCGGCACTCAGCGTCTCGCCATTCGCCTTGACCGCCTGCGGCAGGCGCACGGTCCCGAGTGACGTCACGCCTTCGGGCAGCGCCTCGGTCTTCGCAGGGGCGGTGGCCGGCTGCGTCTTCGGCGCCTTGTGCTGTGCGAACAGCGGCGACGCGCTGGCGACCACGAGGGCGGCCGCAGCAACTCCACCAACCAGACGATTCATGTTTGCTCGGCTCATCAGATGCCTCCTCGACACCTGACCATTATACGGTGTCTGCAGGCGGCCTGGCCGCAATCGCGTTGGCCTCCGCTTACGGGGATGGATGGACGCCGCAGGATGAGCTTGGGCCCCGTCGCGCCGGCAGCGGCACCCCCGCCGGACCGGGGCGCCCGGGGCACCGGCTCAGCGGCCCTGGCGCTTGACCTCGATGTCTCCGACAAATGACGTCAGCTCGAAGAACGCCGAGCCGTCGCCGACCCGCCCGGTGGCCCGGCGGGGCGACGACTCCCCGCCGTCGCCCTCGGCGTGAATGTCGCCCTTGACGGTCTGGGCCTCGTACGAGAACCCGGCACCGCCTGCACCGGTGACGACACTGATGGACCCGTTGTGCGACTTCATCTCGTACCGGCCGCCCGCGACGGCCGGGCTGGCAAACACGATGTCGCCGCTGACGGTGCGCACCGTGAGGCGCTCGCACTGCGCGTCCTTGACGACCACGTCGCCGCTCACCGAGCCCAGCGTGAGCGCCCGCGCCTTCAGGCCGCTCGCCGTGAGGTCGCCGCTCACCGTCTGCACGTCGGCTTCGCCCTCGAGCGTGCTGCTGGTCAGCGTGATGTCGCCCGACATCGTCTTGAGGGAGCGCACCCGGCTGAGCCGCTGCCCCGTGATGTCGCCCGACATCGCGGCGACGCGGACGTCGCCGGTGATGCCCTCGAGCGCGATCGCGCCGGAGGCGTTGCGCACGTCCACGCCCACGCCCTGCGGCAGGGTGATCTGGTAATCGACCCGATAGGCATTCGCCCTGGAGGAGGGCTGGACGCGGATGACCACGCGCTGCGGGTGCTGCTCGACCTCGAGTCGCATCTCCGCCGCGAGCGCCCGTGCCTCGGCCTCGGTGCTGCCCCCGGCCTTCCTGTGCGCGACGATGCGGCCCTCGCTCGCGCTGCCGCCGGTCACGACGATGTCACCCGCCATGTTGGACAGCTCGACGATGTCACCGGGGCGCGCAGTGAAGGTGCGGGAGAGCGGCTCGCCGGAGACGTAGACCCAGCGGTCGCGGCGCGCCCCGGCGGCCGCGCGTGCCTGCGCCCTGGCCCGGGCTGCCTCGCGCGCGGCCCGCGCGCGCGCCTCGGCAGGGTCGTGCCGTGGCGGGGCCGGCGGCGCCGGCGGGGCGGGCGGAGCCTGACGGTCCGCCGTGGCACTGCCCGAAGACGGCTGCTGCAGCTCGTGCGGCCGCGGGGACGTCTCGAGCGGGACTCCGGCGGGCGCCGCGGCCACTGCCATCGAAAGCACCGTGCCCAGTACCAGGTTGGTCATGTGGTCATCCCTCGCTCAGGCCGGTGGCGATGGACGCCGCCCCCGCCTGATTGCCCCTGCGCATCTCGTTCATCAGCGCGATGGTGTCCTGCAGCAGCGCCACCTTCCGGCGGAACGCGTCGAAGAGGCTCTCCTGGGCGATGCGGCTGGTGGGCTCCTCGCGCAGGGCCGCGCGGCTCTCGTCGATGGCTTCGTCGATGATGCGGAGGTTCTCGCGCAGCGTCGCCATCACCTGCGGGTCGATCGGCGCGTCGGTCTCGCTGGCCACCTGTTCGAGTCCGCTGATGGCGCGCTCGTAGTGCTCCGCCGCCTGCGCGAGTTCCTGTTCGATTGACTCGACGAGGGCACCGGGCGTCGGCACCTCCGCCGCGGCAGGCGCCGGCGCTTCCTCGAAGAAGGACTGGTGCAGCCCGAACAGCGACGCGCCGATCACGGCGGCGAGCATGGCGGCCAGCGCGAGGCCGCGCCACCGCCGCGCGCCACCGAGCGGCGGTTGAACCTCCGCGGCGGCTGCGGCCCGCCGGGCCAGCATCGGCTCGAGCCGGGCGGCGAGGCGGGCCCACGCCTCGTCACTCGGCCCGCGTCCGGTGATGCGGCGTGCGGCGTCCTGGAGCGCGCGGGCGTCCTCGAATGTCCGGCGGCACGTGGCACACGTGCGCAGGTGCGCCTCGACCTCCGCGCTGGCGGCGGCGTCCAGACGGCCCTGGAGCCATCCGTCGAGCCGTTCGCCGCATTCCGCACACGTCACGCCTGTGTCTCCTCCGGCAACGTCAGCACGGCCCGCAGCTTGCGTCGGGCCTTGTGGACCTGCGACTTCGATGTCCCTTCCGCGATGCCGAGCATCGCGGCAATCTCCTTGTGCTCGAACCCCTCGACGTCATGCAGCAGAAACGCCGCCCGGCATCCTTCGGGCAGGTCGGCGATCGCACGCTCGAGGTCGAGCCTGTCGATGAGGCCGAGCCCGCGGGCCGTCGCCTCCGGCCCGTCCGCCACGTCGCCGTCGAGCCACACGGTCTGCCTGTCGTTGCGCCGCGCACGGCTGCGCAGCCAGTCGAGGCAGACGTTGACGCCCAGGCGGTAGAGCCACGTGCCGAGCGACGACTCCCCGCGAAAGGAGTCGAGCTTGCGGAACGCCGTGAGGAAGATCTCCTGCACGGCGTCGTCGGCGGCATCCGCGTCGCCCAGCATCCGGTACGCCACCGCGTGCAGGCGTCCCGCGTGCGTCCGATAGAGCTCCTCGAACGCCGGGAGTTCTCCGGCGCGGCAGCGGGCAGCCAGCCGGAGGTCGGCGGCGTGACTCGTCACTGGCATCTTCGACGGGGCCCGGAGGGGAATGGTTGCCGGGCTTGAACGGAAGAAGACGAGACGTGAGGCGTTCCGGTTCAGGCGCGCCAGCGGACAGCACGGAATCCGCGGATTCTCCGGCCCACGACGACAACGCCCTCGGCAGCCAGGAGGCGTGCCTTCTCGGCCTCGTGCCCGCCGTACCCGCCGAGCTGCCCACCCGCCCCCACGACTCGATGGGCCGGCACGCCGGGCGGACAGCTCGTCGCCATGATGGCCCCGACCGCGCGTGCCGCACCCGGCCGTCCGGCCGCCGCCGCGACGTCGCCGTAGGTGGCCACCCGGCCGCGCGGGATGGCCCGCACGGCCTTCAGGACGCGTTCGGTGAACTCAGAAGGTGAACGTCGCCCTGACGCGGAGCGTGAAGCCGCCAAGGTCGGTCTCTCCATACGCCGCCGAGACGCCGTCCTGGCCGAGCGCGTCGGGCACCCAGCGGTAGAGGCCGTCCAGCGACGCGCCGAACGTCCCCGTGAACGGCAGCTCCAGGCCGCCCAGCACGTGATAGCTGGTGAACGAGTCACTGACGTCGTCGCCCGGCCTCGCGAAGTCGGCCGTCTCGCGGTACTGCACCACGCCGATGCCCCCGCCGGCGAACGGCACGAGCCGCAGGCCGCGCCGCGCGGCGCCGCCGGGCCGCGGCGGGCCCGGCGTGAACCGCCAGCCGGCGCTGATGTCCACGGGCGTCACGCTGACGGTGGCCGGGATGCCGAGCGGGAACACCTCGAGGTCGTCGGTGACGAAGACGCGCTGGCCGTCGGCGGAAAAACGTGACACCTGCACGTCGACGAAGAGGTGCCGGCCGATGAGCAGGCCCGCCCCGCCGCCATAGACGGGCCCGCTGCTCGTGTCGAGGACGGCCTCGAAGCTGTCGCTGGCCGTGAACGACGTGAGGCCGACGTGGCCCGACAGACGCACGCGCACCGCCGGGTCGGTTCCCGGCGCCGCCTCGCGGACCTCCCGCACGGGACGCCGCCGCTGGGCGGGCGGGGCCTCGGGCTCGCCGTCCTGGGCCAGCGCCGACGCAGGCGCCATGGCGACGGCCCACAGGCCGAGCAACACCGCAATCGATCGCCTCATCGGATGATCCCCAGGCCGCGCAGCGTCGCCGGCGGGTCGATGAGGCCGTACCCGTATTCGTCGTCGCGCACCGCAGAACCGCGCTTGCGCGCGAAGTGCCGGATGGCAGCCTCGATGGCCGCGGGATTGGTGACGCCCTGCGAGTGCAGGAGCGCGGCGAGGCCGGCGACGTGGGGCGCCGCCATGGACGTCCCCTGGAGCGGCTCGTCGGTCAGGACGTCGAAGCGCGGCGCCTCCTGGCCGAGGCGGGTCGCGCTGACGGCATACGTCTGCTGCCAGATGAGCCCGTCGCGTCCACCCTGGTCGCCGTTGCCCCCAGGCGCGACGATCTCGACGTACGAGCCCGTGGACGAGTAGGGCGCGCGCACCTGGTCGCGCCCGACGGCGCCGACGGCCATCACGCCGGCGATGTCGCGCGCGTAGACGGCCGGGTAGCTCTCCGGGTTGCCGTCCTCGTATTCGTTGCCGGCAGCGACGGCGACGAACGCGCCGCGCGAGACGGCGTACTCGAGCGCCGACCGCAGCGCCGCGTTCGGCTCGGTTCCCCCGAAGCTCATGTTCAGGACGCGCGCGCCGTTGTCGACGGCATACCGGACGGCACGCGCTTCCTCCGAGGTGAGGCAGACACCGTTGGCCAGCGCAGGCGGCAGCGTCGAGACGCCGTCCTCGGCGAGCAGGAAGAGCAGCTCCCACGGCCCGAGGCAGACCTTGAGCGGCATCACGCGTGCGTTGAACGCCATGCCGACGCCGCTCTCGCCGTTGGCATGCTGGAGGGCCGTGCCGGCGACGTGCGTGCCGTGGCCATCCATGTCGTACGGCAGGTCGTCCTCGTAGAGAAAGTCGTAGGGCGCCACGATCCGGCCGGGCGTGGCGATGTCGGTGGCCGGCGCAAACGGCACAGCGACCGCCGTCAGCCTGCCCGCGAAGAACCGCGGGAAGACGAGCACGTCGCTGGCCATGGCCAGCCCCGAGTCGAGCACCGCGACGATGACGCCGCGGCCGCCGTCGTTGATGTCCCACGCGCGCTCCATGTCGAGCAGCCGCAGGTTCCACTGACGGGCGTAGCCCGGGTCGGTGGGCGTCAACGACATCGACTGGAAGTGATCCGGTTCGGCGTACTCCACCTCGGGCCGGGCCGCGAGGGCCTGCGCCGCGGCGCGCGCGTCGTCGTCGACCGGAATGTCGACCACGCGGAAGTCGACGCGTGGCGACGGCTGGCGCAGGCGGGCGGCCGGCAGCGTCTCGGTGATGGCAGCTGTCTGCGCCGCGGTCGGCAGGCCGTCGCGGAACTTCACCAGCACCCGCCCGGGCAGGTATGTCGCGTTGGTGCGCGCCGCCACGCGCAGCGCCTCGCGCAGGTCGGGCCGAATCATCCGCGTGGGCCCGGCGGGCTGCGCCGAGACCACGAGCCCGGCACAGGCCACCGCCAGGGCGACGACGGTCAGCAGCACTCGGTGCACGATCCCTCCAGGGCGGAGAAGGGCGGGGCCCCGGAGATGAGGCCCCGCCTCGTCAGATGCTCGTCAGCAGGTACTGCCTGCGATAGCTCCGCGTGATCCACGCGCTGGCTTCCCGGTGCGACGGGAAGCGCATGGTCGCCGGATCGTAGGCGAGCGTCTCGTTCGGGAAGTGCGACGCGATGGTGCCGAGCAGCACGACCTCGGTCACCAGCTGCGCGTAGTCGAACCCGGCCGAGCACGTCGCGCCCGTGCCGACGAGGACCGCGTCGAGGAACTCGCCCCAGTGGTTGCGCTCCTGGACCACCGGCATGGCGTGGCTGGCGAACTTGCTCGCGGGGTGCAGCGACGGCTCGCCGATATGCGGCAGCAGGAGTGCCCCCTCGGTCCCGATGAAGATCGAGCCCGACGGCGGACGCGTGCCGCCGACCTGCTCGATCACCTGCGCAGGCACCGGCTCCTCGCCGTCGTACCACCAGAAGTCGAGTGTGTCGCCGGCCGTCAGCGCGGTGCCCGGGAAGGTGTACTGGATGCGGGAGCGGATTGGCCAGTTGCCATGAACCCCGGCCGGGCCGTACGAGATGACCTGCGTTGGGATGTGCAGGCCGAGAGCGCGCATCGGCGGGCTGAAGATGTGGCAGCCCATGTCGCCGAGCGTCCCGGTGCCGAAGCCGACGCGCTTGCGCCAGTTGCCGGGGTGGTAGGCGTCCTGGATGTAGGGGCGCTTCTCGCCGACGCCGAGCCAGCCGTCCCAGTCGAGGGTCTCGGGGATGGGATCACGCCGGTTGGGCAGCGGGTCGGGATCGCCCCAGGTCTTGTTGCAGAAGGTGTGCACCTCGCGGACCTTGCCGATCACGCCGCTGCGGATCATCGCCTCGGTGGCCAGCTGTGTCGGGTGCGACGAGGTCTGGATGCCCATCTGCGTGACGAGCTGCCGCTCGCGCGCCACCTGCGCCAGCTTCCGTGTCTCGCGGACCGTGAGGGCCATCGGCTTCTGGAGGTAGACATGCTTGTCCATCGCCATGGCTGCCAGCGCGATGGGCGCGTGCATGTGGTCCGGCGTCGAGACGTTCACCGAGTCGAGGGTGGGGCCCTCGACGCGCAACAGCTCGCGCCAGTCCTGGTACACCTTGACGTTGGGGAAGAGCTTCTTGACGCCTTCCGTCCGCGCGAGGTCCGTATCGGCCACCGCCACGAGCTCGAAGGCGGGGTGGCTGCGGAACCCGCGGATGTCCGAGAGCGCCATGCCTGCGGCGCCGAAGCTGGCGTGACGGATCTTGCGCCCCTGCGCGAGGGCGGTCGGGCCGAACGGGGCGGCCACGGCGGCGACGCCGAGCCCCTGCAGGAACCGGCGGCGTGAGACTGACAACGACATGCACGTTACTCCTGGAGAAGAGGGGAGGGCTTCCCCGTCGACAAACGCGTGCATTGCATCATGAATGGCGGCGCTGCACCAGCGGCAGGACGCAGCAGCCGGCCGCCACCGCGTTGACGACGGCGCTGGCGACAAGGTACCCGCGCGGCACCGGGCCGGGGAGCCACCCCGGCAGGTGGAGGAGGTCGAGCACGGCGCGTCCGGCAAAGCCCGCCGCGAGCCAGCCCAGGGCCGCGGACGCGTCGCGCACGAGCGTCATCAGGGCCAGGCCGCACCACACGACGGCAAACGCCATGTCGAGTCCCGCACCCGGCACCTCGGCGTGTGCTGCGGAGAGGCCCGCCAGCAGCGCTGCCGAGAACGCGAGGAGCACCGCCGCGGCCTGTGCCAGCCGGAGCTCCGCGACCAGGCGCGACGGGTGGCGCACGGGCACGCGCAGCGCCTGCGCGGCCAGCCACGCCAGCGCCGCGGTCAGCGTGGCTGCGCCGAGCACCAGCGCACGCGTCGCGTCAGAGCCCATCGCGATGCACGATGCGTCCGCCCACCATGGTGAGGACGACCTGCGTCCCCGGAATTTCGTCAGCCGCGACCTGCATGATGTCGCGCGACAGCACGACGAGGTCGGCGAGCTTGCCCGCGCGCAGCATCCCGAGATCGGCCTCGAGGTGCGCGGCGTAGGCGGCCTCGGCCGTGAAGCTGCGCAGCGCCTGCTCCCGCGTCATCCGCTCGTCGGGCATCCAGCCGCCGGGCGGCTGCCCGTCGGGCGTCTGCCGCGTCACGGCCGCATGAAAGCCCAGCATCGGGTTCGGGTCCTCGACGGGGAAGTCCGACCCGCTGGCCAGCCGGGCGCCAGTGCCGAGCAGCGTCTGCCAGACGTACGCCCCGCGCGTCCGCGCCGCGCCGAGGCGCGCGGGCACCCACGCCATGTCGGACGTCGCGTGCGTCGGCTGCATGGACGCGATCACGTCGAGCGCCGCGAAGCGCGGGATGTCGTCCGGGTGGAGGATCTGCGCGTGCTCGTTGCGCATCCGCAGGTGCCGGCTCCCGGGCACCTCGCGCTGGACCCGCTCGAAGACGTCGAGCACGGTCCGGTTCGCGCGGTCGCCGATGGCGTGCACCGCGGGCTGATAGCCGGCACGCACGACGGCGCGGACCTGCTCGTACAGCTCGGCGGCCGCCGTCACCGCGAGGCCGCTCGTCGCCGGGTCGTCGGCATACGGTGCGAGCAGGTGTGCGCCGCGGGATCCGAGCGCGCCGTCCGCGACGAGCTTCACCGCGCGCACGTGCAGCTGGTTGGCGCCGTAACCGACGAGCGGCGCCGGCAAGGCGCCGGCCCTCGCGGCCGATGCCGACAGCATCACGTACAGCCGCGTCGAGAGCGCGCCCTCGTCCACCATCGTCCGGTACACGTGCACCGTGTCGAGCGGCACGCCGGCGTCGTGGACGGTCGTGACGCCGAGCCGTGCCAGCGTCGCGTCGGCGAGCGCGATGCGCCGGCGCAGGACCTCCGGTGTCGGCGGCGGCACGTGCCTCGACACGAGTGACATCGCGGCGTCGACGAGCACGCCCGTCGGCTGGCCATCGTCGTCGCGCAGCACCCGTCCGCCCTCCGGATCGGGCGTGTCGGCCGTGACGCCGGCAGCGTCGAGCGCACGCGTGTTGGCAACCGCCGCGTGGCCATCGATGCGCGTGAGCAGGACGGGGTGATCGGGCGTCACCGGATCGAGGTCCGCCGCCGTCGGCCACGCCGCGCCCGGCCAGGCGTTCTGGTCCCACCCGCGCCCGACGATCCACGAGCCCGCCGGCGTCTCTGCGGCGCGGGCGGCGACGCGCGCCGCCAGCTCGCGGACGTCGCGGGCCTGCCGCAGGTCGAGCACCTCGAGGCTCTGGCCGAGGCCGACGAGGTGGCCGTGCGCGTCATGCAGGCCCGGCACGACGGCACGCCCGCCCAGGTCGATGACCGTCGTCTCCGGGCCGCGCCAGGCCAGCACCTCGTCATCGCTGCCGACCACCAGCAGCCGGTCGCCGCGGATGGCGAGCGCCTGCGCGCGCGGCCGGCCCGGATCCACCGTGTGGATCGTGCCGTTGACGAGCACCGTGTCGGCCGGCGACGCGACGGGCGTGGACCGCGCCGCGATGACGAGCCCGGCGGCGACGAGGCCGGCAAATGGCAGGAGGCAGGCGCGGGTCATCGAGGGTGCCTGCCAGTATACTGACCGCCACGCATGCGGGCGGTCGACATCATTCGCGCCACACGTGACGGCCGTGCGCTCACCCGCGACGAGATCACCCTCATGGTGCGTGGCGCGGCGGACGGGTCGGTGCCCGACTACCAGCTGTCGGCCTGGCTGATGGCCGTGTGGCTGCGCGGGCTGACGCCGGACGAGACGGCCATGCTCACGCAGGCGATGGTCGACTCGGGCATTCGTGTCGACCTGTCGCATGTGCCGGGCCTCAAGGTCGACAAGCACAGCACCGGCGGCGTCGGCGACAAGACGTCGCTCGTCATCGCGCCGATGGCCGCGGCCTGCGGCGTGCCCGTGCCCATGATGTCGGGGCGCGGGCTCGGCCACACCGGCGGCACCCTCGACAAGCTCGAGGCCATCCCGGGATTCCGGACGGCGCTGTCGATTGGCGAATTCCGCGCGCAGGTCGCCGAGCTGGGCTGCGCGCTCATCGGGCAGACGGACGAAGTGGCGCCGGCCGACCGCCGGCTCTACGCGCTGCGTGACGTGACGGCGACCGTCGAGAGCCTGCCGCTCATCTGCGCCTCCATCCTCAGCAAGAAGATCGCCGAGGGTATCGACGGGCTCGTGCTCGACGTCAAGACGGGCGCCGGCGCGTTCATGCCCGACCAGGCCCGGGCCCGCGAACTCGCCGCGGCGCTCGTGTCGCTCGCCGAAGCCTCCGGCCTGACATGCGCCGCGCTGCTCACGCCGATGGACGCGCCGCTCGGCCGGGCCGTCGGCAACGCCCTCGAGGTGCGCGAGTGCCTCGAGGTGCTCCGCGGTGGCGGACCGGACGACCTGATCACGCTCTGCGTGGAGCTTGCTGCGCTGATGATCCTGCTGGGCGAGCGTGCCACGTCGCTCGACGAGGGCCGCGAACGCGCCCGCGCGACGTTGCACGACGGCTCCGCGCTCGACGTCTTCCGCCGCGTCGTCGAGCGGCAGGGTGGCGATGCCGGCGTCATCGACGATCCCGGCCGGCTGCCCACGGCCCCCGACGTCGCGATCGTCGAGGCCCCCGCGTCGGGCTTCGTGACGTCGCTCGACGCCGGCCTCATTGGCCACGCGGCGGTGCAGCTCGGCGCCGGCCGGTCGCGCATCGACGAGGCCATCGATCCATCCGTGGGCGTCGTCGTCCTCGCGCCGCTCGGGAGTGCCGTCGAGCGCGGCACGCCGGTGCTGGAGGTCCACTCGCGCGACGGCGCCCGCCGCGACGCGGCGTGGCCGCTGCTCACGCGCGCCGTGCAGGTCGGCCCGGCGCCCCCGACCATCCGGCCGCCCGTGATCGAACGCTTCGGGGCCGCTGCGTCATGACCGACGAAACGACATCGCCTCCCCCCTCTCCGCCCATCGTCACGGTGACGCCCGGCTCGTGGCGGCTCGGCCTGCTGGGCGCGACGGCGCTGCTGACGGCCGTGAGCTATGCCGCCGGGTCGTGGATCGGCCTGCGCGTGCAGGCAGGCATCGGCGTGCTGGCCTTCCTGTGCCTCATCGCGGCGTGCTCGGCCAACCTCCGCGCGGTGAACTGGCGCACCGTGGGCGCGGGGTTCGCGCTCCAGGTGCTCCTCGCGCTCTTCATCCTGCGGCTCGACATCGGCGGCTTCCGTCCCGGGTACGCGCTGTTCAGCGCAATCGCCGGCATGGTCGCGCGCTTCCTCGAGTTCAGCAGCGCGGGCGCGCAGTTCGTCTTCGGCGTGCTCGCCAACCAGCAGGCCATGGCCGGGATCTTCGGCGAGGCCAACGGGTTCGTCTTCGCCTTCGTCGCGCTGCCGACGGTGATCTTCATCTCGGCGGTCTTCACCGCGCTCTATCACCTCGGCATCCTCCAGTGGGTGGTGCGCCTGATGGCGCGCGTGATGATGCGCCTGCTCGGCACGAGCGGCGCGGAGACGCTCGCGGCGGCGGCCAACGTGTTCATGGGACAGACCGAGGCCCCCATCATCGTCAAGCCCTACATCCCGCTCATGACGCGGTCGGAGCTGCTGGCGATGATGGTGGGGGGCATGGCGACCATCTCGGGCGGCGTGATGGCGGTGTACATCGCGCTCGGCGCCGACCCGATCGCGATCCTCACGACGAGCGTGATGGCGGCTCCGTGCGGCCTCTACCTCTCGAAGATCCTGCTGCCCGAGACGGACGAGCCCGCCACGCGCGGCGAGGTGCGGGTGCGCGTGGAGTCGCGGTCGGCCAACATCGTGGACGCCGTCGCGACGGGCGCGTCCGAAGGCACCACGCTCGCGATCAACATCGCCGCGATGCTCATCGCCTTCCTGGCGTTCATCGCGTTCTTCGACGGCGTGCTGTCGCTCGTGCACGAAAAGCTGACGCTTGCGCGCGTCTTCGGCTGGGTGTTCAGCCCCGTCGCGGTGCTGATGGGCGTGCGTCCCGCCGACGTGCCCGCGGTGGCCGACCTGCTGGGCACCAAGCTCGTCGCCAACGAGTTCGTGGCCTACGTGAAGCTGACCTCCGAGTACCGCGAGCAGATCGACCCGCGCTCCTACAGCCTGGCCACGTTCGCGCTCACGGGCTTTGCCAACTTCGGCTCGATCGGCATCATGCTCGGGGGCCTCGGCGGGATGGCGCCGACCCGGCGCGGCGACCTGGCGCGCCTCGGCGGCCGTGCCCTGCTGGGCGGATTCGTCGCCACGCTGATCAACGCGTCGCTTGCCGCGATCCTCCTCTGAGCCGGCGGCCGACCAGGAGCCACCATGTCGATGCTCACCGACCTCGACGACGCCGTCCGCGTGCTGCGCGCGCAGGCCGGTCCCGCGCCGCCGCTGGCCATCGTGCTCGGCTCGGGGCTCGGGCCTTTCGCCGACACGCTCGAGTCGCCGCGCGTGCTGCCGTACGAGATGATCCCGCACTGGCCGGCGTCTGCCGTCGTCGGGCACGCCGGGCGCCTGGTCGTGGGCACGCACCGCACAGGCACGCGCGTGGCGGCGCTCTCGGGCCGCGTGCACCTCTACGAGGGCCACGCCGTGGCCGACGTCGTGTTCGGCGTACGGGCCATGGCGCGCTGGGGCGTGCGTTACCTCCTGCTCACCAATGCCGCGGGCGGCATCAACGAGGCCTTTGCCACCGGCGCCCTCATGGCCATCGACGACCACATCAACCTGATGGGCGTCAACCCGCTGGTCGGGCCGAACGACCCGCAGCTCGGCGAGCGCTTTCCCGACATGACGACCCTCTACGACCCCGAGCTGCGCGCGGCGCTCGACAAGGCGGCCGACGACGCGGGCGTCGCGCTCGCGCACGGCACCTACATCGGCGTGCTCGGGCCGAGCTACGAGACGCCGGCGGAGATCCGCGCGTTCCGCACACTGGGAGCCGACGCCGTCGGCATGTCGACCGTGCCGGAAGCCATCGCCGCGCGGCACATGGGCCTGCGGGTGGCGGGCCTCTCGTGCATCACCAACCCCGCCGCGGGCGTCGTGGCGGCGCCGCTGCGCCACGACGACGTGATGGACGTCGCCGCACGCGTGCGCGGCCAGTTCATCGCACTGCTCGACGCCTTCATCGCGCGCCTGCCGGAGGACTCGTGAGCGAGCCGCCCGCCCCTGTCGACGACGAGCTGGTCGCCGCCGCGCGCGGGGCACGCGCGCGCGCCTACGCGCCCTTCTCGGGGTTTGCCGTGGGCGCGGCGCTGCGCCTCCGCGACGGGCGCATCGTGACGGGCGTCAACGTCGAGAACGCGACGTACGGCCTGACGATGTGCGCCGAGCGCGTCGCGCTCTTCACCGCCGTCGCGCAGGGGGCCCGGCCCGGCGACTTCGCGGGGGTGGCCGTGGTCGGGTCGGCGGCCGGGCCGACACCGCCCTGCGGGGCCTGCCGGCAGCTCCTCTGGGAGTTCTGCGGCGACGTGCCCGTGGTGTGCGCGGACGACAGCGGCCGCCACCTGACCTTCGCGCTCGCGGCGCTGCTGCCCGAGCCGTTCGACCGCGCGCTGCTCGGGTAGCAGGCCTCCGGGCGGACCGCCCTCGCGTGCAGCCGCCGTGCGCCACCGGTTAAGATCGGTGCCGCATGCTTCCGACGATTGCCTGGCAGGACGATGTCGTCGTGATGGTCGACCAGCGCAAGCTGCCGATCCGCGAACAGTACGTGACGTGCACCACGCCGAAGGAGGTGGCGCGCGCCATCAGGACCATGGTCATCCGCGGGGCGCCGGCCATCGGCGTCGCGGCCGCGATGGGCCTGGCGCTCGGCATCCGCGCGTCGAAGGCATCGGGCACCAGGCAGCTGATGACCGAGTTCCTGCGCGATTGCGACCTGCTGGCGGCCACGCGTCCCACGGCGGTCAACCTGTTCTGGGCCATCGACAGGATGAAGATGGTGTTCTCGGACCAGGTCCGGTCCGGCGCGAGCGTCGACGACCTGCGCGACCGGATGCTCGCCGAGGCAATGGCCATCCACGACGAGGACGTCGAGCACTGCCGCGCCATCGGGCGGGCCGGCGGCGTCCTGATCCCGGACGGTGCCGGGGTCCTCACGCACTGCAACGCCGGCGCGCTGGCGACGGCGGGGTACGGGACGGCGCTCGGCGTCATCCGCGGGGCCGTGGACCTCGGCCGTCGCGTGCGCGTGTATGCCGACGAGACGCGCCCGGTGCTCCAGGGCGCGCGCCTCACCGCGTGGGAGCTGACCCGCGACGGGATCGACACGACGGTCATCACCGACAACATGGCCGCCGTGCTCATGCGTGACGGCCGCATCAGCTGCGTCGTCGTCGGTGCCGACAGGATTGCGGCCAATGGCGACACGGCCAACAAGATCGGCACCTACACCGTGGCCGTCCTGGCCCGGCAGCACGACA